>NZ_RAWB01000210.1 GCF_003612055.1 Corallococcus llansteffanensis
GGAGGCGGAGTGGGCGTCACGGTCGTCCGCCGAGCGGCGTAGCCCGGCGCATTGATGTAGACGTTCCCTTCCGCGTCGATGCGGACGGTGGCCTTCTCGAAGCGCGTGTTCTTCACGCCGTCGATGTTGACGCCGTTGAGGAAGACGGAACCGGCCACGGCCAGCATGGGGACAAGCGTGGCCGCGAGGGTGAGCGCGATGCGGGCGGACGGGCGAGACATGGGGGCATCCCTCCTGGGAATCCTCAACAGTCCCGAGGGCTTGCAACGACTTAGCGCACCCCGGGGAGCGGGACAAGGCGAGTGTGGCCCGGGTTGGAGCGCGCCACGGCCCCGAACATTCACCCGGAAGTCCCGCGGGCCCGCGTCAGGGGGCCGCGGTCGTCGTCGCGCCGGGCTCCTCGGGTGGAAGCTCCCGCTGCGCGAGCGCCCAGTCCCCACCCAAGCCGTGGCCCTCGCGGAAGCGGCGGAAGTCGCGCCGCACGGCCCGGGGGTAGCGGCGGAACTTCTCCAGCTCCCCGGCCTTCAGGGCATCGCGGATGCGCGTGGGGCCGGCGTTGTACGCCATCAGCGCCAGGTCCAGGTCGCCGCCAAACCGGCCCTGCAGCGAGCGCAGGTAGCGGATGCCCAACCGCACACAGACGGCGGGATCGGACACGACCTCCTCGCGCGACAGCCGCAGCCCTTCCTTCTCCGCCAGGAAGTGCAGCGTGCTGGGCTTGATCTGCATCAGCCCCCGGGCGCCCTTGTCGGAGATGGCCTCCTCCTCGAAGTCGGACTCCACGTCGATGAGGGCCAGCACCAGCAGCGGATCATACCCGGTGTGGCGGGCCTCTTCGTCGATGGCCTGCCCCAACCGCCGGCGCAGCGTGAGCCCCAGGTCCGGGGCGCGCTTGGCCAGCACCGCGTCGATGAGCACCGCCTCCGCGGAGGCGGACTCCATCGACACCACCTCGGGGACCACGGGCTGGGAAGGAGGCTCCTCCAGGAGGGGCACCACCCGCGCGGACACCACGAGCGCCACGCCCGCGAGCAACGGGAGCCGGGAGCACCCGCTGCTCAGGGCATGCAGCCCCGCGAAGAACCGCGTTCCCAACGACCTGCCGCCCGAGGCGGCGGGTCCACTCACTTGCGGTGCTCCAGGGCCTGGATGCGCTCGGAGAGGCGCTCCAGGCGGCTACCAAACGCCTGCAACTCCTCGCGGCGCGGCAGCTTCAGCAGCGTGAGCGCCGTGCGCACCCGCTCCTCCACGTTGTGCTCCAGGTCCTTGCGGTGCCCCGTCAGCCGCTCCGAGAACTCCCGGGCCTGACGCTTCACCTCGTCCTGGCTCCAGCCCGCGACGGTCGCCACGCGCTGCACGGCGCGGGAAGCCTCCTCCTCCGCCGTGTTCACCGCGAGGAGCGCCTGGCTCCAGATGCGCTCGAACGCCTCCGCCACGGAGGTCTTCTCTCGGGGGGCCTCGGTATTGTTGTCCATGAAGTCGCTCCGGGAGCGCCCCGGGCCCCCTTGAAGGGAAACCCGAGGCATTCAAACGAAAGGGGCTGCCACCTAAGCACACCCCTTGGGTGAAGAAAACGCTGCTCAGGCCCGCGGAGAAGACGCCGCGCTGCCCGAATTCTTGGTCGCGCCGTGGGCCCGACGGGTGGGCTTCAGCAGTACATCCAGCTTCTTCGACAGGCGGCCCAGCTCGTGGGTGATCTGCTGCACCTGGGACTGGCTGGCAACTCCCACCGCCTCCACGACCTTCGCCTGCAGCCCGTCCAGCCGCTTGCGCAGCTCGACGCTCGCGGCGTCCACCTTCTTGGTCAGCTCCTGCACCCGGGGGTCCGCGCGCAGCTCACCGGCCTGCACCTTCGTCCACAGGGCCTGGACCTCCTTCTTCGCCTCCTGGCCCCGCGTCTCCAGCACCTTGAAGGCCTTGTTGGCCTCCCCTTCCAGGCCCTCGAACCGCTTCTGGGCCTGGGAGAGCTGCCCCTTCAGGAAGCTCTCCACGTTCTGCGTGACACCTGACTTCTCCGCCGTCTTCGCACTCGTCGTAGCCATGTCGCTCTCCCCCACCCGGGATTTCCCGGGCCGACAACGTGATGCGTCAACATAACGCACCGCGACATGCTGTCAAGCCGAAGGCTGATGAAATGTGCAAAACGAGAAAGCCGCCGCCCCGGCATGAACCAGGACGGCGGCGGTCTCCCGGAGCGTCAGGGACGCTCCGTCAGGTCACTAGGCGACGTCGGTGGACCGGGTGTCCGGCCGCGACGGCGGAGGGGCCAGCGGGCCGGTGTCTCCGTGGGTGGCGGCCAGGGCGGCCTCCATCTCGTTGACCTCGTCCGTGGGGCTCTCCACCTCAATGTCGAGGTGCTTGTAGTTCGGCAGGCCCGTGCCGGCGGGGATGAGCCGGCCCATGATGACGTTCTCCTTGAGGCCGCGCAGGTAGTCCACCTTGCCGTTGATGGCGGCCTCGGTGAGGACCTTCGTGGTCTCCTGGAACGACGCCGAGGAGATGAACGACTCGGTGGAGAGCGAGGCCTTGGTGATGCCGAGCAGCAGCGGCTCACCCACGGCCGGGCGCTTGCCCTCGGCCATGACCTTCTCGTTCTCCTCCTCGAACACCCACTTCTCGACCTGCTCGTCGACCAGGAAGTTGGTGTCGCCCACGTCCGTGACGCGCACCCGGCGCAGCATCTGCCGGACGATCGTCTCGATGTGCTTGTCGTTGATCTTCACGCCCTGCAGTCGGTAGACCTCCTGCACTTCGTCCACCAGGTAGCGCGCGAGTTCCTTCTCGCCCAGCACCTTGAGGATGTCGTGCGGGTTGGCCGCGCCGTCCATCATCGCCTCGCCGGCCTTCACGCGGTCACCGGAGTGGACGTTGATGCTCTTGCCCTTGGAGATCAGGTACTCCTTGGCCAGATCCGCGCGCTGCT
This sequence comes from Corallococcus llansteffanensis, assembly GCF_003612055.1. Taxonomy (GTDB): domain Bacteria; phylum Myxococcota; class Myxococcia; order Myxococcales; family Myxococcaceae; genus Corallococcus; species Corallococcus llansteffanensis. The sequence continues at coordinate 2,924 of NZ_RAWB01000210.1, forward strand.
CGCCGCTCACCTCGGGGGTGATGATGAGCTTGCGCTTGCCCTTGGTGTCCTTGCCGAAGGACACCACGCCGTCGATCTCCGCGATCGCCGCCGCGTCCTTGGGCTTGCGCGCCTCGAAGAGCTCGGCCACGCGGGGCAGACCGCCCGTGATGTCCTTGGTCTTCGTGGTCTCGCGCGGCACCTTGGCGATGACCTCGCCCGCGGAGATCTCATCCGTGTCGTTCACGGTGATGATCGCGCCCTGGGGCAGGAAGTAGCTCGCCTGGTTCTTGGAGGACGGCAGGTCCTTCACGTTGCCCTGCGCGTCGCGGATGGTGACGCGCGGACGCGCCTCCGGGTCCTTGGACTCGATGACCGTCTTGCGCGACAGGCCCGTCACCTCATCGAGCGTCTCGGACATCGTCACGCCTTCGATGATGTCCTCGTAGCGCACGACACCGCCCACTTCCGTGAGCAGCGGGATGGCGAACGGGTCCCACTCGGCCAGGAGCACGCCCGGCTCCAGCTTCTGGTGTTCCTTCACCAGGATGCGGGCGCCGTAGATGATCTGGTAGCGCTCGCGCTCGCGGCCCGACTCGTCGACGACGACGAGCTCGCCGTTGCGGTTCATGGCCACCAGCGTGCCGTCCGCCTTCTGCACCGTGTTCAGGCCCGCGAACTTCACGGAGCCCGCGTAGCGGTTCTCGAGGCTGGACTGCTCCGCGCGCCGCGTCGCCGCACCACCGATGTGGAAGGTGCGCATCGTGAGCTGGGTACCCGGCTCGCCGATGGACTGCGCCGCGATGACGCCCACGGCCTCGCCGACGGACACCTTGCGGCCGCGCGCCAGGTCACGGCCGTAGCACTCCACGCAGATGCCGCGCTTGGCCTGGCAGGTGAGCACCGAGCGGATCTTCACCCGGTCCAGACCGCTGTTCTCGATGCGGCGGACGCGCTCCTCGTCGATCTCCTCGTTGGCGCGCACCAGCACCTCGCCCGTCACGGGGTCGAGGATGTCGTCCAGGGCCACGCGGCCCAGGATGCGCTCACCCAGCGGCTCGATGATCTCTCCGCCTTCGACCAGGGCGCCAATGAACAGACCGTCCATGGTGCCGCAGTCGTACTCGTTGATGATGGCGTCCTGCGCCACGTCCACGAGACGGCGGGTGAGGTAACCGGAGTTGGCCGTCTTGAGCGCCGTGTCCGCCAGGCCCTTGCGGGCGCCGTGCGTGGAGATGAAGTACTGGAGCACGGAGAGGCCTTCACGGAAGTTGGCCGTGATGGGCGTCTCGATGATTTCACCGGAGGGCTTGGCCATCAGGCCGCGCATACCGGCCAGCTGACGGATCTGCTGGGCGCTGCCGCGCGCGCCCGAGTCGGCCATGATGTAGATGGGGTTGAACGACGGCTGCTTGCGCGTCGTGCGCACGCCGTCGAGGTAGCCCGTGGCCTCGTCGGTGGAGATCTGCTGCATCATCTCCTGGGCGACCTTCTCGGTGATCTCCGCCCAGATATCGATGACCTTGTTGTAGCGCTCACCGTCGGTGATGAGGCCCTCGAGGTACTGGTTCTCGATCTCCGCCACTTCCTTGCGCGCGTAGTCCAGGAACTCCTGCTTCTTCGCAGGGATGATCATGTCCTTGAGCGCGATGGAGATACCGGCGCGGGTCGCGTGGAAGTAGCCCAGGCTGCGGATGCGGTCGGCCAGCAGCACCGTCTCCTTCTCGCCCGTGAGGCGGTAGCAGAGGTCAATGAGGTTACCGAGCGACTTCTTGTCGAGCACCTTGTTGATGGCGTCGAAGCCCACGCGGCGCGGCACGACTTCCCACAGCAGCACGCGGCCGACCGTGGTCTCCTTGCGCTTGGCGTCGATGCGGCACACCACCTTGGCCTGCAGGTGCACCTCGCCGTGGTCGTACGCGGCGCGCACTTCCTCCGGCGACGCGAACACGCGGCCTTCGCCGTTGGCGAACTCACGGGCGCGGGTCATGTAGTAGATGCCGAGCACCATGTCCTGCGTCGGGACGATGATGGGCTTGCCGTTCGCGGGGCTGAGGATGTTGTTCGTCGACATCATCAGCACGCGTGCTTCCATCTGGGCCTCGATGGAGAGGGGCACGTGCACGGCCATCTGGTCGCCGTCGAAGTCCGCGTTGAACGCGGCGCAGACCAGCGGGTGCAGCTGGATGGCCTTGCCTTCGATGAGCACGGGCTCGAAGGCCTGCATGCCCAGGCGGTGCAGCGTGGGCGCGCGGTTGAGGAGCACCGGGTGCTCACGGATCACGTCCTCGAGGATGTCCCAGACCTCAGGACGCTCCTTCTCCACCATCTTCTTCGCCGACTTGATGGTGGTGACGTAGCCCTTCTCTTCGAGCTTGTTGTAGATGAACGGCTTGAACAGCTCGAGCGCCATGATCTTCGGCAGGCCGCACTGGTGCAGGCGCAGCTCCGGACCGACGACGATGACCGAGCGGCCCGAGTAGTCCACGCGCTTGCCGAGCAGGTTTTGACGGAACCGGCCCTGCTTGCCCTTGAGCATGTCGGACAGCGACTTCAGCGGCCGCTTGTTCGGGCCGGTGATGGTCTTGCCGCGGCGACCGTTGTCGAACAGCGCGTCCACGGCCTCCTGCAGCATCCGCTTCTCGTTGCGGATGATGATGTCCGGAGCGTTGAGCTCCTGGAGCCGCTTGAGGCGGTTGTTGCGGTTGATGACGCGGCGGTACAGGTCGTTCAGGTCGGACGTCGCGAAGCGGCCACCGTCCAGGGGGACGAGCGGACGCAGATCGGGCGGGATGACGGGGATGACGTCCAGCATCATCCACTCCGGCTTGTTGCCGGAGACGCGGAACGCCTCGGCCACCTTCAGGCGCTTGGCGTACTTCTTCCGCTTCGCCTCGCTGGTGGTCTCGCGCATGTCCTTGCGCAGTTCCTCGGACAGCTTCTCCACGTCCAGGGACTTGAGCATCTCACGGACGGCCTCGCCGCCCATGCCCGCGGTGAACGAGTCCTCGCCGTGCTCCTGGAAGAGCCGGTGCATCTTCTCCTCGGAGACGAGCTCGCCACGCTGCAGCGGCGTCGCCTTCGGGTCGATGACCATGTAGCTCTCGCAGTACAGCACCTTCTCCATCTCCTTGAGGGTGATGTCGAGCAGGTTGCCGATGCGGCTGGGCAGCGACTTGAGGAACCAGATGTGGGCCACGGGCGTGGCCAGCGTGATGTGTCCCAGGCGCTCACGGCGCACCTTGGACTGGATGACCTCCACGCCGCACTTCTCGCACACGACGCCGCGGTGCTTCATGCGCTTGTACTTGCCGCAGTTGCACTCGTAGTCCTTCACGGGACCGAAGATGCGCGCGCAGAACAGGCCGTCGCGCTCCGGCTTGAACGTGCGGTAGTTGATGGTCTCCGGCTTCTTCACCTCGCCGTGCGACCACTGCCGAATCTTGTCGGGCGACGCCAGCGCGATGCGGATGGCGTTGAACGACAGCGGGTCCTTCGGCTTCTCGAAGAAGTTGAAAATGTCCTTCACGTTGCCTCCGAAAACTTATGAGCGCTCAAGGCGCCAAACGTTTCGGGCCCCCGCCCTGCACCCGGTCGGCCGCTCCCTCGACGAGGAAGCGGTTCCGACCGGTCAGGCGGGCGCGCCGGCTTCTTAGAAAAGGCCTTAGGCCTCGGTCCCCGACTTGCGATCCTCGCCGTCACCGCCGCCGAGGAAGTCGCCGCCGAAGCTGCGCTGCCGTTCGGGGGGCGCGCTCTCCAACAGCTCCACGTCCAGGGCCAGCGACTGGAGCTCCTTGAGGAGCACGTTGAACGACTCGGGCAGGCCGCTCTCGAGGACGTTGTCGCCCTTGACGATCGCCTCGTACATGCGCGTGCGGCCCACCACGTCGTCCGACTTGACGGTGAGGAACTCCTGCAGCGTGTACGCCGCGCCGTAGGCCTCCATCGCCCACACTTCCATCTCGCCCAGACGCTGGCCGCCGAACTGGGCCTTGCCGCCCAGGGGCTGCTGCGTGACGAGCGAGTAGGGCCCGATGGAACGGGCGTGGATCTTCTCGTCCACCAGGTGGTGCAGCTTGAGCATGTACATCACGCCCACGGTGACGTTCTGGTCGAACGGCTCACCCGTGCGGCCGTCGAAGAGCACCATCTGGCCCGAGCGCGGCAGCCGGCCCTCGTCGAAGAGGGCGTGCAGCTCCGTCTCGCGGGCGCCGTCGAACACCGGCGTCGCCACGTGGATGCCCTTCTTGAGCCGGCGGCAGAGGTCCTGGACCTCCTGGTCGGACAGGCCATCCACGAAGTCGCCGAAGGCCTTGTCGTCGTAGACGACCTTCAGCTGCTTCTTGAGCTGCTCGCCGCTGAAGTTCTCGTCGAGGTAGCGCTGCAGCTGCTCGCCGACGCCCTTCGCGGCCCAACCCAGGTGGACCTCGAGGATCTGCCCGATGTTCATGCGGCTGGGGACGCCGAGCGGGTTGAGGACGATGTCCACCGGACGCCCGTCCTCCAGGTACGGCATGTCCTCCTCGGGGAGGACGCGGGACACGACGCCCTTGTTGCCGTGGCGACCGGCCATCTTGTCGCCCACCGCCAGCTTGCGCTTGATGGCGACGTACACCTTCACCATCTTGATGACGCCCGGAGGAAGCTCGTCGCCCTTCTTGATGCGGGCGATCTTCTCGCCGAAGGCCAGCTTCACGGCCTCCTTCGTCTCTTCCAGGCTGCGCAGGATGTCGCGCAGGCGCGCGTCCAGCGGCTCGCCGACGGAGATCTCACCCCAGTACTTGTACGGCACCGTGGTCAGCAGCTCGTCGTTGAGGATGTCGCCCTTCTTCAGGAGGATCTTCCCCTTGTCGTCCACGAGCTTGCCCTGGACCTCCTTGCCGCGGACCAGGCCGCGGAGGCGGCTGTACGCGGAGTCCTGGAGGACCTTGATCTCGTCGTTCTGGTCCTTGAGGAGCTTCGCCTCCTCCATGGACTCGATCTGCTTGGCGCGCTCGTCCTTCTCCACGCCCTTGCGGCTGAACACCTTGGCGTTGATGACGGTGCCCACCACGCCCGGAGGCACGCGCAGGGAGCTGTCGCGCACGTCGCCGGCCTTCTCACCGAAGATGGCGCGAAGGAGCTTCTCTTCGGGGGAGAGCTGGGTCTCGCCCTTCGGAGTGATCTTGCCCACCAGCACGTCGCCGGGCTTCACCTCGGCGCCGATGCGGATGATGCCGCTCTCGTCCAGGTCCTTGAGGGCCTCTTCACCCACGTTCGGGATGTCGCGGGTGATCTCCTCCTTGCCCAGCTTGGTGTCGCGCGCGATGCACTCGAACTCCTCGATGTGGATGGACGTGAAGACGTCCTCCTTGAGGATGCGCTCGCTCAGCAGGATGGAGTCTTCGAAGTTGTAGCCCTGCCACGGCATGAACGCGACGACGATGTTCTGCCCCAGCGCCAGCTCACCCGTTTCGGTGGCCGGACCGTCCGCGATCACGTCGCCCTTCTTCACCCGGTCACCCTTGCGGATGATGGGCTTCTGGTTGAGGCACGTGTTCTGGTTGGAGCGCTGGTACTTGAGCAGGTTGTAGATGTCCACTTCGCTGGACACGTCGCTCAGGGCCGCGTTGGAGTCCGCCTTCACCACGATGCGGCCGGCGTCCACCGACTCCACGATGCCGTCGCGGCGCGCCACGCAGGTGACGCCCGAGTCGCGGGCCACGATGGCTTCGATGCCCGTGCCCACGAGCGGCGCGGCGGTGCGCAGCAGCGGCACGGCCTGGCGCTGCATGTTGGAGCCCATGAGCGCGCGATTCGCGTCGTCGTTCTCCAGGAACGGGATGAGGGAGGCGGCCACCGACACGAGCTGGTTCGGGGACACGTCCATCAGGTCCACGTCCTCGGCCTTGACCTGGACGAACTCGCCACTGCGGCGGCTCTGCACCAGCGCGTTGACGAACTTGCCCTTCTTGTCCGTCTCCGCGTTCGCCTGGGCGATGGTGTGCTTCTCCTCCTCGAGCGCCGAGTAGAAGGCCACGTCCGCGGTCACGCTGCCCGCGTCCACCTTGCGGTACGGCGTCTCCACGAAGCCGAACTCGTTGACGCGCGCATAGGTCGACAGCGACGCGATGAGGCCGATGTTCGGACCTTCCGGCGTCTCGATGGGGCAGATGCGGCCGTAGTGCGTCGGGTGCACGTCGCGCACCTCGAAGCCGGCGCGCTCACGGGTCAGACCGCCAGGCCCGAGCGCGGACAGACGGCGCTTGTGCGTAACTTCCGAGAGCGGGTTCGTCTGATCCATGAACTGCGACAGCTGGCTGGACCCGAAGAACTCCTTGATGACCGCCGTGACGGGCTTGGCGTTGATGAGGTCGTGCGGCATGAGCGTCTCGATCTCCTGGAGGCTCATGCGCTCCTTGATCGCCCGCTCCATGCGAACCAGACCGATGCGGTACTGGTTCTCCAGCAGCTCGCCCACCGCGCGCACGCGCCGGTTGCCCAGGTGGTCGATGTCGTCGATCGTCCCCTTGCCGTTCTTGAGGTCGATCAGGTAGCGGATGACCTCCAGGATGTCGCGCTTGGTGAGGATCTGCCCGTCCAGGGGCTCCTCGAGGCTGAACTTGAAGTTCAGCTTGAGGCGGCCGACCTTGGACAGGTCGTAGCGCTCCGGATTGAAGAACAGGTTGCTGAACAGGTTCGTCGCCGTCTCCGGCGTCGGGGGATCACCCGGGCGCAGGCGCCGGTAGATCTCCATGATGGCCTGCTCGGGCGACTCGATCTTGTCCAGCATCAACGTCTCACGCAGGTACGGACCCACGTTGAGGTTGTCGATGAAGAGGACCTTGAACTCCTTGATGTCGCGCTTGAGGAGCTCGTCCACCTTCTCCTGCGAGACCTCCTCGTTGCACTCAAGGATGACCTCACCGGTGTTCTCGTCCACGACGTCGTAGGCGGAGACCTTGGTGAACAGTTCGTCCGCGTCGATGGGCAGCTTGGTCATCTTCGCCGCTTCGAGCTTCTTGATGGCGGCGCGCGTGAACTTGCGGTTCTTCTTGACGATCAACTCACCGGACTTGGTCTTGATGTCGCGCGTGGCGCGCTGACCCGGCAGGAGCTCCAGCTCGACGCTCTTCTCGAAGTCGGCGGCGCTCTGCAGGTAGATGGTCTCGGTGGCGTAGTAGTAGTTGAGGATCTCCTCGGTGGAGCCCTTGAAGTCGAGCGGGTTCTTCTTCGCCGTGTCACCGACGGCGCCCAGGGCGCGGATGAGCACGGTGGCCGGCAGCTTGCGGCGCCGGTCGATGCGCACGTACAGCAGGTCCTTGTGGTCGAACTCGAAGTCGATCCACGAGCCGCGGTATGGGATGATGCGGGCGTTGTAGAGCAGCTTGCCCGACGAGTGGCTCTTGCCCTTGTCGTGGTCGAAGAACGCACCCGGGCTGCGGTGCAGCTGGCTCACCACGACTCGCTCGGTGCCGTTGATGATGAACGTACCGTTCTGGGTCATCAGCGGGATTTCGCCGAAGTAGACTTCTTGCTCCTTCACATCGCGGATCGACTGGGCGCCGGTCTCCTCGTCCTTGTCCCAGACGACCAGGCGCACGACGACCTTGATGGGCGCCGAGTAGGTCATTCCACGCTGGTGGCACTCATCGACGTCGTACTTCGGCTTCTCCAGGTGATAGCTGACAAACTCCAGCGAGGAGGTCTCGTTGAAGTCCCGGATCGGGAAGACGGACTTGAAGACACCCTGAAGGCCAAGGTCCTCGCGCTTCTCCGGGGCAATATCGGCCTGGAGGAACTTTTCGTAGGACTGCTTCTGGATGTTGATGAGATTGGGAATGTCGATGATCTTCGCGATTTTCGCGAAGGTCTTCCGCACGCGGAAATTGTTCTGGATCTGCGTCGGCATTCGGTCTCCGGGGACGGCTGCTCGGGCGGGGCAAACTTCAGTAACGCGCGGCGGCGCCGGGAAATTTGGCAAATGTCAAATGGGCAAAGCCGGCGCCCCAGCAAAGGGGACGCCGGCCTGCTCATCCGGTCAGGAGGCTGCCCGGGATTTCCCGGAAGAACAGGACAGCCCCTGTCAGAACTACTTCACTTCGACGGTTGCGCCAGCCGCGGTGAGCTGGTCCTTGATCTTCTTGGCGTCGTCCTTGTTGACGCCTTCCTTGACCGTCTTGGGCGCGCCCTCGACCAGGTCCTTGGCCTCCTTCAGGCCCAGGCCCGTGATGGCGCGGATCTCCTTGATGACGTTGATCTTGTTGGCGCCCGCGTTCGCGAGAACCACGTTGAACTCCGTCTTCTCCTCGACAGGAGCGGCGGCGGCGGCGGCAGGACCCGCGGCAACGGCAACGGCCGCGGCGGAAACGCCCCACTTGGACTCCAACTGCTTCACCAGCTCGGCCGCCTCCAGGATGGAGAGCGAGGAGAGCTGCTCGACGATCGAATTCAGGTCAGCCATTGACTTGTCCTTCTGATGTTGACTAACGGCCTGCGACCCGTTGGGTCAGCACGGCCGCAGAGGTTGCGGTAGGAAAACTTCTCGGAACGATTACTCGGGCTTCGACTTGTCCGCGTTGGCCTGGATGACCCGCGCGAGCTGCGACCCGGGGGCCGCAATGGTCCGAACCAGCTTGCCTGCCGGCTGGTTGAGCATGCCGAGCAGCTGCGCCCGGAGCTCGTTGAGGCCCGGCAACTTCGCCAGCGCCTTCACGCCGGTGGCGTCGACCTTGCGGCCATCCACCACGGCGCTGCGGACCTTGATGGTCTCCATGTCCTTGATGAACTCCATCAGGATCTTGGCAGGAGCCACCACGTCGTCGTAGCTGATGCACAGGGCCACGGGACCCGTGAAGTCATCCGAAATCACGGAGACGGACGTGCCCTCAGCGGCACGGCGCGCCAGCGTGTTCTTGATGACCTTGTACTCGACCTTGCCCTCGCGGAACTTCCGACGAAGCTTGGTCACCGTCTCCACGTCCACCTTGGAGAACTCAGCGACCACCGCGGACTTGGTCCGGGCGAACTTCTCGTGGAGTTCCTTGATCATCACTTCCTTCTCGCTCTTCAGCACCTTGACTCACCTCCTTTTAGGCCCGACCTGACGGTCGGGCGTGATGCCTGGGCCAAAGTGGCAGAGCGAGAGGGGGGCCTCCGAGAGGCACCACACCGCACCTCCAGTCTCGGCAGGGCTGACCTTGCGGCCGTTTGAACCTGGAGCGGATGGACGGCCCGACCGGTTTCCCGGTTCCCAACGGACGCGCCTTCTCCCCTTCCGGGTCCCTGCTGTCATGAACCAGGTCGGAACGCCGTGTCTCTCGACATGGCGCTCCAATTGCAAAAGCCGGGGGCCTATACCCCCGGCTTTCGCAAAGATCCAGCACTTTCTATGAGACCGACGTTGGGCAGGCGACAGGACTGACGCTCCCCGTCAGGGAGCGCACCCTTCCCGGCCCGCCCCGACACCCGGGACTAGCGGTGACGCGCCAGGATCTCGGTGGTGTCGAGCTTGATGCCCGGCCCCATCGTGGTCGAGATGGCGATGCCCTTCAGGTACACGCCCTTGGCGGTGGCCGGCTTGAGCTTCATCACCAGGTCCACCAGCGTGTTGAAGTTGGCCTCGAGCTTGGCCGTCTCGAAAGAGGCCTTGCCCATCTTCGCGTGGACGATGCCCGCCTTCTCCGCGCGGAAGTCGACCTTACCGCCCTTGGAGTCGCGGATGGCCTTGGCCACGTCCATCGTGACCGTACCCACCTTCGGGTTGGGCATGAGGCCGCGGGGGCCGAGCACCTTACCGAGGCGACCGACCACACCCATCATGTCCGGCGTCGCGATAACGGTGTCGAAGTCGAGGAAGCCCTCCTCGATGCGCTTCTGGAGGTCCTCCGCGCCCACGATGTCCGCGCCGGCGTTGGCGGCCTCGGTGGCGCGCTCACCCTTGGCGAACACGGCCACGCGCACGGTGGCGCCGGTGCCGTGCGGGAGCACCACGGCGCCACGGACCATCTGGTCCGCGTGCTTCGGGTCCACGCCCAGGTTGATGGCGACATCGACCGTCTGGTCGTACTTCGTCGCGCGCGACTCGACCGTCTTCTTCAGCAGCGCGAAGCCCTCGGCGACGGCGTAGCGCTTGTTGCGGTCCACCAGCTCGGAGGACGCGCGGAACTTCTTTCCATTGGTAGCCATGGCAGGAATCCTTGAAAGATGGGGGGCGGGCTAGCCGACGACTTCGATGCCCATGGAGCGCGCGGTGCCAGCAATGGTGTTCATGCAGGCTTCGAGGGACGCGGCGGTGGTGTCCTGGATCTTCTTGTTGGCGATCTCCTCGAGCTGCTTCCGGGTGATCTGCCCCACCTTCTCCTTGCCCGGCTTCTTCGCGCCCGAACCCTTCTTCTTCTCCGTGTGGAGACCCGCGGCCTTCTTGATGAGGATGGCGGCGGGAGGCGTCTTCATGATGAAGGTGAAGGAGCGGTCCGCATACACGGTGATGATCACCGGGATGATGAGACCTTCCTTCGCCTCTGCCTGCGTCTTCGCATTGAACTGCTTGCAGAACTCCATGATGTTCACGCCCTGCTGACCGAGGGCGGGACCAATCGGCGGGGCGGGGTTCGCCTTGCCGGCGGGAATCTGCAACTTGACCTGACCTGTGATCTTCTTCATCGGCGGACTGCTGCCTTTCGATGGGGTGGTTCCAGCGGGTCGCCAGACGGGACGACCCTCCCACCCGTTATCCGCGCCCGAGAGCCGGGCGCGGAAGACTGATTAGCCGGTGGTCTTCTCCACCTGCATGAAATCGAGCTCCACGGGGGTGGCGCGGCCGAAGATGCTGACGAGCACCCGGACCCGGCCCTTCTCCGCGTTCACTTCTTCCACCGTGCCATTGAAGTTGGCGAACGGGCCGTCGATGACGCGCACCGTGTCGCTCGCCTCGAACTGGACCTTGGGCTTGGGCTTGAGCGCTCCCTCGGCCACCTGGGTGGTGATGCGCGCCACCTCGGCGTCCGACATGGGCCGGGGCTGCTCGTTCTGGCCGACGCCCGGGAAGCCGGTCACCTTGGAGGTGTTCTTCACCAAATGCAGGGTGGTGTCGCTGAGCTCCATCTGGACGAAGATGTAGCCCGGGAAGAGCTTGCGGCGGGTGGTCTTCTTCTCGCCGTTCACCATCTCCACGACCTGCTCCATGGGGATGAGGATCTCACCGATGAGCTGCTGGTCCTGCAGCCCCTTGAGACGGACCTGCTCTTCCAGGTTCTTCTTCGCCTGGTTCTCGTAGTTCGAGTAGGTCTGGACCGTGAACCATTTCATCGCCATTACAGCTTCCCCCACAGGGCTGGCAGCCACTCCACCATCAAGTTGTAGGCGACGGTGTCGATGCAGAAGAGCAGCACCGCGGCGACGAGCGAAGCGACGACCACGGCCATGGTCGACGCGCGGGTCTCCGACCAGGTGGGCCAGGTGACCTTCATCAGCTCGGACGCCACGTCGATGGACAGGGCGTGCGTGCGGGGATGGAAGTAGGCCGCCAGCACCAACCCGAGGGCGACGACATAGCCCACCAGGGTCGATACGTGCCAGCCAAGGCCCTCGAAGAGCTCGACGTCACTCCAGCCGAACCGGCTCCAGAGCAACCCGAAGACATGCTCCAGGAAGAGGGCCAGGACGATGCCGGCGACGAGATAGAAGATGACCACGAGCCGCTTCGGGTCGATGCCCGAGCGGTTAGCCTGCTGGCTGGCCTCAGATGCCGTCGCCATGGTGCCTCACGAGGGACTGTGGAAGCTGGACTGCGAAAAGGCAGGGACCCCCGGCACCGCTCGGTACCGGGGGTCCCTGTACTGAAGCTGGCAGGCCAGGAGGGATTCGAACCCCCAACACGCGGATTTGGAGACCGCTGCTCTACCGTTGGAGCTACTGGCCTAAACCTTCATGGAACGCGCGACCTAGACCTTGCCTTCCTTGTGGTCCGTGTGCTTGCGGCACCGAGGGCAGAACTTGCTCAGCTCGAGCTTGTCCTGGCTCTTCCGCTTGTTCTTCGTGGTCGTGTAGTTCCGCTCTTTGCACGTGGTGCATTCGAGCGAGATGATGGAACGATTACCCTTCGGCATGGCTCATTTCACCAGATGCGAGAGGGGAAGGCTACAAAAGCAGCCCTCCCCTCGGCAACTCAGTGCCCGTGGAAGCTGGTCGGCGTGAAGCCGATCAGGCGATGATCTCCGCAACGACGCCCGCGCCCACCGTACGGCCACCCTCACGAACGGCGAACCGCAGCTCCTTCTCCATGGCCACCGGGGTGATGAGTTCCACCTCGATCGCGATGTTGTCGCCCGGCATCACCATCTCGACGTTGTCCGGCAGCTTCACCGTCCCCGTCA
>NZ_RAWB01000211.1 GCF_003612055.1 Corallococcus llansteffanensis
GGGTGAAGCTGGCCCACCCGGACAAGACCGTCATCGGCTTCACCGGGGATGGCGGGAGCATGTACACCATCCAGGCCCTCTGGACGGCGGCGCGCCACGGCATCGGCGCGAAGTTCGTGGTGTGCAACAACGGGGGCTACCGGCTGCTCGACCTCAACCTGCTCGAGTACTGGAAGGAGCGCGGCATCCCCGAGCACCCGTTCCCCAGCTCCTTCGACCTGTCCCGCCCGGCCCTCCACTTCGTGGAGCTCGCGCGCTCGCTGGGAGTGCCCGCCGTCCGGGTGAGCACGGAGCAGGACATCGGTCCCGCGCTCGACCTGGCCCTGTCGGCCTCGGGCCCGTTCCTCATCGACTGGGTGCTCCCCCACGCGCCCGTGGACCCGAGCGTGGACCGCCGCTGCGGACAGTAGGCCGCGTGTGAAACACAGCTGAAAAGCGGGGCCAGGATCGGGGAGACCCGGTCCTGGCCCCTGTCGTTTCAGCGAGCCAGCCGCTGGAAGACGACGATGCCCCGCGCGGGGAGGACGACCCGCAGCGCGTCTGCCGACGGGAGGAGCGTCGCCCCGAAATTGCCGACGTTGTTCCCCCCATACCGTTCGGCGTCGCTGTTGAAGACCTCCTTCCAGGCGCCCGCGCCGAGCCGGGGGCTCACGAGCTCATAGCCCTGGCGGAACGGCGCGTCGTTGAGGCTCGCGACCACGAGGAACTCCTCCGCCCCGCTCCAGCGGCGGAAGGCGAGGACGCGGTTGACGTCGTGCACGCCGAGGACCTCGAGGTCGCGCGACCGCAGCGCCGCCTGGCCCAATCGCAGACGGATGAGCTCCTGGTAGTACCGGAAGAGGTGCTGTCCCCTTCCCTCGCGCAGCCCCAGGAGGTCCTCCCGCTGGCTCACGAAGGTGTCATACCGGTAGTCATTGGCGGCGCCGACCTCCTCCCCCATGAGGAACATGGGCGTGCCCGCCGCGAGCACGGAGAGGCCGAAGACGGTCCGGCAGCGCGCCTCCGCGGCCCGGAGCACGTCGCCCTCCAGCGCCGCTGCGTTGGCGGCGAGGACGAGCGTCCGCCGCGTCCCCTCCCCGTTGCCGGCCTCGTCGTGGGACTCGTGGTAGACGACCTTCTTCTGCCCCGTCCGCGCCAGCACGCCGGCGAAGGTGCCCATGGCCAGCGGCCCGCCCCCTCCCGTGCCGGAGGTCCAGAGCAGCTTGGCGAACTCCATCCCCCGCGTCGGGCCGCCAATGAGGTGGTGGTAGAAGTCGGCGTACCACGCGGCGTCGAAGCCCAGGCCGCCCTCCGACACGGGGGTGGTCACCGAGTCCCAGCCGGAGTGGTCCTCCGCCATGAGCATCACCCCCGGGCGGATGAGGCGCAGGGTGCGGCACCACTCCCGGAGGAAGCGCGCCCCGGCGATGTTCGTCCGGGAGGCCGGCTGCCCGTCGGCGTGGAGGACGTTGTAGCTGTGGATGCACGTCGTCTGGTCCACGCGGAACCCGTCGATGTGGAACTCCTCCATCAGGCTGACGGCGCTGCTGGTGAAGAGCGCGCGGACCCCCTCCTCGTGGAAGCGGGGGGCGTATCCCGTCGACTGGTTGTCGATGTACCCACCGTGCCCTGGCGCGGCCGTCGCGCCGGGCTGCGCCGCCGCCCGCTCGTAGTCGGGGTAGTGCTCGGGGCGGCCCTCGTACCAGTAGTAGAGGTTGTCCGGGTGCGCGTTGGAGTCATACATCCACTGCGCCCGTTCAGCGTCCGGGTGGTAGTGGTTGTAGACGACGTCCATGATGACAGCGATTCCGCGGCGGTGGCACTCGCGCACGAAGTGCTTGAGCTGGTCGCGCCCGCCGCCCGCGTATTCAATCGCGAAGTAGTGCGTGGTGGCGTAACCCCAGTTGGGCAGGCCGCCGAACTCGGACATCGGGAGCAGCTCGACGGCGTTGACGCCGAGCGCCTCCAGGTGGTCGAGCAGCGCCACCGCGTCCGCCAGGGTGCCCACCGCGTCCTTGCCGAAGCCGAGCGCCCCGACGTGCAGCTCGTAGAGGACCAGGTCCTCCACGCGCGTGGGCACGGGCCGCTCGGGGCGGAACTCGTCGCGCCAGAACTCCTCCTCCGGGAGGAACTCCTGCTCGGGCCAGCGCGGCTCGCAGAAGTGCTTCGTCACCTGGTCGGGGTCCACCACCACGGAGCAGCTCACGGTGGCGTTCACCTCCAGCCGGCTTCCCGGGTGGGGCCTGCCCCGGGGATTGGAGGTCCCCCGTCCAAGCTGGCAGCGCGAGTAGAGGTCGGTCCTGTAGACCACCTGCCCGTCCGCCCGGGTGACCCTGAACATGTAGGGCTGGAAGCGGAGCCGCTCGAACTCCAGGGCGTCAGGGCCCTCGGAGGACGTCTCCCAGACGCCGCCCTCCTCGCGGACCATGGGCAGCACCGGGAGCGAGGGCGACAGGCCCGTCCCGTCATCGGCGATGTAGCCGCCCTCCTGCGTGCCGAACACCACCTCGACCTGTCTGGCATTGGGAGCCCAGACCGCGAAGCGCGCCAGCGGCCGGGCCGCTCCCGGGGCGAAGTGCTTCTGGGCGCCGAGGCGGCGGCCCTGCGTGAGATAGTAGCGCTCGCACGAGGGCTCGGAGCCGAGCACGAAGCCGCGGACCGGCTCGGGCGCGACAGGCTCGCGCAGCTCGGCCGGGATGCCCCACAGATCGTCCCCACCGGGCCCGTCCACGATGACGCCCCACAGAAAGCACCGCCCCACCTCGGAGCTGTCAAAGGAGACAGTGGCGCGGAAGCAGGGGCAGCCATCCTCCGCAATGGCTGGCTCCATGGGGATGACCGACCAGGTGTCGGAGGCGCGTCCCTGCGCGTCCCAGCTCCCGGTGAGTCGGACATTTCGAAAGACTTCTCGTTTCAATCCCGTGCGGTATTCGAATTGGACGGAGCTGGGCATGCGGGTTCCTTTGTCACGAGGAAGGTGTGGCAGAGGCATGGAGCCGCTGCCCCGGAGGCGTGACGGCACCCCGCTCTGCCGGCAGTCGTCCATCACATCGCCCGCACCGAAGCTCCATGGAGGTCATCCGGAGGTGACTGGTGCATCCACGAGCAGAGCCCCCACTCCACGCCCTCTCCAGGCGTCCCACGCTCCGCTCCATCGAGCACGAACATCACCCCGAGCGCAGGGCCACCTGGACCGAGCTCTTCTTCGACGTGGTGTACGTCGTGGCCATCGCGCGGGTCGCGCATGAGCTGAAGCAGGACCCGACGCTCCCGGGCGCCGCCGCGTTCGCGGGCCTCTTCGTCCCCGTGTGGTGGTCGTGGATTGGCGTCACCATCTACGCGGACCGGTTCGACGCGGATGACACCGCCGACCGGCTGCTGCTCGCCCTCCAGATGCTGGGGGTGGCGGCGCTCGCCGTGCAGATCCACGACGGAGTGGGCATCAACGCGCCCGGCCTGGCGCTGGCGTACTGCGGGCTGCGGCTGCTGCTCATCCTCTTCTACGCGCGAGCCTGGCGGCACATCCCGGAGGCCCGGCCCCTGGCGGCCCGGTACATGGCGGGCTTCTCGCTCGCGCTGCTGCCGTGGCTCGCCTCGGTCTTCGTCCCGTCCCCGCTGCGCTTCGGTCTCTGGGCGGCCGGCATCGCCATCGACCTGCTCACCCCCCTGGCCTCCCGCCCCCAGCAGGGGGCGCTGCCGCTGAGCCCCGCGCACCTGCCCGAGCGCTTTGGCCTGTTCACCCTCATCGTGCTGGGCGAGACGGTGGCCTCGGTGGTGGGCGGCGTGGCCGGGCAGCACTGGGCCGCCACCTCCGTGCTGACCGCCGTGCTGTCCTTCGCCTTCGCCTTCGCGATGGGGTGGCTCTACTTCGACAACGTGAAGCACGCCACCGTCCACCCGAAGCGACGCTCGGCGCAGGTCTGGGTGTACATCCACCTCTTCCTGATGATGGGCCTGACGGCGAGCGGGGCGGGCGCGGAGCTGCTCATCGCCATCCCACCCGGCGAGCCCGTCAGCGCCGCTGCGCGGTGGCTCTTCTGTGCCGCCACCGCCAGCTGCTTCGCCGCGTTCGCGGTCATCCTGCGCACCACGGAGTGCTCGCCCGGCCGGCGGCCGCGGCGCGACCTCCGGCCCGGGATGCTGCTGGTGGCCTCGGGCACGATGATGCTCATCGGCCTCGGCGGTGAAGCCCTTCCCCCCTTCCTGCTGACCGGGAGCGCGGGCGCGCTCGCCGCCCTCCAGCTCGTCGCGCACCACCAGGGGCGAGCGCACGCACGGCGGGACCCGGGATGAGCAGGGTGTTCCCGGACGCCGGGCCCAGGGCCCTCCGAAGGCGGCGGGGCCTCCCGCTAGGCGCGGGTGTCCGAGAGCGCGATGAGCCCTTCCTCGATGGCGAGGGCGCGCAACTGGGCCTTGAGCCGCTGGAACTGCTGGCGCAGCGCCGTCGCCCTGCGGGCCTGCTGCTCGCTCGTCATCGACTCGTCGGAGTCCGACATCGCTCGCACCACCTCCGGCCAGGAGAGCTTCTGATCCACCCGGAGCACCAACAGCTTCTGCTGCTCGGGGTCCAGCCGCTCGCAGAGAGCGCGGAAGCGGTCCTTGACGGTGCTGCGCTGCCAGGGGCGCGTGGTGGAGCGCCGCGGCGCGGAGCGCGCGGAGATGGCGGACAGGCTGACGTGCCGATGCCGCACGGCGGGCGCGTTCAGCAGCTTGAAGCAGACGTTGCGCGCGATGCGCTGCGACCAGGTCCGGAAGGAGCTTTCCCAGCGGAACTCCGGCAGCCCCTTCAGGAGGCACTCACAGAAGAGGCTGAAGGCCTCCTGGGCCTGGGCCTCGTCCCGGAGGACGGCGCCCATGAGCCGGCGGAGCTCCGGCCCGTAGGCGATCAGCGCCTGTTCAACGGCGCGGTTGTACTCGCCTCGAGCGCAGAGCGCCTGCAGGTCGTCTTCCAATCGTCTTCTCTCTTCGATTTGCACGCGACATCTCCTTCTTCCCTCAATCCTTCTCAGGAAAGATGGAGATGGAGTGCCGGGCACGCCGTTGTGACGCGACCCAGGATTTCCTTGAGCCTGCGGTTCGCCGGCCATCACAGCGAGGGCGTCCGGGGTCTACTGAGAGAGAGGGATGGAACGCGGTTCGGGCCGTCACCTCGCGAAAGGAAGACCCCGCCATGAGCACCATTCTCCTCGTTGATGATGAAGTCGAAGTCCTCGATCTCTATTCCGACCTCCTCGAGTCGATGGGTCACGACGTCCTTCGAGCGAGCGACGGCATGCAGGCCCTGGAGGTGGTCCGGCGGCGGCATCCTGATCTGGTGGTGACGGACCGGATGATGCCGCGCATGAACGGCGTGGAGCTGTGTAGCGCGCTCGCCCAGGTGCGGGAGCTGCGGGGCCTCCCCATCATCATGCACAGCTCCTCCGGCAACCCCCACGCGCCCGGTGTCGTGGCCTTCCTCCCCAAGTCCGGCGATCTGGAGCGGTTCGAAGAAGTGGTGACGCGGACGCTGGACACCACGCGGCGAAGATCAAAGCCATCCCGTTTCCCTTCGGTGGGCCTCCAGCAGTTCCAGGCCGTCCGCCTACTTCTTCGGCATCCGGACGGTGGGTCCCGGGGGCAGCTTGGGTGCGCCCTTGGCCTTGAAGCTGGCGCCGGCCGCGGACTTCATCGCGGCCGCGGGAGCGCTTCCCAGCTGGGCGCGCGGTGACGCGGCGGTCGTCGGCTGCTGGGCGGGCGTGACGGGACGGGTCGTGGCGGGCTTGCGCTCCGCCGTGCGCCGGGTCTGCGGGCTCATCGTCTTCATGGGTCTGCTCCTTCCACTGCCACCGTGAGATTCATGGGCGCGGACCTGGAATGCGTCCCGCGGGAATGCCTTCCAGCTTCAGGGGCAGACCGGACGCGGCGGCGACCTGCAGCTCCACCAGTCCTCCGGCCCCAGTGAGATGCACCTCCGTGCCCACTTCCAATCGGCACCCCACCGCGGGACGTCCCGCCTGGTCCTGCGCCAACAGTCGACGTCGATCCTCGCTCACCACCACCGAGGGCCTCCGCAGCGCCACCTGGGCCTGCGCGATGAGCACGCAGCGCTGACCCTTCACGCTCGCCCGGACGTGGGCGCGGACGCGAGCCAACTCGGGCGCGTTGCCTTCAGGCGGCTTCGCCAGGAGCGTGGCCTTGGGGGAGGGGGCGCCTGGCAGCACCGCGCCCTCCCAGAGCGCTTCAAAGCCTTCATCCAGCCCCACCACCGCGAGCGACAATGACAACCGCACGGGCTCCGCGCCGAGCCAGAGTTCGTCCGGCGCGACGATGGCCACCTCCGGCTCCAGCTGGAGTTCCGCGAGCCGGCTCCAACGCTCGGTCAGCACGTCCGCCAGCCACCCGGCTTCCTCCAGGGACATGCGGGCCACGGCCTTCTCCAGGTGCGTGGGGTCCGCGAGCCGCTGGAGCGCGGCGGCGCCGTCCTTGAAGCGTGCGTTCTCCAGCAGGCCGTCGAGCTGACCCGGGAGGTGCTTCGACATCGAGCGCAGCAGTTGTCCCAACCGCTGCCGGGGAGGAAGGTCGCTCATCCGCGCCTCCGCCACAGTGACCGGCCTGTCATCCGCTTCCGCAAGCGCTGCTCGGCTTGCTGGAGTGTTTCGTGGTCCTCGCGCGTGACCCGGCGGCCGTTCACGAAGAAGGCCCGCGCACCTGTCTCGGGTTCGGACTCCGGTCCTTCGGCCCACAGCGGCTCTTCGTCGAACACCGTCTCCCGGGGCGGCGCTTCAGCACGGCGCGCGGGAGGGACCAACCTGTTCACTTCGATGTGCACGGGCCCCGGTGCGGGACGGCCAGCGCGCCTGTCTGGAGTTCGCTGGGGCTCCAGCGTCTCCCTGGTGGACTGCGTGGGCGGCCGCGACGCTCTCTCCGCAGGCCTTGCGGGCCTGTCTCCACGGCGTGGTTCGCTCGGGAAGAGCGGGGCGGCGGGTGTGCCTGGAACGGGCGGCAGGCCGGGACTCAGCGCGTGGAACCGTCTTCGCTGCCGGGGCACAGGGGCCGCGGGGGGAATGGGCTCGGCAGGAGAAGCCAGCGGCTCATGAGAGACGGCACGGGGAACCCGGTGGCGACGCGTGGCTTCTTCTGGTGCACGCGCACGCACGAGCCGACGTGCGGGCTCCCTTTCAAAGCCATTGGCGGAAGGTCGCGGCACGCGGGTCCTCCTCAGAGGCAGTGGGACTTCTGCCCGTTCGGTCACGTTCGGCGGGTGATCGACCGTGAGCGCGTCCGGCCTCTTCGGCTCCGGGTGGGGATGCGTTGGAGCCGGGAGGTCTTGCCCTCCGACTCGGTGCTGTGACGGCCAGGCTCCGGTTTCCTCGCGGCCCACGTCAGAAACACCGTCAACCGGAAGGGGGCCGCTAGCTGGTGCCTGCTTCAAGTCGCGGACGTGGGTCATCTCTCCACGCGTCTCCCGGGCCTCCAGCATCCGTGCCGTCATCGACTCCGGACGGGGGATACGGCGGCGCGTGCGCTCAGGCAGCACTGCCGGGGATGGGGCCCTGGCCTGAAGCGGCTGCACGGTCGCGGGGACGACACTCCCCTGCATCACGTTGCGCGGAGCCGACGACGGCGCGGACCTGGGTGCTGACGCGAGCGGCGCGGCCTTCGCTGAACGCCCTCCCTCCCCTCCGCGTCCCTGTGCCGTGGGTGACGGCAGCGGCGGTGGGATGGGCGGCTCCACCTTGAACGTGCCTCCCTCCCCTCGCTCCAACGGGTGGAGCACGCGGTCCAGCTCCGTGAGCATCGCGGCCACCGCGAAGATGTCATCGCGCGGATCCCTCATCTCGGACCTCCCAACCACCCCTTGAGCACCGAGACCGCGACCCGCAGCTCCGGATCTCTCAGCACCGTCTTCGTCACTCCACCGTCCTGCACGGTGACGTTCGCCGTGCCCGGATCCAGCTCGATGGGCAGCATCACCCCGGTGGCGAGGCTCGGGCCTCCGAAGCCGTTGAAGTCACGCCGCAGCGTCACGTCGCGCACCAGCGTCTTGGGCAGTTGCAGGTCCCGGAGGGTGATGACCACCACCTCCTCGTCATCCCCGCAGCACGGGGGCGTGGGCGTCACCGTCGTCTCGTCGTCCGCTCGGGCCGCCGCTCCCGTCCGCACATCGACCGTGTCCACCTGCGCCACGCCCTGCCACCAGGTGCCCTCTTCATCCGCGCCGCGCACCAGCAGCAACTCTCCCGGCCTCGCGACCGGCACGGGCTTCGTCGAACCCGACGTGCTCTCCAGCGGCATCCCGTCCAGGAACAGCCGCGACGCGCCCACCTCCACCGGCGGCAACAGCGCGAACGTCTTGCCCGGGTAGGGCGCGGCCACCGCCGGAGGCACCAGCCCCAGCACACCACCGCCCTGCCCCAGCACCAGCGCCAGCCTCGTCCCCAGGGAGATGACCTCCTGCACCACGCCGTCCGCCTGCGGTCCCGCCGCCGCGCGTCCCTCCATCAACTCCTGCGTGCTCACCGACACCGCGCTCGCGTCCACCGGCGTCCCGCTCCGCACCAGCCCCGCCACACCCGGCAGCTTCGCGTCCGCCGCGATGGACACGTTCAGGGGCGCGATGAGCAGCCGCTTGTCCCCGGGCGTGCCACCCTTCACCTCCCAGCCCAGGACGAGCGCCAGCGTGGGCCGCTCTCCCCCGACGTGAGCCACGTGCCCTGCCTGCACCCTCCCCAGGTCCGCCCCGGGCGACACCGACAGCGCCGTCGCCTGCGTGGGCGTGTCCTTCACCAGCGTCACGGTGCCCACCAACGGAATCCCCGTGGACGACCCCGCGAGCACCCGCGTCAGGCTGTCGCAGAACGGCGTCAACACCTGGCGCAGGAGCGGCGCCAGCGCGGCGCGGTTGCGCACGTCGAACCATCTCTGGCGGAACACCCAGTGGAAGCGCAGCGACCACTCCAGGGTCCGCAACATCCGGAGCGAGCCATCCGGGTACGCGAGCCGGGACGCCACCGCCTCGTCCATCCCCGTCCCCGCCGCCACGTCCAGCAATGTCATCTCAAAAGAGAGCTGCCCGGGAAGCCCTGGCGCGTCCGCCCGGCGCAGCGTCGTCTTGAGCGCGTTCAGCGCCGACGTGGACTGCGTGGCGGTGCGAGGAGGCTGGAGCGCCGTGGCCACCGCGCCGTAGTCCGTCGCCTGACCCTGGAGTGAATCCGCCGCGCGCTGGAGCGCGTCCGTCAGCGCCGCGTCCGCGCCCTGCTCCTCCACCGTGGTCTTCGCCTGGAGCAGCACGCTCCGGTCCGCCAGACACTCGCCCTGGCGGGACGAGGCCCCCACGGCCACCGCGTCGAAGTCGCTGACGGAGGAGCCGACCGTCAGCGCATCGAACTGGCTGCTCAGCGGGACCGTCTCCGCCGACGTCGTCAACTCGCCCCGGCGCTCGGTGCGCAGCGCGCTCCACGTCTTCATCTCCGCGATACCGCTCTCCGCGGCGTCGCGGCGCTGGTCGCTGCTGAAGAGTCCCGCGTCGATGGCATCCGGCACGAGGCCGCTCGCCACCAGCGGCCCGAAGTCATACGTGGGCACGCGCACCGCCACCTCGCCCCCGTGCTTCTCGTCGCGGAACGCGAACAGCGTCACGGTGCCCGCGAGCAGCGCGGCCCCCGTGAGCTTCCCGTCGCCGTCCGCGCCAATGGTGCCCACCGCGAACTCCAGCTCCTCCACGCCCGGCAGCCGCTGCTCGCCTCCCGCGAGCGACGCGGCGGACAGCGCGGGCAGCCCCTCGCCCCTGGGGGAGCTCGCCAGGGCCGACGACAGCGCCAGCCCCACCGCGCGACGGCGGGCCCGCTCGATGACGTTGAACACGGGCAGCAGCGCGCACACCGTCTGCACGTGCGGCGCGTCCTGCTCCGCGACACCGTCCACCCGGTCCAGGAAGGCCTCCAGCTGCTTCCAGGCCGCCTGCCAGCCATCCAGCTCCATGCTCAGGCGCTTCACCGCGCTCACGGGCCGCTTCCTTTCTTCGGCGTCCCCGACGGCACCGGCGTCCCCGTGGCGGGCGGAGCCGGGCTCGGTGCGCGCTCCGACGGCCCGGGCCCTCCGTACCCCATCGCCAGCGAGCGACTTCCCCGGCGCTGCGCCAGCTTCGTCGCGGCGATGCCCTCCTCCACGCTCTTCGACGTGGGCAGCTGGTCCTTCGCCTGTTCCAGCGCCTCCACCAGCGTGGAGCGTGCCCGGCGCGCGCCGTCCACCAGCTCCTGCGGCGTGCGCCCCACCGCCGCCGCGAAGCCCTCCGGCGCTTGCTCCAGCGCCTTCACGAACGCGTCCGCCTGCGCCTGGCTCTGCGTCTTCAGGTTGCCCCAGGCGTCCTTCACCTCATTGCCGCTCGCCTCCAGCACCTGCAGCACCTTGCTGTCCGCGAGCTGCTTCCCCACGTCTTCCAGCGTGAGGTTGCCTTCAGCCAGCTCCATCGCGGCGGACAGGCCCAGCAGCTCCCACAGCAGCGCGGCCTTGGCCAGGTTGGGCCCCGCCGCCAGCAGGCAGAGGCCGCCCACGTAGCCGCCCGGGGGCCGGTTCTTCGCCGTGAGGAACGCCTGCTTCAGCCCCGCCACGCCGCCCCGCGTGGACACCGTCAGCGCGTACATGCCCGCGGACTTGAGCGCGTCCAGCAGGTCGATGATGGCTTGCACCGCCTGCGCCAGCTTCATCAACACCTGCACCTTGTCCTGCATCGCGTTGGCCAGGCTCTTGATGAGCCCCGCGAGGTTGTCCACCGACAGGAGCAGCGACTTGAGCGACTCCGGGAGGATGAGGAGCTTCTCCAGGTCCGGGAACAGGTCGCGCATGCGCGCCGACTTCCAGTCCGGCTTCACCGACCTGCCGCGCGCCCGGCTGCGGCGCGGATCCAACGCGCCCTTGGGGTACTTCTCGAACGCCTTCTTGAACGCGCTGATGTTGAACAGCTTGCCCATCAGGTAGAGCGCCTGCCGGAGCGCGTCCAGCGACGGCGCCGCCATCACGATGAACACCGCCTGCACCGGCGCGCCGTCCGTCACCGTGGGGCGCGCGTCGTCACCCGGATCATCGAAGGACGCGACGAACCGGCCCGCCCAGCGCGAGAAGGCATCCGGCGTCACCGGCGGACGCTCCAGCGCGTTCCCCGCCTTGAAGTCCCTGGGCAGATCCGGGATGAAGCCCGTCTCCGCGAGGTTCGTCTCCGTGGGGCCGATGCCCGGCGCGTCCGCGTAGAGGTAGGCGCCCGCGTTGAGCAGGTCGTCGATGATGTCCTTGAGCAGCGCGTAGGCCGCGAGGATGAGCGCCCGGAACGGATCCGACAGCCCCAGCAGGATGGCCGACAGCGCCTGGAGCAGCGCCTGCACGAACTGGAGCACCGCGATGATGACCTGGAGCGGCGGCTTGACGATGCCCACCAGCTGCTCCAGCCCCGGCGGGGCCGCGAGCACCAGCGGTCGCCAGGACGGGCCCCCCGCGGCTCCGCCCGACGTGCCGGTGCCGGTGCCGTCGCCGCCCTCGGCCTCGTCCAGCGCCTGGGCCAGCTCCTTGCAGCAGACCTCCAGCGCGCTGTGGAGCTCAGCGAAAGCGGCGTCGGTGGGGTCGGCCACGCGCGTCCTCCCGGGTGCGTTGCTCCAGCTCCATCATCTTCTCCAGCCGGTCGGCGTCCTGGGCCACGCCCACCGCCGCCGCCTGGAGCAGCAGGGCCTTCACCTCTTCCAGCCGCTCCCGCAGCACGGACGCGTCCAGCGGACTCCAGTCAGGGGCCTTCATCGCGTCACCCGATCGGCATGCGCTTGACGAAGCCGAAGTAGGACCAGTCCAGCATCGGCGTCATCGCGGCCCACACGTCCAGCAGCGGCCCGTACGCGGCCACCGTCATCGGGTTCACCGCCTTGAGGATCTGCGCCAGCATCGTGAAGTGGATGGCCAGCCCGTCCCCCAGCACCATGGGCGACACCGCGGAGATGCCGCCCACCTGGCACATGCCCAGCATCGTGTTGATGGACACGTTGCCCATCAGCGCGTCGATGGAGATGGCGTTGAGCGAAGGGCCCGGCATGTCCGGCATCGTCGCGGCGACCTTCACCGCCTTGCCCGCGGCGAGCTGCACGTTGCCTCCGGACGTCACGCCAAAGCCGCCCACCGCCGTCTCCTGCGACGCGCCCGACACGTTGCGCGTGTGGCTGCCCTGGACGCGGTCCTCGCGCGGGCCGCCCACCGTCTCCTTCAGGCCCGTGCCGCCCACCACGCGCGAGTACCCCGCCACGTCCACCTTCTCAGTCAGCGAGCCCGTCACCTTCAGCGTCACGTCCCCGCCCACGGTGCGCGTGTGGCTGCCGTCCACCGTCTCGTCCTGGAGGCCGCTCACCTCCAGGCGGTCATCGCCGTCCACCTCCGCGGAGCGGTTGCCCTCGTTCACCGTGCGCTCGTTGCTGATGAGCTGGTCCAGCCCCTCCTCCGACAGGATGATGCGGTTGCCCTGCCGGTCGTGGATCTCCACGCGCGCGGACTCCGGCCGGTCGTCCAGGACGATGTAGTGGCCCGTGGCGGACTTGAGCATCCGCACGCCCGGCACCGCCGTCTGCGGCGGGTAGTCATGCTTGGGCACCTCGCTCACGTCCGGCGCCACGCGCGCGGTGGAGTCCGGCTGGCCCAGGTCGGAGAGCTTCGGCTCGCCCCACCACATGCCACTCCAGATGGGCTGCGACAGGTCGCCCGCCTCGAACTCCACCCAGACGCCCGCGCCCACGTCCGGCACCACGAAGAGGCCCTGATCAGGCCCCGCGTACGGGGTGCACGGCATGGCCCAGCCGGTGGCGACGTCGCCCATCAGCCGGGGCACCACGCACTGGATGCGGCCCAGGTTCAGCGGATCCTGCACGTTGGTGACGTAGCCGCGGTACTTGCCGAAGTAGCGGCTCTCCGTCCGTTCAATGAGCTGTTGCAGGAGTTGTTCAATCATCGCGCGCTCCCCAGGTCGTTGTCCTCGTCGTACTGGCGCACGCCGGAGACATCCGAGAGGTTGATGTAGACAGGCGTGGTGCCGTCCGGCCCCGTGAGGTGGACGACGTCGTCGATGAGCTCCACCACGAGGCCCACGTACACCTGGCCGAGCGTGGTGAAGAGGTAGCAGCGCTGCCCCATGCTGGCTTCGAGCAGCTTGCGCATCAGTCCTCCAGCGCCTGCACCAGCCGCGTGGCCAGCTTCGAGCGCGTGTCCACCCAGGCGCCCACCTCACGCTGGCGCTCGGCGGCGAGCCTGCGGCGCGCGGTGCGCACCAGGTCCTGGAGCGTCACCGGCGCGGGCGGCACGGGCGGCAGGCGGGAGATGCGCACGTCCAGGGCCTGGAGCACCGTCAGGTCCAGGCCCAGCTTCACCTGCGTGCCGGCGAGCTTCGCCAGCGCCGCGGCCTTCGCGTCCAGCGCGTCCGGCGTGGTGGAGAGGGTGACCTCGGGCAGCGCTTCACGCTGGAGGGCGACACGGCCGCTGAGGGCGAAGGCGTCAGGCATGGTGGGGGTCCTCGCGCGCTACGGGTTGAGCTGCACCACGGAATCGGCTTCCTGGACGTGGACGCCGGAGGTGGTCGCGTTGCCGACAGCCGCCACGCGCGAGCCGCCCAGGATGATGACGGAGTGGGCGTGCGGATCCGGCTCGGGCACGGGCAGGATGGGCACCGTCGCCTCCTGCACCGGCTTGGAGCCCGTGCCGCTGGTGCCGCTGTAGAACGAGTCCGACAGCACCTCGTGCAGCACCGACACGTTGAGGATGCTCTGCTTCACGGTGGGCGCCGCCGAGTCGAGGCCGAGCACGCTCTTGTCCACGAGCTGGAGGGCCTTCTTCGGGTCGCCTTCCGCCGCGGCCAGCACGGAGCGCACGTGGCCCTGCACGGTCTCCGGCGTGTCCACGTAGAGCGCCACGCGGTCCACCAGGGTGCGCAGCGCCGTCGTGGGCGAGTCGTCCGTCGGCACCGCGATGCCGTAGAGCGTCCGCGCGCTGATGCGCAGGTCCAGGCCCGCGGGCAGCTTCGACCGGACGTCCTCCTGCGTGGCGTTGTCCACCACGGCGCGGCGGGCCACCTCCGTGCCCGCCGCTTCCTGGGTCCCTCCCTCCGCCTTCGCCCCGATGGCTGGCGTGGTGACGATCTCCGACAGCAGCGTGGAGAAGGCGTCGCTCGCCAGGTCGCGGCGGCGCTGGAGGCCGCCGAGCAGCAGCTCCTGGTCCAACGGCACGCCCAGGGTGGAGCCTCCGCCCACCGGAATCTGGAGCGTCAGCGAGTTGGAAGGCAGCGTCCACGCAGGGCGCACCAGCGGCAGGGGCGGCGTCACCGTCTCCGCGCCCAGCACCACGTTGCCGGTGAAGGTGAGCGGCGCGCGCTCCATGCGCACGACGACGACGTTCACCGCGGACAGGCACTGGCACCGGTTGCCGCTGAAGACGGTGGAGTCCGTGCGGCGCAGGTACACCGCGCCCACGCCGCCCTGGCTGCGCAGCTCATTGCCGGACACCGCGGCGGAGATGATGGCGCCGCCATTGCCCAGGACCATCAGCGCCGGGCCCCGCGCGGTGATGTCATTGCCCTCCACCTGCACGCCCCGCCGCGCCTTCACCGGAGGTCGCGGCAGGATGGGGATGGGCTTGAGCAGGAAGTCCACGAGCGCGGGCTGGAGCAGCACGTCCGCCGCGTCCAGGTAGCGCGAGGCCGCCGTGCTGGCGCTCTGCGCGGGCACGAACACCTCGGGCGACAGCGTGAGCGAGCGGTTCAGCACCGGCCCCACCGCGAAGCGCTGCTTGAGGGAGCCGATCTGCACCAGGTCCTCCGGGCGCGGCACCGCGGCGAGCGTGCCCACCAGGGACGTCGGCGGCGTGTAGAGGACGGGGCGGCCGTCGAGGGTCGTCTTGGGCGCGGGGTCGACGGCCAGGAACGGCACGCGCGACAGCTTCGCCACCAGGTCCTGGGGCAGCGTGTCGGTGACGATGAGCACCCCCACCCCGCCTCCGCCGCCACCCTCGTGGCGCACGGTGTTCCCGCGCACGCCCACCTCGCCGCGCCAGTCGATGGCCACCTCGTGCAGCACCGCCTGCTCCAGCGTGTTGCCGCTCTCCAGGAAGACGTTGCCGCGCACCACCAGCTCACCGGAGCCCACGAAGGTGGCGACCGCCTGACCCAGCCCCGGCACGCCTGCGGTGGGCAGCCCCGCGCACGCGAAGAGGTGGTTGTCGGAGACGACCGTCACGGACAGGTCCGGCCGCAGCGTCAGCCCCGCCACCACGC
>NZ_RAWB01000212.1 GCF_003612055.1 Corallococcus llansteffanensis
ACCCTGGAGCGTCCCCACCCGTTCATCCCCGGCGAGTTCATCTCCGCGGGCACCAACGAGGTCTACCTCTACCTCCAGGTGGGCCGGGACAATGATCCGCGCGGCGCGGGCGTGGGGTCGCTCTTCATCCAGGAAATCCAGTACAGCCCCGACACCGGCCGCAACCCCACCGGCATCGTTCCCCTGAGCTCCGACGACTTCATCATCGGGACCTGAACCCCCGGCCCGACGTGGGGTTTCCCCCACAGTCTCAATGGGGTGTGCCCCCCACACCCAGCCTGTAGCACTCTCTCACGAGCTTGCAACCCCTTGAATCTCCTAGCGTTTGAAGCAGCCAGGCAGACGGATCGCCTCTTGCTAGGAGAAGGGTTGTGAAAGGAGTCACAATGACTATCGCTCGCATTGCCCCCGTGCTGGCTCTCGGCGCCTACTTGTTGCTGTCCCCCAGCACCGCGCAGGCCCAGGATCAGAACCCGGACAACCCGGAGTGCCTTGGAGATGAGTGCGGCCGCCCGAAGGAGGAGGGAGGCGGCTGTGGCTGTGGCTGTGGTTGCTCCGTCTGGGTCGCCTACACCGACGACGGCAAGACGCTGTCGTACACGGACGACGCGGACGGCGACGGCAAGGCGGACGACAAGGACAACTGCCCGTTCTCGTCCAACCGCGACCAGACGGATGGTGACGTCGACCTCGCCGGCGACTCCTGCGACAACTGCCCGGCGGTCTCCAACACCACGCAGCTGGACACCGACGGCGACGGCGCCGGTGACTCCTGCGACGCCGACGACGACAACGACAAGCGGGCGGACGGCGAGGACAACTGCCCCTCCGTGCCCAACGAGAGCCAGGCCGACCAGGACAAGGACGGCATCGGCGACGTCTGTGACTCCGACGACGACAACGACGGCCGGGCGGACGGCGAGGACAACTGCCCGCTCGTGTCCAACCCGGACCAGGTGCTGCCCGCGGACGTCACCCTGTGCCGTGTGGACGCGGACGGCGACAACGTCTCCGACAACCTGGACAACTGCCCGGGCCTGACCAACGTGGACCAGAAGGACACGGACGCGGACGGCATCGGCGACAAGTGCGACGTCGATGACGACAACGACTCCGTGCTGGACACCCAGGACAACTGCTCCGACGTCGCCAACCGCGACCAGGCGAATGACGACGGCGACGAGCTGGGCGACGCGTGCGACAGGCACTACTGCGTGGTGCTCAACAAGGACGACAAGGAGGACTGCCTCGATCCGAAGTCGCCCTTCACCGTGGGCACCGGCGGCGTGCTGAACGTGGAGAAGACGGGCATGGCGGTGCGCCCGCCGCTGTTCGCCAACCGCAACGGCGCGGCCATCGAGTACACCTGGACGGTCGTGAAGCGCCCCTCTGGCTCCACCGCGGTGGTGGAGAACCCCAAGGGCGCCGTCACCTACAGCCGCCACTGGGAGTACCAGTACGTGGACGGCAGCGTGCCCAACTTCCAGCCGGACGAGGAAGGTGAGTACGAGCTGCAGGTGTCCACGCGCCTGGCCTTCGCCGACCGCGTGTTCCCCGACCGCCGCGCCTCCGTGTCCAGCCTGTTCCTGAAGGTGGGCAAGACGGATGAGGCTGGCGGGGGCTGCA
Source organism: Corallococcus llansteffanensis (assembly GCF_003612055.1). Lineage (GTDB taxonomy): Bacteria > Myxococcota > Myxococcia > Myxococcales > Myxococcaceae > Corallococcus > Corallococcus llansteffanensis. The sequence continues at coordinate 1,627 of NZ_RAWB01000212.1, forward strand.
CGTCCCTGCCCGCGGGTGGCAGCGCCGCCGCCCTGGGCGCTGGCGTGCTCGGCCTGCTGCTGCGCCGTCGCCGGAAGGCGTAGGCTGTCGTCTCCCCCCAGTGCCCGGAGGTCCGCATCGCATGCGCCGTCAGCTCGTGGTTCCGTTTCTTGCGACCGGCCTCCTGGCCCTGGGTGTGCTGTCCTGTTCCGACTCGCTCCTGGAGCCTCGCGCCCAGGAGCAGTCGCAGCTGGATGACCGGCTGACGCTCACCGGCCGGGTGTGTACGCGCCCGGCCAACCCCACCGGCTTCCCGGTGAAGGTGGTGCTCGTCGTCGACGAGTCCGGCAGCATGTGCGTGTCGGATCCTCCGGGCTCGCAGGAGGGCAGTGGCTTCTGCGAGCGCGCCGAGGTGCAGGCCATCATCCCGCCCGGCGTCACCGAGCCCGCGCGCGTGCGCGCCCTGAAGAACCTGGTGTCGGGCTTCAAGCGCATCAACGACCGCGGCCAGGGCAACATCAGCATCGCCATCGCCCCGTTCGAAACGAACGTGAAGAACACGTGGCCGCCGGCCGCCACGGGCAACCGCTTCGCGCCCCCCGGCGACATCAACGGCTACATCGAAGGCCTCCAGTCACAGCTGGGCAAGGGCACCGACTATCAGGGCGCGCTCAGCTACGCGTACAGCATCATCGCGAGCGACATCGCGGCGGTGTCGCAGTCCACGCCGGAGTTGCTGCCGCGCACGCGCTACGTCGTCGTGTTCCTCACCGACGGCACGCCCTACCCGCGCTGCTCCTCCAACGACGCCCTGTCCGTCTACGCGGGGCCGGACAGCCCGGACCTCACCTGGCGCGATTCCATCTCCAGCTTCTGCAACGCCACCAGCACCACCGACGCCATCACCGGCTTCGAGGTGGGCACCGACCGCAACCAGAACTACCAGCTCTTCAGCTACGTGCGCCGGCTGATGGAGCTGAAGACGCAGTACAACGTGGGCGACGTGCGCATGCACACGGTGCTGCTCTTCAACGAGGAGGCGGTGCGCGCCTGCGGCCCCATCTGCCAGGACATCTACGGCACCTACCCGGGCGTCCCGGAGGCGCAGTACCCGGCGGCCGCGAAGAAGATCGCCTCGTACCTGCTCAAGCGCTTCGCGGAGATGGGCAACGGCGTGTACCAGGAGTTCAGCAACACGGCGGAGATCTCCGAGCTGGGCCTGGGCGCGCTGGACTACTCGTCCTTCGCGTCGCCCAACGTGATGAAGACGCTGGTGGTGGAGCCGCTCAGCTCCGCGCCGGGGGACGACGGCCGCGTGCTGGACAGCGACGGCGACGGCGTGATTGACGACCTGGACAACAACTTCACGCTGAAGACGAACCCCTTCATCACGGACAGCGACACGGACTGCCTGAGCGACGGCTTCGAGTACCGCCGCCAGGACCAGGGCTTCCGGCCGGGCAACGACCTGGACGCGCGTGGCTGCGACCCCAAGTCCCCGCTGACGCCCGCCTGCGTGTGCCGCGACACGGACGGCGACGGGCTGTCGCAGTTCGCCGAGGACTACCTCAAGACGCGCCAGGGCATCGTGGACAGCGACGGCGACGGCGCGCCGGACGGCCTGGAGTCCAAGTACGGCCTCAACCCGCTGCAGTCGAGCGTGGCGGGCCTGGACACCGACGGTGACGGCGTCCCGGACGACGTGGAGCTGAAGGCCGGCAGCGACCCCACCCGGCGCGACCGCCCCTTCCACGACAAGTACGGCATCCAGTACGAGGTGAAGAAGGTCGAGGACGGCAACGACACGGACGGCGTCTGCTACGACTTCACCGTGTCCAACCTCCAGATGGTGACGCCGCCGGACCGCTCGGGCGTGAAGCAGGGCTACAACCTGTTCAAGGTGTGGTTCGCGGAGGCGCCGGAGAGCGGCGTCGCGACCGACTACGGCGTCTGGCGCACGGCGTGCGCCTGGGCGCAGTACGCGCCGCCCAGCGTGCGCGTGCCGCTGGGGCCGGACCTGGCGATGGAGGACGGGGACTTCAAGCGGCCGGATCAGCTCGCGGACCCGTGGAGGACCCAGAGGGAGTGCGTCGGGGTGTCGCCGACGGAGGGGAGTGCCGCGCCGTGAGTCGCACCGGACGTCTGTGGGGACTGGCCCTGGTGGGGCTCGCCGTGGTGGTGGCCTGCACCGATTCGTACCTTTATGACCCGCGCCGGGACACGGACGTCCCGGCGGACCGGGCGGTGGCGCTGGACGGGCGCTTCTGCACGCTGGGCGCCAATGAAGTGCGCCGGCCCATCAAGATCATCGTGGCCATGGACGCCAGCCAGTCCATGCGCGTGAGCGACCCGGACGGCTCGCGCGCCACCGCGCTGGTGGACCTCATCGACAGCCTTCCCCAGGACGACGAGGTGTCCATCGCGGTGATGCTGTTCGCCGGCAGCACCACGGCGTTCTTCACCCAGAACCCGGGGCCGCCGCCGGAGGACGGCTTCGTGCAGCTGTCGCTGCTGGACGCCACCGCCCGCGCGAAGCTCACCGAGCAGCTGCTCACCTTCCGCAACACCGACACCTCTCCGAACCGGGACTCGACGGACTTCGTCAAGCCGCTGTCGGACATCTACGCGCTCATCAACACGGACATCGCGCGGGCGCGGCTGCAGCCCAACGGGAACGAGGCGCTGGCGCAGGCGCGCTACTCGGTCATCTTCCTGTCGGACGGCAAGCCCACGAACAACCAGGACGACGAGCTCATCCGCGGCGACGCGGTGGTGCGCATCCGCCAGCTGCGCGACCTGGTGGAGGACGTGCGCTTCAACACCGTGCACGTCTTCCAGCCCACGCAGCCGGTGCCGTCGGTGTGTGACCTGGTGGCGGAGGATGGCGGCTTCGGGGACGGCGGCTGCCCGCTGCTCATCATCAACCAGAACGCGGACCGCCTGGAGAAGATGGCGTCGCTGGGCGGCGGCAACTTCCGCGACTTCCGCAACAACGAGCCCATCAACTTCCTCAACTTCCAGTTCGGCCAGGTGCGCCGCGCCTTCGTCGTGAAGGAGGTGGTGGCCTCCAACTTCTCCGCGCCCACCGGCAGCCCGCTGGACGAGGCGGACACCGACGGCGACGGGCTCACCGACGCGCGCGAGGCGGAGCTGCGCACGAACCCCAACCTGCGCGACACCGACACCGACGGCTTCAGCGACGGCGTGGAGGTCTACTTCCGCGACCGGGGCGTGCAGTTCGACCCCAACCAGCGCCCGCTGCCGGACGGCGGCGGCCTGGACAAGGGCTGCCCGCCCGCACTGCGCGGCGTGGACACCGACTGCGACGGCCTCTTGGATTGCGACGAGCAGTTCATCGGCACCAACGCCACGCTGCAGGACAGCGACAGCGACGGCGTGCCGGACGGCATGGAGTGGCGGGGCGGCACCCAGGGCGCGAGCAACGACCTGGACGAGGACCCCGACACCGACGGGCTGACCAACCGCAGCGAGGCGCGCATGCACACGCGGCCGCTGGAGGTGGACACCGCGAGCCTGGCCGCGGACGCGTACCGCTACACGATGGAGGCGGACGGCCCGGTGGATGCGGACGGCCGCCAGTGCTACCGCTTCCGCGTGGACAACGTGCTGCTCGCGCCCACGCTGCCCCTCATCGCGGATGGCGGCGTGGACGGCGGCGTGGACGCCGGCACGGTGCAGCGCGGCGCGGGCTACAACGACATCTACCTCTCCGTGTCCATGCTGCCCGCGGATGACACCACCGCGCGCACGCTGGTGCGCACCTTCCGCGTGGACTCCGTGCGCTACCCGATTGGCGGCATCAAGTCGCCTCCGGATGGCGTCATCCGCGTGAACCCCGAGGACTTCGTGGACGGCTGCCCCGGCGTCCCGACCCTCGCGCCCGCCCCCTGACCTCCTGAAGCTCCCGAGTCCCCCATGCGCCTCCGCACCCGACTGCTCCCGCTCGCGCTCCTCCTCCTGGCCGCCTGTTCCTCGGACGGAGACGACACGCCGGACGCCGGCCCGGTCGTCGTGGAGGACCTGTGCAACAGCCGCGACGAAGCCCTGACGAACGCCGACTGCGAGCTGAAGCCCGGCGTCGCGGTGGACCGCTTCCTGGCCCTCGCCGGTGACGTGAAGGCGGGGGACGAGGACTGGTACAGCATCCGCATCCCCGCCAACGCCACCGCGCGCACGCTGGTGCACATCACGGGCGCGTACCTGTCCGCGAGCACGCCGGTGAACCTGTCCGTCACCGTGCAGGAGAAGGACAAGAACACCGCGCTGGTGGCCAAGTCGGATCAGCACGGCTCCGGCGCGCCGAAGCCCATCGACATCGTGCTGCCGTACGGCAGCCCGGACACGCAGCTCATCGTGGTGGTGCGCGACGCGCCGACGAACCCCGCGCGCCCCGCGTTCGACGCGCGCAACCCCTACCGGCTCATGGTGGAGCTGCTGGAGAACCCGGACACCAACGAGCCCAACGACGTCACGCCCACGCCCATCGCGCTCGCCGCGCAGGGGGCCGTGCAGGTGGGCACCGGGAAGGGCTACCTGGCGACGGACGACGACGTGGACCGCTTCAGCTTCCCGCTGACGACGGGGAAGATCGTCTACGTGAAGCTCACCGCGCCGGACCAGGGCTTCGTGCCCAACTTCCGCCTGTCCTACGAACTGCTCCGGCCCAGCGGCACCAAGGCGTCGGAGGGCAACGTGCTGCCCAAGGTGCACCCGGGCGTGCTGGCCACCGCGCGCAAGTTGAAGGATGCGCCGGAGACGGGGACGTGGACGCTGGTGGTGAAGGGCTACCGCCCGGCCAACGAGCCCGTGCCCGCGGGCGACCTGCGCCAGCCCTACGACGTGGAGGTGCGGGTCCTGGACGAGGCGGATCCGCATGACCAGTCCGGGGACAATGACACCTACGCCAAGGCGTTCGCGGACGACTTCGCGGGCGCTCCGGGCACGTCCAAGTCCTTCACCGGCCGGCTGGGCTACGTGTCGGACCGCGACTGGTACACCGCGCGCGTGCCCGCGTATCCCTCCAAGCCCAGCGTGCTGCGCTACCGGCTGGTGCCGCTGGGCACCGGAGGCCGCTTCGAGCCGCTGCCCCTGCCGCTGGGCCAGCTCGCGGACCGGCAGGTGCTGGTCTTCACCACCGTCAGCACGTCGGTCACCGCTGAGAATCGCGCCTCCTGCTCCAGCAGCCCCGCCGTGTGCCCCCGCGACGCGCGCGAGCACCCCGACGCGCCGTCGCTGGTGCAGACCTACTGCAACAACGTGGAAGCGGTGCTGTGCATCCAGTCCCTCCGGGAGGAGAGCGACCCGGCGCGCTTCCCCAACCTGGGCAACTTCCAGGGCGCGCTGCCGGTGCCGCCGCACAGCGGGGCCCTGACGTACCACTTCGTGGTGCAGGACGACGGCACCAACTGGGCGGATGACCGCGACTACCGGCTGGACGTGAGCTGGGAGGACGACGACACGGAGGAGGTCACCACCTACGGTGGGGCCCTGACGGAGCCGGAGCGCGCCCGGACGCTCAACGGCGTGGGCGCGGGCAACCTGCCCGTGGGCAACGCCAGCTTCGAGTCCAAGGGCCAGCTGTCCTACGGCCACGGCCGGCTGCGCGGCAACGACCGCGCCACGGGCCTGGGCGTGCGCGGCCCCGCAGACTACGACGCGGTGCCGTCCGACACGGACACGTACGCGTACACGCTCCCCAGCCGGACCGCGCCGGAGGACGCCGCGTGGTTGGTGCAGTGGGAGGTGGACAACCTGCCCGACGGCGGCACCCCGCATGGGATGGCGCTGGACCTGACCTTCTGCGACGGCAACCCCACCGACGGCGGCAGCACCTGCACGCCGGTGACCACCACCAGCTCGGGCGGGGCGCTGACGCTGGCGTACAGCTCGTCGGTGATGCGCGCGTGGCACACCAGCGCGAGCACGCCCCTGAGCAGCTACCAGGCGCTGTACCAGCTGGAGAAGACGGCCAGCACCACGCGCGTCACGGTGGCGCCCTACGCGTGCGCCTGCCTGGAGCGGCGCTTCATCAAGGGCGGCACGCTCAAGGTGGCGGTGAGTGCCACCGAGCGCAGCGACTACGGACGGGTGGGCTACACGCTGCGCACCGGCTGGGGAGACTACCCGCGCGGCTACACGGCGCCGGATGGTGGCAGCCCCACCCAGTGCCCCGCGCCCATCCCGCAGGCGGACGGCGGCAGCGGGTACACGGGCGGCTGCCAGTTCACCCAGTAGCGGGCCCCAGGCGGGCGGCGGGGCTCCAAGCGCTCCGCCGCCTTCCGGCACCCCGCGACTGCTACGGCGCGATGCCCTTGCCCTTGAGCGTGAGCTCGCGCGTGTCACCGTTCGCGGCGTTGGACTTGATGGTGAGCTTGCCCTCGAAGTCCTTGGCGGCGTTGGGCTTGAAGGCGACCTCGATGAAGGTGCGCGCGTAGGTCTCCAGCTTCATGGGGCCCGTCTCCGGCCAGCCTTCCGGACGCTTCATGGTGAAGACGCTGGGGCCGGAGAGGGTGATCTCATTGAGCTCCAGCGTCTGGATGCCCCGGTTCTCGATGTAGAGGGTGTTGAAGGTCGTCGCTCCGACGTAGGTGCCGGCGGCGAACTCGGTGTCGAAGAGCAATTCAGTGCGGTCGACGAGCAGCTGGGGCGTCTCAGGCAGCTCCTCCACCCCCTCGTCTCCGCAGCCCGCGAGGGCGATGATGGTGAGGGGCAGCCAAAGGTTGCGCAGGCGCATGGACATCCACTCCTCGGTGAGGTTCGTAAGAATGTTTGGTGTTGTAACACGGAGTGCGCAGGTGTTGATGGCCGCGGTGCTGCTGTTGGTGCTGAGCGGTTGCGGCGGCTCGCGCGACGACTTCATCGGCGCGCGCGTGCAGGACGTGTGCAAGGCGTCCTGGCCCGTGTGCAACCAGTTCGCGGGCTGCATCCTCGGGCCTGAGAGCTACTCCGAAGGCCGCTTCCCGGGCCATGGACAGCTGCTCGTCCAGGTGAAGGAGGCGTCCACCATCAAGGTGAGCTTCTACCTGGAGGAGGTGCGGGCGGCGGGCGAGGAGACCTCCGTCACCGTGCACGAGGAGGGCTGCCGTGCGCGTCAGCGGCAGGCGTCCACGGGCCGCGCCGCGCTGGACCAGATGGAGAAGTTCGGCGAGTTCACCCGCGAGGTGGACGTCACCGGCGTGGGTGACCACCTGGTGGAGTTCGAATCCGACATGCAGGCGCTCTACGTGGTGAAGGTGGACGTGACGCCGCTGCGCATCCAGTAGCGGCGCCGTCGCGTGCCGCTCCTCAGCCCTTGAGCGTGCGCACCAGGTGGTCCGCCACGCGGAAGCTGTTGGCCGCGATGGTGAGGGTGGAGGGCACGCTGCCGCCGGAGGGCATGAAGCTGCCGTCCACCACGTAGAGGTTGGGCACCTCGTGGGCGCGGCAGTGCTTGTCCAGCACGGAGGTGGCCGCGTCGTCGCCGAAGCGGCAGGTGCCGTGCTGGAGGATGGTCGTCTCGCCCTGGGTGCCCACGCGCTCCACCTGGTCGGGGTCCAGGCGCAGCAGCACCTCTTCACCGCGCTCGACAAGGAATCGCGTGGCGGCGTAGTCCGCCGGGTGCCGGTCCAACGTGATGGCGGCCACGGGGATGCCGTACTTGTCCTTCACCCCGGGCTCCACCGTGACGGAGGTGCCGGGCGTGGGGAGGAACTCCGCGTAGACCTCGAACTCGAGGATGCGCGAGTCGCGGTACGCGCGCATCCGGTCCTTCAGCTCCTTGCCGAACACGCCCGTCTTGCCGGAGCCCGCCAGCCCCACCGCCGCGAAGATGGGGTTGGGGTGGGACCACATGAAGCCCAGCGTGCCGCCCTTGCGGAAGCCGTGGCGCGCGTCCGGCATCAGGTAGAAGTCCTGGACGCTGCGGTTGACGAAGGGCGCGGGGTCCGTGAGCCACGGCCGCGCCTCCTTCTGCTTCGACGTGCGGAAGATGGCGCGCGAGCCGCCGAAGGAGCTGAAGAGCAGGTTCTTCCCCACGAGCCCGCTGCCGTTGGCCAGGCCCTTGGGGAAGCGGTTGGAGGTGGAGTTGAGCAGCAGGCGCGCGCTCTCCACCGCGGTGGCGGAGACGATGATGATCTTCGCGGGCTGCTCCTGCGCGACGCCGTCCTTGTCCAGGTACACCACGCTCTTCGCGCGGCCCTGGCGGTCCACTTCCACGGAGCGCGCCATGCTGCCGGGGCGCAGCTCCACGTTGCCGGTGGCGAGCGCGGCGGGGATGAGGCTCGCGTTGGTGCCGCTCTTGGCGCCCGTCTCGCAGCCGTAGCTGCCGCACAGCGCGCAGTAAGCGCACGAGGCCCGGCCCTTGTAGGGCTTGCTGAGGATGCCGCGCGCGGTGGGCGTCGCGTGCCAGCCGAGCGCCGAGCACGCCTTGTCGATTTCGTTGGCGACCGGGTGCACGTCCAGCGGCGGCAGCGGGTAGGGGCCGCTTCTAGGCTCCGCGAAGGGGTGGGGGACGGCCTGTCCGGACACGCCCATCTCCGCCTCGGCCTTGTCGTAGAAGGGCGCCAGCTCCTCGTAGGAGATGGGCCAGTCCGCGACGGTGGTGCCGGGGACGGCGCCCAGCGTGGAGCGCAGGCGGAAGTCCACCGGCTTGAGGCGGTAGAAGAAGCCGCTCATGTGCACGGTGCCGCCGCCCACGCAGTTGGCGGTCCATGCGACGTTGCTGCGCTCGTAGCGGGCCTTGGCGCCGTGGCGCACCAGGTGCGGCTCCTCCCACGGCAGCGGCATGAAGAAGTTGCGGCGGCTGTTGAGGATCTCGTCGTGGACGAAGTCCTTGGCCTGGTAGTGCCGGCCCTTCTCCAGCACCACGACCTTGAAGCCCGCGCGGCCCAGCTCCAGCGCGAGCGGCGCGCCGCCCGCGCCACTGCCGATGATGCAGACGTCCACCTGTGCGTGGCTCACTTGTGGGCCCCGCACTCACGCAGGCACTTCGGGCCGTCGTAGCCCTCCGGGGGCGCCATGGCGATGGTGCCCACGGTGTCGAAGCCCATGAGCCGCCAGCCCACGCGGCCCTTGTTGCCGCCATAGGATGGGTCGCCCAGGAAGCCCTCCAGGCTGAGCGTCATCAACAGCTCGAAGAAGTGCGCCTCGCCGCTGCCGGTGGGGCTGTCCTTGAAGATGGCGAGCAGCTCGTCCTGCTGGGCGGGCGCGGCCTGGGCGAAGCTCTTCTTGAACATGCTCTGCGCGCGGCGCTCCAGGGCGGAGAGGCCCTGGAGGAAGTCGCGGTGCATGGCCTCCAGGCCCTGCGTCTCCAGGATGCGGTCGATGTAGAGGGCCACGTCCGCGTCCTGGGCGCCGGGGTCCTCGTCGCGCGGGAGCAGGCGTTCGGTGGCCGCGGCGACGACGGCGTACTCGAAGGCGGAGAAGGTGCGCAGGGGCTGGCCGCTGGCGGTGGCTCCGGTGGGCTCCGCGGGCTTCGCCGCTTCCGGCTCCTTGGAGCGCTTGCAGGCGGCGGCGCCCAACAGCACCACGCCACCGCCGAAGAAGGTGAGCCGCTGGATGAAGGTGCGCCGGGACAACCGTGGGGGGAGCGAACGCGCGCGAGCCATGTCCCAAGCCTAACCCAAGCCGTGCGGCTGGCGTAGAATGGCGCGCTCAACCAGGCCGACTCGACCAAGGAGAAGAACCTCATGAAACGGCACGCGTGGCTACTCGGTGCGGCGCTCGCGCTGGGATGTGGCGGCGGCAAGCCGGCCAATCCCGACGCGGGGACGAACCCCCAGACGGATGCGGGCCCGACGGAGACGCCGTTCGCCCGGCTTGTGGTGGACACGGGACCGAGCGAGCTGCACGCCATCTCCTCCATCGCGATGGCGGTGGGCCCCGAGGACCGCATCGGCATCGCGTACTTCGTGAAGGTGAACGACAAGGACTTCGAGCTGCGCTACCGCGAAGTGAAGGACGGTCAGGTGCAGCAGACCGCGGAGAAGGTCGCCACCGTGCAGCGGGTGTACGGCGTGTCGCTGGCGTTCTCCTCCACCGGGCAGCCCGCGCTGAGCTACCTGGGCGGTGGCAGCGACCAGTCCATCTTCTGGTTCCAGAGCGACCTGGCGGTGTCGTACCGGAGCGCGAACGGGACGTGGGCGGAGAACATCCCGGCGCGGCGCGGCGACGAGGCGCTCGCGGGCAACCCGGTGAGCGACACCGGCTACCTCGTGGGCATCAACCCCGCGCTCGCCTTCAGCGGCAGCCAGGCGCTGGTCGTCTACCGCGACTGCCACAACGGCCAGAGCCCCCAGCAGGACTGGGCGGGCAGTGACGTGGAGCTGGTCCAGGGGGGCCCCACGACGTGGCAGCGCCGCGTGGTGGCCGCGGGCGGCAATGGCGGCGAGGGGGAGAAGCCCGCGTATGGCGGGCGCCTCCAGATGGTGATGGCGGACGGGCAGCCGGCGCTGGTGTTCGACCAGGCCTTCGGGGCGGCGGATGCTCCGGGACAGAACGTGTTCTTCCAGCGCCGGAACACGGACGGCACCACCTGGACGCCGCCCGTGAAGGTGCAGTCGGTAGGCAACACGATGCTGGGCGCGTCGCTGGCGCATGACGCCACGGTGGGCTTCGGCATCGCGGCGGTGGACCGCAACACCGACAAGCTCACCTTCACGAGCTGCGCCGGCACGTCGGGCACGAAGTGCGCGGCGGCCCAGGACTGGACGCTGCCGGACCCCGTCTACCAGTCGGGCTCCGGAGGCTGGTACCCGTCGCTGGCGTTCGACCCGGCGACGCACGACCCGTCCATCGCCTTCCAGATCTGCTCGCTGGAGTCCGGGCGCAACGAGGGAAGCTGCTCGCCGTCGGACGACGCGCTTGTCATCGCCACGCGCGTGGAAGGCCAGTGGCGCGAGACGACGGTGGACTTCGACGGAGGCTGGTCGCCGAAGCTGGCGTTCCTGTCCACCGGCCAGCGCGTGGTGCTCTACCGTTCGGGCGCCACCAAGGCCCTGACGCTGGCGGTGGAGCGGTGAGCCACGCGGGACGCGCCCTGGCGGCGCTGGGACTCGCGGCGGTGGTGTGCGGCGCGGGCGTCATGGGCTGCCGGGGGGACAACGAGCTGTCCGGCAGCGTGTCGGAGCTGTTCCCCATCACCGACGTGTCGCGGGTGGAGGTGCGCCGCAACCCCGAGGCCCTCCAGGTGAGCTACTTCCGCAACAACGGCCTGGACGTGGACCTCATCGCGCGGCTCACCGTGGACACCGAAGGCGTGGACCTGAAGCCGGGCACGAAGGTGCAGCTGGGTGGCACCACGCCCTCCGGCCGCGACCGCGCGTCGGTGGTGCACGTGGCCGCCGGTGAGCCCGCGCGCGCCTTCACGGTGGTGGAGCGCGGCGACCTGGTGCTGGACGAGGGCGGCAACCCGGATCAGCCCACGCGCGGTGACTTCTCCCTGTCGTTCAGGAAGGGCGACGGGTACGGCGCGGGCCGCAGCCTGGAGGGGACGTTCTCCGCCACCGCGCTCGACGCGGGCTTCGGTCCGGACCTGGGCGACGTCGTGCGCCCCGACGCCGGGCCCTGAAGCCATGCCATGACGAACGAAGGGGCTTCCGGGCGGAGACGCGCACCGGAAGCCCCTCGTCGTCAGGCGGCAGGGCTCAGGGCGCGCAGGTGTTGAGCGCCAGGCCCTGATTGAGCTGACCCTGGTGCGTGGCGAACTGTGCGAGCGCCGGAGCGCCGCCGTCCAGGAAGAGCTGGCGCGCGGTGTCCACCGCGTCCCGGGCATGCACCGTCATCGTGGTCCCGGCGGCGTCCGTCACCTTCACGGCACCGTCCGCCTGGCCCTGGGCGCGGATGAGCAGGGCGCCCGCTTCGTCGCGCGCGACCATGCCGTCTTCCAGCGGCTCGAAGTAGCGCACCAGCGGGGCCTGGCCCTCGCGCTGCAACTCCAGCCGCATGACGCCGGACTCCACATCGCGCGTCATCTTCAGCGTGTCGGTGGGGCTCAGCTTCACGATGCGCGTGTTGGAGTCCTCGCCCTGCACGCTGCTCACCGGGTTGCTGCCGGTCCAGAACTCGATGCTGTTGACGACGATCGCGTCCACCAGCGCGCCGATTTCGTAGACGGGGACGACGACGAAGACGAGGAACACGAGCCACTGGACGAACTTGTTCCCGGAGATGCCCTTGTTGAACTGCCAGATCTTCTGCGTGAGCTTGAACGAGCCGAAGCAGCCCGTCGCATGCATCATCAGGACACCCGCGCACAGCACGCCGAGCCAGCGGGACGGACGCATCTTCAATGGAACCTCCGGGGGTAGGGGAGCGCGAAAGCGGCGCCACCATGCCACGGAAGCTCAGTCCGCCTCGCTCTGGACGAGCCCGTACTTGTGCAGCAACGAATAGAGGTGCTTGCGGTCCAGCTCCGCTTCGCGCGCGGCGCGGGCGATGTTGCCCCGGGCGCGGCCCAAGAGGCGCGTGAGGTACTCGCGCTCGAAGGCGCGCACCAGCTCGTCCTTGCAGACCTTGAACGGGCCGGTGAACTCCACCGGCAGGAAGTCCCCCGCGGGCGTGGGCACGTCGCGGGTGAACTCGCGCAGGAGGTTGTCCGACGTGAGGCCCGGGATGTCCACCATGTGCCGGGCACGCTCCAGGGCGTTGCGCAATTCGCGCACGTTGCCCGGCCAGGTGTGCCCCATGAACTGCTCTTGAATCTTCTCCGGCAGCCGGGGCCACAGGCCCTCGCCCGCGAAGGCCTCCACGAGCAGCGGGATGTCCTCCTTGCGGTCGCGCAGGGGCGGCAGGCTGACGGTGAAGACGGACAGGCGGAAGTAGAGGTCCTCGCGGAAGCGACCCGCCTGCGTCTCCGACCACAGGTCCTTCTTGCTGGCCACGACGATGCGCGCGTCGAAGGAGATGGCGGAGGAGGAGCCCAGGCGGCGGAACTCGCGGTCCTCGATGGCGCGCAGCAGCTTGGGCTGCAGGTCCAGGGCGAGGTCGTCGATTTCGTCCAGGAAGAGCGTGCCGCCGTGCGCGCGCTCCAGGCAGCCGATGCGCTGGGACACCGCGCCGGTGAAGGCGCCCTTCTCGTGGCCGAACAGCTCGCTCTCGATGAGCGAGTCCGACACGCTGGCGCAGTCGAACACCACGAGCGGTCCCGCCGTGCGGGGGCTCAACTTGTGGATGGCCTTGGCGCCCGCGCCCTTGCCGGAGCCCGTCTCCCCGACGAGCAGCACGGTGGAGTCCGTGGGGGCGATGCGCTGCAGGAGCGCGAAGATCTGCCGCATGGGCACGCTGCGGCCCACGAGGTCGCCCAGCCGGTCCTCGGCGGTGGGCTCCACCTGCACGGGCGCCATCTGCGGGCTGAAGCGCAGGCGCACGTCGCCCACCTCCAGCAGGGCGCCGGGGCGCAGGTAGGCCTCGCGCACCTGGGCACCGTCCAGGAAGGTGCCGTTGGTGGAGCCCAGGTCCTGCACGAGGAAGCGGTCCCCCTGGCGGCGCACCACCAGGTGGTTGCGGCTGACGGTGGGGTGGTCGATGACGACGTCGTTGTCGTTCGACTTGCCGACGCGCAGGTCCTCGGTGGCGAGCGGGTAGACGGTCCCCGCCCGCTCGGTGTCCAGCAGCACCAGGTGGAAGCGCTGGGCGGACA
>NZ_RAWB01000213.1 GCF_003612055.1 Corallococcus llansteffanensis
GCCCCGCCTCCCGCCGCGAAGGCAGCCGCGCCCCGGGACACCTTCGACACTTCCGTGAAGGCCCCCGCGGATGGCTCGCGGACCCCGAGCGTCGCCGACGTGGCGAAGCAGGTGGAGGCCGCCACGAAGCGCGGCGTCGCCGAGGGCGCGGAGCAGCTGCGCCGCAGCCTCGCGGGCTTCGGCAAGGAGCCGGGAAAGCAGGCCGCCCTCATCGAGGCGTCCCTGCCCTCCATCCAGGAGTTCGGCCGGGTGACGTCGCTGGAAGATGGCCGGCCCGACGCCGACGTCGTCAAGGGCACCCTGGCCAGCCTCACCCAGGCCTCCGAGGGGCTCACCGACTACAGCCGCGAGCGGCTCGCGACCACCTTCGCTTCGAAGATCCCGGACATCAACCTGCACACGAAGAAGGAGAACGGGCTGTCGCGCGCCGTCAAGGACGGCATCAAGGACGGGCACGGCGCCACCTTTGGAGTGGCCCTGTCGGACGCGCTGAAGAAGGCAGGCAAGCCCAAGGCTTCGGAGAACGTGGGCCAGGCCACGACCGAGGGCATCCGCGACGCGCGCGAGGACTTCGAGAAGGCGTTGAAGAAGACCGAGGGCCTCAACGAGGAGCTGGCCCGACTGACCACGGGGTTCTCCGGGTCGCTCGACATGAAGCAGGTGGAGGCCGGCGCCGAGGCCTACCGCGCCCGGCACCCGGAGTACGCGGAGCTGGGGGAGAAGAGCCAGAAGCTGTCCGCGGCCCTGGAGGGCGTGGGCAATGCCCAGGGCCGCTCCGACCTGCACGAGGACCTGGGCGACGAATCCAACAAGGCCTACGAGCAGGTCCAGAAGCTGGGAGATACCCCCGCGGGCCAGAAGGCCATCGGCGACGCGCTGGAGAAGGAAGGCGCGGGCGGCAAGTCGTTCCTCACCAAGGCCAAGGAGGGCGTGCGCTACGCGAAGGACGCGAAGACGCTGGCGGAGAGCGCCGCCACGGTTGTGGCCAAGGCCGCGGGCGTGCGCATCCTGTCCCAGGCGAAGACGAATCCCGCCCGCGCCTCACAGGTCTTCGATGGCCTGCGCAAGACGCACGACCTGTTCGGCGTCTCCGCGCAGGACGCCGCCCTCCTCAGCCAGAACCTCAAGGACCTCGCCGCGGGCGCCCCCAACGGCATCGCCGACCTCCAGAAGACCCTCAAGGACACCACCCCGCTCGTCCCGGGCCTCGCCCCGGACCGGCCCGCGGGACAGGCCTTCCGTGGACTGGGGGTCGCGCTCTCCGGGTTCAGCGTGGTGACGGGCGCCATTGATCCGAAGGGCCGGGAGAAGGCGGCGGTCGCGCTCCAGACCGCGAGCGGCGCGCTCCAGTTGGGCGCGGATGGGACGAAGCTCGCGGGGGAGGTGCTGAGCCAGACCGCCACCACCGGCTCGCTCGCGTCGAAGGTGGGCTCCGGGCTGGGCAAGGTGGGCTCCGTGGGCGGCAAGCTCGCGGGCCCCCTCTCCGTGGTCGCGGACTTCGTCCAGGCCGGCGTGAGCTTCGCCAACGGCGACACGGGCAAGGGCATCACCAGCACCCTCTCCGCCGTGGGCGGCGCCGCGCTGACCGCCGCCACCGCCATCCAGGCCGTCCCCGTCGCGGGCCAGATCGTCGGCGCCCTGCTGGTGGCGGGCGGCGTCGTGGGCGGCTTCATCGTCGACGCCGTGAAGGGCAAGCAGGCCGAACACGCCGACGAGCGCGACGCCCAGGCGTTCCTCAAGGCCGCGGGCGTCCCGGAGGACGCGGCGAAGAAGCTGGATGACCTGACGTCAGACCGCGCCAACGTGGGGCCCTTCATCCAACAGGTGGCGAAGACGCTCGACGTCACTCCTGCCGCGCTGCTCCAGCACCTGTCGCAGCAGGACGGCGAACACCTGGATGCATTCATCCACGTGGCCCACCGCGTGGACTTCGACAAGGAATCGGGCACCTTCAAGCAGACCGCGAGCAGCGACAGCCTCTGGGTGGGCGACGACGGCAGGCTCAACAAGCGGGGCCGCGCCAACTCCATCCAGGTGCTGGAGCCCAGCCGCGCCATCACGCCCAGGTACCCCGATAGCCTGAAGGCCGCCGCCGCGTGGATCCGCGAGAATGGCCTGGCGCCTCCGCCCACTGTCTGAGCACTCCGCTGGGAACGGACGGCACGCGCTCCCAGCGGATGCGCATGCCCTTTCAAGGAATCATCCACGTCCCCTGAAACACAAACGTGTCACCCTCTTGTGAAACACTCGACTCCGGAACGATGGGTGTGAGAACGACCGCCTGTCTTCAACCCGAAGGAGTCCAAGTGCTTCGACATGCATCGCGATGGGTCACGACGTTGGTGGTGGGTTTCACCTGGGTGCAGGCGGGCTGTGGTCCCACGGAGCAGGCGCCCCAGGAGACACCGCGCACCGAGCAGGCCGCGCAGCCGCTGCTGACGGGTGAGCGCGCCCTCTTCGCCGCCTCCGCGGTGCCGGCCGTGGCGGCCGCGAACGACAGCGCCGCGGTGGAACTGGGCATGCGCTTCCGCAGCGACGCGCCCGGGCAGCTCAAGGGCGTGCGCTTCTACAAGGGCGCGGGCAACACGGGCACGCACACGGGCAGCCTGTGGTCCGCGACGGGGTCGCTGCTGGCCACCGCCACCTTCCAGGGCGAGACGGCCTCGGGCTGGCAGGAGGTGCGCTTCGCCACGCCGGTGAACATCACGGCGGACACGAACTACGTCGTCTCGTACCACGCGCCCGCGGGGCACTACGCGGTGACGAGCAATGGCTTCGCCTCCGCGCTGGACACGCCGCCCCTGCACGCGGCGGCGAACGCGACGGGCGCGGGCAACGGCCTCTACCACTACAGCACGAGCGGCTTTCCCACCGACAGCTTCCAGGCCAGCAACTACTGGGTGGACGTGGCCTTCCAGCCCAACGACACCACGCCCCCGCGCGCGCCCACCAACGTGGTGGCGACGCCCAACTCGTCCACCGCCATCGACCTGACCTGGTACGCCTCCGTGGACGGCTCGGGCGAGACGCAGGGCAACGCTCGCGCGCACCTGGTGTACCGGGGCAGCCAGCTCATCGCGGAGCTGTCCGGCACCACCGGGCGCTACCGCGACACCGGCCTGACGCCCTCCACCGCGTATTCCTACACCGTGCGCGGCCGTGACGCCGCCGGCAACGTGAGCGTGGCCTCCGCGACCGCCACCGCCACCACGCTGGCGAACACCGCCTGCAACCCGTGCAGCCTGTGGAACACAGTGACGGGCAACCCCCAGTTCGAGAACGCCGACACCACCCCCGCCGAGGTGGGCGTGAAGTTCCGCACGGATGTGGCGGGCACGGTGACGAAGGTGCGCTACTACAAGGGCAGCACCGACAACGGGCCGCACGTGGGCCACCTGTGGAGCGCCACCGGCACGCTGCTGGCCACCACCACGCAGGCGCCCGCGGAGAGCGGCTTCGGCTGGCGCGAGCTGACGTTCCCGACGCCGGTGAGCCTCGCGGCGAACACGACCTATGTCGTGTCGTACTTCGCGACCGGGGGCCGCTACGCCATCACGACGAACTACTTCAACACCGCGGGCGTGGACATGCCGCCCCTGCACGCGCCGTCCACCGTCGCGGCCAGCGGCAACGGGGTGCGCAACCTCAACGGCAGCGCCTTCCCCACGGAGGCGTGGCTCAACACCAACTTCTGGGTGGACGTCACGTTCGTGCCCGCGACCTCCGGCGGCACGTCCCCGGTGGACCTCTCCGTGCAGCAGTCCTTCCCTGCGGGCACGGGCGCCAACGGTGACGCGCTCTTCTACGACATCACCGTGACGAACCACGGCACGAGCGCCGCCACCAACGTCGTCCTCGACGTCCCCATCCCCGCCAGCCTGAACTACTTCTTCTACGAGGCCACGCCGGTCGGCGGCGGCTGCTACTTCGGCAGCTACCTGCAGTGCGACATGCCGAGTCTGGCGGCGGGCGCGAGTGCCACCATCCACGTGACGGCCATCCCGATGAGCTCCGGGACGTTCCAGAGCGTGGCCACCGTCTCGTCCGCGGAGACGGACACCGTGCCGGGCAACAACACCACCACCCTGCCCATCGTCGTGGGCCCGTCCACCAACGTCCTCACCTTCGACACCTTCGCGGGGGAGAACGAGGTCCTCAACGGCCCGAACGGCCCCATGCACTTCCTGACCGACAAGTGGTTCATCGCCACGCCGTGGGGCGGGTTCGACACGAAGAGCATCTCCTTCAACGGCGGCGGCATCACCGATGCGGGCCTCTCCGTGTTCGGCCAGCGGCACGTCATCGGTCTGGACGCGTTCACCTGGGATACCGGCGCGACGCTCACCCTGAGCTGCCTGGACCTGCCGACCCGCACCTTCCCCCTGACGGCGGGACAGGTGACCCACGTGGTGACGAACTGGCTGCAGCCCTGCACGGTGTTCCGCATCGCGACGTCGAACGGGTGGGACACGAACATCGACAACATCCAGCTGTCGCCCCGACCGTAAGCGCGTGACAGCGGGGACGGCGGGGATGCTGGACGGATGCCCGCCGTTCCCCTGGGGTCACGCCAGGGTTCGTGGCGAAGCGGCAGGCGGAGCGGGACGCGGCCAGCGAGGAGCTGCACGGCTCGCCTCCGCGGGCCAGGCCTCCCGCCAGGGTCAGCGGCTCAGGAAGGAAGCTCGCGGGTGCACGCCGCCGCACGGGCCCGGAGCAGCTCCTGCTCCCGGGCGTTGCGGGTGAGCGAGGCCGCGCGCTCGAACTCCGCCCGGGCCTCCTGGAGGCGCCCCAGCTTCTGGAGCAGGTCGCCGCGCACGCTCGGCAGCAGGTGGTAGCTCTTGAGCGACGGTTCGGCCTTGAGCTGCTCGACGAGCTCCAGTCCCACCGCGGGACCGAACGCCATCGAGAGCGCGACCGCGCGGTTCAGCTCCACCACGGGCGACGGCACGAGCTGCGCGAGCACCGCGTAGAGCGCCGCGATGCGCGGCCAGTCCGTGGCCTCCGGCGTCCGCGCCCTCGCGTGACAGGCGGCGATGGCGGCCTGCACCGCGTACGGGCCCTTCGCGCCTCCCAGCTTCTCCGCGCGCTCCAGCGCCGCGAGGCCCCGGCGGATGAGGAGCTGATCCCACAGCGCGCGGTTCTGGTCCAACAGGAGGACAGGTTCGCCGGAGGGCCCCACGCGTGCCCGCGCCCGCGACGCCTGGATCTCCATCAGCGCCACCAGCCCGTGCACCTCCGGCTCGTTCGGCACCAGCTCCGCCAGGATGCGGCCCAGGCGGAGCGCGTCCTCGCAGAGCCCGGGGCGCATCCAGTCGTCCCCCGCCGTCGCGGAGTAGCCCTCGTTGAAGATGAGGTAGACGACCTCCAGCACCGAGGCCAACCGCGCGGCCAGCTCCTCGCCCCGGGGGACCTCGAAGGGGACGCCCTTCTCCGCCAGCGTCCGCTTGGCCCGGACGATGCGCTGGGCCACCGTCGGCTCCGGGACGAGGAACGCGCGGGCGATCTCCTCCGTCGTCAGGCCGCCCAGCAACCGAAGCGTGAGCGCCACCCGCGCCTCCGGGGACAGCACCGGGTGGCAGGAGGTGAAGACGAGCCGCAGGAGGTCGTCGCCGACGTCGTCGTCGAGCGCCGCGTCCAGGTCCGGCGTCTGCGCCTCCTCCAGCCCGTGCCCCAGCTCCTCGTGCTTGCGCGCCAGCAACTTGTGCCGCCGCATCTCGTCGATGGCGCGCCGCTTCGCCGTGGCCATGAGCCAGGCGCCCGGGTTGTCCGGCACGCCCGACACCGGCCACTTCTCCAGCGCGGTAACCAGCGCGTCCTGCGCGAGCTCCTCCGCCTGCCCCACGTCACGCACCATGCGCGCGAGCCCGGCGATGAGCCGGGCGGATTCGATCCGCCAGACCGCGTGGACCGCGCGCTGTGCTTGGGTGTCGTCCGTCACGGCGGCGGACTCAATCACCTCTGTCCACCGGTGCAAACCCGGACGACGGAGTGTCACCCGGGCCCTCACGCTTCAGGACATGGCCAGACGAGGGAAGCACCTCCGGGGAACAATCCCACCGCCCGCCCATCCCTGCAGTCGGCGGGCAGCCAGGCCCGGCCCCTGAACACCGGGTTCCCGGCCCGAAGCGTGCCGCTCAGGCGCGGCCCGTGTTCCGGCCCTGCGCAGGGGCCCTGGAGGCGCGGCGGAAGTCCGCGGGCGTCACGCCCCGCCAGCGGCGGAAGGCCCGGTGGAACGCGCTCGGTTCAGAGAAGCCCAGGAGGAAGGACAGCTCCGCCAGGGCGATGTCCGTCCCGGCAAGGTGCTCACACGCCACGTCGCAGCGCACCTCGCGCAGCAGCGTGACGAAGGACGTGCGCGCCTCCGACAACCGCCGCTGGAGGCCGCGCGCACTGAGGCCCAGCGCCCGGGCCACCGCGTCCAGGGTGGGCTCGTCGCCGTGGAGCATGCGGCGCAGCACCGCGCGCACCTGATCGACGACGTCGTCGGTGCCCCGCTCCTTCAGCAGCGCCTCCGCGCGCGGGCCCAAGAGTCCCGCCAGCTCCGGGCTGCTGCTCACCAGCGGACGCGCCAGGTCCAGCGCGGAGAGCACCAGCACGTCCTGCGGCTGCCGGTAGCTCACCGCGACGCCCAGGAACGCCTCGCTGCGCCCCCGGTGCGCCACGGGAGGCCCGCGCCGCTCCACGCGCAGGGGCACCACCTGGGTGCCCGTCATCCGCCGGCTGAAGGCCACCAGGAAGGTGAACTCCAGCTCCGCACGGAAGGACGCGGACGCGTGATCCGGACGCCCCAGGTGCAGGCGGATGCGGGCGCCCTCGCGGGTGCGCGTGACCTCCAGCGTGTCCGAGGAGAAGAGCCGCTTGTAGCGCTCCAGGCGGGCCAGCGCGGTGCCCAGGTCCGGCGCCGCCATGGCCGCGAGCCCCACCACGCCGAACAGCTCCGGGCGCAGCCGCGCGGTGGCGGTGAGCACGAACGACGGATCCTTCACGGCCAGCAGCGCCTGGTCCAGCAACGCATCCGACTGGGCCAGCGTCATGTGCTCCGCCGCGGACGCCACGCCCACCCGCCGCGCGATCGCGTCCAGGTCCACGCCCGCCTCCCGCAAGGAGACGCAGAAGGAGCGGGGCAGCTGCACCCGCGTTCGGGAGGTCGGTGGCATCGCGGGTCAACTCCCTGGCGCGTGGGGTCAGTCCCCGGCGCCGTGCCCGGTGCTAACCCTGGGCCTCGCACGCGCCGTCCACGGCGCCACGTCTGGAGCAACCTATCATGGCACCCATCGCACTCGTCACGGGCACGTCCACCGGCATCGGCCTGAGCACGGCCGTCCTCCTGGCGCACCAGGGCTTCGAGGTCGTGGCCACGCTGCGCGACAGCACCCGCGCGGAGGCCCTCAAGGCCCGCGCCGCCGCCGAGGGCGTGCGCCTCCACGTCCGCACGCTGGACGTGTCCAGCGACGCCTCCGTCCAGGGCTGCGTGAAGGACGTACTCCAGGCCCACGGCCGCATCGACCTGCTGGTGAACAACGCGGGCGCGGGCTACCTGGGCACGATGGAGCAGACCTCCGAGGAGGCTCTGCGGCGCACGATGGAGGTCAACTTCTTCGGCGTGTGGCGCGTGACGCAGGCGGTGTTCGCCGCCATGCGGGAGCAGCGCTCGGGGCGCATCATCTCCCTGAGCAGCATCGGCGGGCTCGTGGGCCAGCCCTTCAACGACGCCTACTGCGCGGCGAAGTTCGCGGTGGAGGGCTTCATGGAAGCGCTCGCACCGGTGGCGGCGCGGCTGGGCATCCACGTCTCGCTGGTGGAGCCCGGCCCGGTGAACACCGAGTTCGTCAACAACGTGCTCGCCACGGGCAACGGCACGCAGGGGAACGGGCCGGAGGTGTACCGCGCCCTGCTCGGCAATTACATGCAGCAGTCCGCGAAGCTGTACGCGAACGGAGGCCAGTCGCCGGACGACATCGCGAAGCTCATCGTCGAGGCCGCCACCGCCCAGGCGCCCCACCTGCGCTACATCACCTCCGACGCCATGCGCGCCTTCTTCGCGCTCAAGGCGCAGGACGCGACGGGCGACGCGCTGCTCCAGCAGATGGGCAAGCGCCTCACCTGAAACACCCGACGCACAGCGGCCCCGGAAACCCATCCATCGGGCTTCCGGGGCCGCCTTGTTCACGTCACACCCGCGCTTCAGCAACGGACGCGGGGACCGCGTCGGGCACCGGCTCGTACGCTCCCAGGCGCATGCTGGCCTGGGCGCGTCCCTGCGTGCGGCCGCGCAGCGCCGTCACGTAGCCGAAGAGGCGCGCCATGGGCACGCGCGCGGACACGCTCCGCGACGTCCCCTTCGCCTCCATCCCCAGCACCCTTCCCCGCCGCGCCGACAGGTCCCCCAGCACCTCGCCGAGGAACTCCTCCGGCGTGGTGACCTCCACGTCCATCACCGGCTCCAGCCCCTGCACGCCTGCGCGCTTCGCGGCCTCCTGGAGCGCCAGCGAACCCGCGATGGCGAACGCCTGGGGGGTGGAGTCCTTCACGTGCGTGTCTCCATCCACCAGCCGCACCTCCACGTCCACCAGCGGCACGCCGTCCCGCACGCCCCGCGCCAGCGCCCCGGCCACGCCCTTTTCAATCGCCGGGATCAGCTCCCGGGGAATGGTGCCGCCCCGCGTGTCGTCCACGAAGACGAACCCCGCGCCCCGCGGCGCCGGCCCCACGTCCAGCACCACGCGTGCGTACTGTCCGGGCCCGCCCGACTGGCGGACGTGGCGGTACTCCTGGCGCACCGCGCGCCGGAGCGTGTCGCGGTACGCCACCTTCGGCTGTCCCACGCGCGCCTCCACCCCGAACTCCGTCTTCAACCGGTCCACGACCACCTCCAGGTGCAGCTCTCCCATGCCGGACAGCAGCACCTGGCCGCTCTCCGGATCCACGCCCACGCGCAGCGACGGATCCTCCGCCGCCAGCCTCTGCAGTCCCTCCTCCAGCTTCGGCAGCTCCCCGGGCGAGCGCGCCTCCACGGCGAGCTGCACCACGGGCTCCATCACGCCCAACGCCTCCAGCACCACCGGCTCCGCCGGGTCGCACAGCGTGTCGCCCGTGCGCACGCCCTTGAGGCCGAGCGCCGCGCAGATGTCGCCCGCATGCACCTGGGCCACCTCCTCGCGGCGGTTGGCGTGCATGAACATCAGGCGGCCCACCCGCTCACGCCGCCCGGTGGCGGGGTTGAGCAGGACGGTGCCCGCGCGCAACGTGCCCGAGTACACGCGCAGGAACACGATGCCGCCTACGGCCTTGTCGCTCATCAGCTTGAACGCCAGGGCGCTGGGGGGCGCCGCGTCCGACACGGGACGGGACACACGCTCGTCCGTTCCGGGGACACAGCCCTCCACGGCGGCCAGGTCCGAAGGCGCGGGCAGGTAGTTGACGACGGCATCCAGCAGCATCTGCACTCCCTTCTTCTTGAAGGCCGACCCGCACAGCACGGGCACCAGCGTTCGCGAGAGGGTGCCCGAGCGCAACGCGCGCTCCAGGTCCTCCGCGGTGATGTCTTCCAGGCGCCCTTCCACGAACTTCTCCAGCACCACGGCATCCACGTCCGCGCACGCCTCGATGAGGCGCAGCCGGAGCGGCGTCACTTCCTCGCGCAGCGCCGACGACAACGTCTCCTCGTCGCTGAACTGTCCTTCCTCTCCCTCGAAGCACACGGCCCGCATGCGCACCAGGTCCACGAAGCCGTGGAAGTCCGCGCCGTCGCCCAGGGGCCACTGCACGGCCACCGCGCGCGCGCCCAGCCGCTCCTCCATGGACTTCACGCTCATGGCGAAGTCCGCGCCCACCTTGTCCATCTTGTTGACGAACGCGATGCGCGGAACGTTGTAGCGGTCCGCCTGACGCCACACCGCCTCCGACTGGGGCTCCACGCCCTGGCTGGCGTCGAACACCGCCACCGCGCCGTCGAGCACGCGCAGCGAACGCTCCACCTCGATGGTGAAGTCCACGTGGCCCGGCGTGTCGATGATGTTGATGCGGTGGGGCACGCCCGCCACGCGCCCGTGTCGTGGAGACCAGAAGGCGGTGGTGGCCGCGGAGGTGATGGTGATGCCGCGCTTCTTCTCCTGCGGCATCCAGTCCATCTCCGTGGAGCCCGTGTGCACCTCTCCCGTGGAGTGGATGCGACCGGTGAAGAAGAGGACGCGCTCGGTGAGCGTCGTCTTGCCCGCGTCGATGTGGGCCATGATGCCGATGTTGCGGTACCGCTCGATGCGCGTGGTGCGGGACATGAAGGACTCCTGTTCCCGTCGGGCAGCGAGGCCCGCGGGTGGGTTTGAATGGCGCTGGTGGTGGAGAGGAAAGGCAGCGGCGGAAGGCCGTCAGGCGCACGCACGCGCGGCACACCGGAGGGGCACGTCAGGCCCGCTCAGGAACGCGTGAGGACACACGAAGACACCGCTGGAGCTGTCGGCGGAACCAGGACTCACGGAACACGGGAACCAGCCACCCCGCGTACCGGAATACACCGGTCCGCCTGCTCAAATATCGAGCAGAACCTCGTGACGGGGGGCGAGGCGCACGTCCGCCGTCGGCGCGAAAGCGCGCGCGTACGACAGGGTGTGGATGGAGACGGGCCTCATGACGGAATTGAAATAAGACAGACACCCCGCGATGTCAATGCAGGCACCGCGGAGTGCTGGGAGCGGACCGTGGGTTCCGGCTCTTGGTGCAAGGAATGTTGCTCCTGGAACGACTGGCTCGCGGTCGCGCGGGAAGCGCAGCCGGCGGCGGCTCGGGGCGGGCGCGGCGAACACCTTGCGGCCTGACCGCACGCAGCCTCAGCGCCGTCGCCTGCCACCGCCCCGCCGGCCTCCATGGCCGGACGGCTTACTGTATTGGCCCCGGCCACCGCCGCTCCCGCGCTTCGGGCCGCTCCGCTCCTCTCTCTGCCCCCGGGGCGGCCGCTCCCGGGTGGCCTCGGCGATCTCATCCGGCATCCAGGGACGGTCGAGCAGCTCCTGGAGCTCCGGGAGCGAGCGTGCCTGGAGCACGCCGCGCCGTCCCCGGGC
The DNA here is from genome assembly GCF_003612055.1 of Corallococcus llansteffanensis. GTDB lineage: Bacteria > Myxococcota > Myxococcia > Myxococcales > Myxococcaceae > Corallococcus > Corallococcus llansteffanensis. The sequence continues at coordinate 11,058 of NZ_RAWB01000213.1, forward strand.
GACGCTGAAGCGCAGGGGACGGTCCAGCAGCGGCAGCTCCTCCTCCACCAGCGTGCGGGCGAGCTTCTCCGGCAGGTGCAGCCGCACCACGCCCCTCAGGGCCCCGTCCGACAGCTCCTCCACGTCGTACTCCAGCGGCACCTCCTGCTCGCGAACCTCCACCGCGTCCGGGAGGGCCAGGAGCAGCTGACGAACGCTGGACGACACGAGCGCTTCCAGGTCGAGCCGCAGCGGCCGCTGCTTGAACTCGTCGAGCGTGTCCACGCCGTCGAGCTGCGCCTCGTAGAGCGCGGTGAGCTCCGGCAACCCGAGCGGTGGGGTGAGCCCGCCGGAGCGGCGCCACAGCTCACGCACCTCCGCGATGGCGGTCCGGTGGCGGTCCACCGCGGGATGGGGCGCGTCGCCTCGCGCCAGCGCCTCCGCGAGCGCGTGCCGGGCCGCCTTCGCGAGCTCCGGCCCCCAGGCGCGCAGCACGTCCACTTCCACTTCCAGGTCGAAGCCGAAGTAGTCCAGCCGGCGCTCGAGGATGACCGAGCGGTAGCGCGCGTCGTACGCGGGCGACATCGCCTGACGGCGGGCGTAGCGGCGCAGCAGGGGTTGCGGCAGCTGCGTGCCGTCGATGGCGGCCTGTGAGTTGCCATTGCGGTCGGCGAAGTAGCGCAGCGAGCCCGCCACCGCGCCCAGGTTGCCGCACACGCTCGTCTTCGACACCCGCGCGACCTCGCCCCAGGCGGTGCGCTCGTCGATGACGAGGTCGAAGGGCATGAAGCGCGCGAGCAGGTCGCAGAAGCGCTGGTAGACGCGGGTGTTCGCGAAGGGCATGCGCGCGGGCAGCGCCACCCCCACGCTGCGGTACACGCTCGCCATCGCGAGCGCCGCGTCCTCCACGGCCTTCACCAGCACGCCTCGCATCTCGGCCCAGGCCGCGAACTTCTCCGGGTCGAACAGGTGGCGCGGCAGCCCGTGCACCTCGCCCACCGCGCCCGCCTCGCCGAAGGCCTCGGCGTAGAGGTTGTAGGCGGTCAGGTGGTCGCTGCCGGGCACGAGCACCCCGTCCAGGTTGCGCTCCTCGCGCGTCATCCGGTGCAGCGACTCCACCGCGCTGCACACCGCGAGGAAGGGCAGGAGCGCGTCCTCCGCGTTGACGATGAGCTCCGCCCAGGGGCGCTCCACGGGCAGCGCCTCCACCGCGCGGCCGTATTCGGACAGCCTTCCGTGCTCATCCACGATGTTGCGCGCCTGCAGCTTCGCGAGCGCCCGGCGGTAGGCCGTGCGGTCCAGCGGCACCGGCAGGTCCAGCTCGTCCGCCCGCACGCCCAGGGCCGCCGCGGTGAGCGCCACCCGCTCCGGCTCGCCCGCGAGCTGGAACTCCGGCGCGGTGGGCTTGAGCGAGGCGAAGTGGAGCGTCCGGTCGCTCAGGATGAAGACGCGCCCGCCCTCCACGCGCCCGTGCACGCGCCCCGCCATCTGCAGCAGCTCGTTGCTGCCCAGGTGCACGCGGGTGAGCACGTTGCGGCCGCCCTCCACCAGGTTCGTGTAGCGCATGTCGTCGATGACGACGGTGTCCAGCCCCGGCACGTTGAGCGCGCTCTGGCCCGCCGCCGTCATCGCGAGCACGAAGGGCCGGGGCGCGCTGCCTTCCAGGAAGGGACGGATGGCGCGCAGCGGCTCCCCACCGTGATAGTGCGCCGAGTGGATCTCCGGCCAGTCGTCGCGCACGTGGGCCGCCGCCTCCTCCACCGCGGCGCGCGTGGCCAGGAACACGCCCACGCCGCGCCCACGCCGCTGCACGTCCTTCAGGAAGGCGTCGTCCAGGAAGGACAGCGGCTGGCGGCGCTCCACCTCCACGAGGGCCGCCTTCCTCGGGTCGAAGGAGGACACCTGGAGCACGTCCGCGCTGTCCAGGTAGCGCGCGTAGAAGGCCGGATCCACCGTGGCGGACAGCCAGATGAAGCGGCTGCCCACGCGCTTGCCCAGCGCCAGGCACAGCTCCAGCTCGGCCGACGTCTGGTGGATCTCATCCACGATGAGCGTGTCCTCGCGCCGGATGGCGCCGTCCTGGAACCAGCGCCGCGCGATGCCCGTGGTGACGATGACCACGTCGCTGAGTGGCGTCTCCGCGGTGGCCTCACGCTCGCGGTTGACCACCGCCACCCGCAGGGGCTTTCGCCCCACGAGTTCCTCCGCGATGGGGCGGATGGCGAGCGTCTTGCCCGTGCCGGTGCCCGCGACGATGCCGAACCCCTGCCCGCCCCGGGCCAGCTCCCGCAGGCGCTCACCGTGGTGCTCCTCCAGGTACGTGCGCAGCTCCAGGCCGAGCGCCAGCTCGATGGTCTCGCAGGCGGCGCGCGTGGGCGCGATGACCACCACGCGCCCGCGCGGGGGCGCCACGGGGGAGGAAGGAGTGGCGCGAGGCGGGAGGTAGCGGTCGGTGGGCGTGCGCACGACCCCAGTGATACGCACTCGCGGCGCCCAGGGGAACACCGACGTGGACGGAGCACGTCCCAGCGGGTCTGGGACTCGACTCACGTCCAGGCCCATGCCGGCCCCGCCGCCGTCCCCCGCGGCGAAATGGAGCCTCGTGCGGCCCGCGGAGAATATTTATTCCGCGCGCCGTAAAGGTAGCGGCTGGTGCCTGGGGCCCAGCCCCTGACTCCTTCGAGGGGATACATGTTTCGCAAGAACCTGCTGACGGCCGCCATGGCCATTGTCGGACTGAACGGTTGTGTCTACGGCTACGTCAACGACGCCGCGACGGGCAGCGCCATCCAGGACGTGACCGTGACGGTCACCTCTGGCGTCTGCACCGGAAATGGCTGTGGCGCGAACCCCACCTTCCAGCAGACCGAGTCGTCGGGCCTCTACGTCTTCGACGCGTATGGCAACCACAACGGCGAGGACCACGTGCAGCTGCTCACCGTGGCCTCCGGCCAGGAAGCGCTCCGGCTCCTCTACAGCCGCACCGGCTATCGCTCCGTGGGCGTGTATCACAAGCCCAAGTACGAGCAGGTGACCCAGGACGGGAACACCTATGACATCTCCAACGTCCAGACCGTGTACCTGTGTCTGACCACCGCCGTGGACTCCGACGCCGACGGCATCTGTGACGCCGCGGAGAGCCGCTACGGCACCAACCCGTACAGCTCCGACACGGACGGCGACCGCCTCAGCGACTACGCGGAGCTGTATGGCTATGGCGGCGTGGACCTGCGCTACTACGGCACGAACCCGCGGAAGAAGGACATCTTCGTGGAGATGGACTACTACCCCGGCCTCAAGCCCACCCAGGCCGCGATGGACCGCGTGACGGCCGCGTTCGCCGCCGCGCCGGTGACCAACCACGACGGCTCCACGGGCATCGCGCTGCACCTGGTGGCGGATCAGCAGATCGCCGCGGCGGACGTGGACACGGACCTGAACCCCGTGTGGACGGACTTCGACGTCATCAAGGCCAAGTACTTCAACACGCGCCGCGCGCCCTACTTCCACTACCTGCTGGTGGCGGACCACTACAACGCCGGCGGCTCCAGCGGCATCTCGCGCGGCATCCCCGCCCACGACTTCATCATGACGCTGGGCAACTGGGGCGTCCCGGGCGGCACCGAGCAGCAGCAGGCCGGCACCCTCATGCACGAGCTGGGGCACAACATCGGCCTGCGGCACGGCGGCAACGAGGACGTGAACTACAAGCCCAACTACCTGAGCCTGATGAGCTACGTGTACCAGCTGGGCGGCCTGCGCGTGGACGGCACGGACGGCGTGCTCGACTACTCGCGCCTGCGCATCGCCTCCGTCAGCGAGGCCTCCGTCAATGAGTTCTACGCCTTCGCGCCCCTGAGCCCCACCACCGAGGCGGACCTGGCCCACTACGGCGTGCGCCTCAACAGCACGTTCGTCAGCGGCACCGCGAGCGCCAACCTCGACTTCAACGCCAACGGGAGCATCCAGACCAACTACATCGCCCGGGACCTCAACGGCGACGGAGACACCCTGGACCTCTTCACCGCGTCGCAGAACGACTGGACGGCCCTCGTGTTCGACGGCGCGGGCAGCATCGGCGACGCATGGCTGGGCGCCACCCAGGGCCTGAGCCGCTCGCAGCCGTTCCTCGTCACCCCCGAGAAGACCGAGCCCTGCATGACCTGGGAGCAGGCGAAGGCCGGCAAGTAGCCCCGGGCC
>NZ_RAWB01000214.1 GCF_003612055.1 Corallococcus llansteffanensis
GGGGGCGCCTGGTCGGCGGGGGCCCGGGGAGGAGCGGCCGGATGAAGTCTTCGCGGCGCGGGGACGTTGAATCTGCTTAGGGGACATTGCGTGGACTCGGTTCCGCTTTACTCTGGGCCACCGCGCGCCGGGCGGCCAGCCGAGAGGAAGTTTCGGGGGGCGCGCGTGGTTTTGGTCTGGTTCTCCCTTACATCTCCTGGGAATTCCCTTCACTCGCCGCCTTCCTTCGAGGATTCTCCGGCGAGAGAGCCAACATGATTGAATGGACGCTAAAGAAGCTCATCGGGACGAAGAATGAGCGCGAGCTCAAGAAGGCCCGACTGAAGATTGCTCGCATCAACGAGCTGGAACCCCGCATGAAGGCCCTCCAGGACGAGGACTTCGCGCGCGAGACGGCCCGGATGAAGCAGGAGATCCAGAACGGCCGGCCGCTGGACGACTTCCTCTTCGAGGCCTTCGCCATCACCCGTGAGGCGGCGCGCCGGGTCATCGGCCAGCGCCACTACGACGTGCAGCTCGTGGGCGGCCTGTTCCTCCACGAGGGCTGCATCGCGGAGATGCGCACCGGTGAGGGCAAGACGCTCACCGCCACGCTGCCCTCCTACCTCAACGCGCTGTCCGGCCGGGGCGTCCACGTCGTCACCGTGAACGACTACCTGGCGCGTCGTGACGCCGAGTGGATGGGCCGCGTCTACAAGTTCCTGGGCATGACGACGGGCTGCGTGCTCCACGAGCTGTCCGACAAGCAGCGCCAGGAGGCGTACCGCTCGGACATCACCTACGGGCAGAACAACGAGTTCGGCTTCGACTACCTGCGCGACAACATGAAGTTCCGCCTGCAGGACTACGTCCAGCGGGAGCTCAACTACGCCATCGTCGACGAGGTGGACTCCATCCTCATCGACGAGGCCCGCACGCCGCTCATCATCTCCGGCCCCACCGAGGACAGCACCGACAAGTACCTCCTCGTGGACAAGGTCATCCCGGCGCTCGTCCCGGACCAGGACTACACCCTGGACGAGAAGCACCGCGCGGTGGCCCTCACCGACGACGGCATCGACAAGCTCCAGCGCAAGCTGGGCGTCGGCAACCTCTACGCCCCGGACGAGATCGAAACCCTCCACCACGTCGAGCAGGCCCTGCGCGCGCACACGCTCTACAAGCGCGACAAGGACTACGTGGTGAAGGAAGGCGAGGTCCAGATCGTCGACGAGTTCACCGGCCGCCTCATGCCGGGCCGGCGCTGGTCGGACGGCCTCCACCAGGCCATCGAGGCCAAGGAGGGCGTGAAGATTGAAAACGAGAACCAGACGCTCGCCACGGTCTCGTTCCAGAACTACTTCCGCATGTACTCCAAGCTGTCCGGCATGACGGGCACCGCGGACACGGAGGCGGAGGAGTTCGCCAAGATCTACAACCTCGACGTGCGCGTCGTCCCGACCAACCGGCCCGCGGTGCGCCGCGACGAGCAGGACGTGGTCTACAAGACGGAGCGCGAGAAGTTCGAGGCCGTCGCCGGGCAGATCGAAGAGCTGCACAAGGCGGGGCAGCCGGTGCTCGTGGGCACGGTGTCCATCGCCAAGAGCGAGGTGGTCGCCAACTTCCTCAAGAAGCGCGGCGTGCCCCACAACGTGCTGAACGCCAAGGCGCACCAGCGCGAGGCGGACATCGTCGCTCAGGCGGGCCGCAAGGGCGCGGTCACCATCTCCACCAACATGGCCGGCCGAGGCACGGACATCCTCCTGGGCGGCAACGCGGAGGTCATGACCAAGAGCGCCATGGGCCCGCCGCCGGAGCCGCCCCTGTCGTCCCAGGACGGCCAGCCGGTGGACCTGACCGCCTACCAGGCGGCGCTGGCGGACTACGAGGCGCGCTTCGCGGAGACCAAGGCGAAGAACGAGGAGCTGACGAAGCAGGAGCGCCAGGAGGTCATGGCCGCCGGCGGCCTCTTCATCATCGGCACCGAGCGTCACGAGTCGCGCCGCGTGGACAACCAGCTGCGAGGCCGCGCCGGCCGTCAGGGTGACCCGGGCGCCAGCCGCTTCTTCCTGTCGCTCGAGGACGACCTGATGCGCATCTTCGGGTCCGAGCGCATCCAGAGCCTGATGGAGCGCCTGGGCATGGAGGAGGGCGAGGTCATCGAGCACATCTGGCTGTCGCGGGCCATCGAGAGCGCGCAGAAGCGGGTCGAAGGCCACAACTTCGACATCCGCAAGAACCTGCTCGAGTACGACGACGTGATGAACCAGCAGCGGCGCACCATCTACAAGCTGCGCCGCCAGGTGCTCGCGTCGGGCGCGGGCGTCCCGCTCGTGGAGTACGAAGAGGATTTGAAGACCCGCGTGAAGACCCGCTCCGAGCGCGTCATCACCTGGGCGGACTTCCGGGAGATGGTCCTGGACGCGATGGACGACGCTGTCGTGTCCCTGACGGACACCTACGCCGCCACGCGCAGCTCCGACACCTGGGACATCGAGGCGCTGTCCGCCGCGGTGAAGGAGTCCTTCAACCTGGAGATGAGCTTCGAGGGCACCGGCAACCGGGAGGAGCTCCAGGAGCAGATCTACCAGGCGGCGGAGAAGGTCTTCTCCGCCCGCGAGCAGGAGTTCAGCGAAGACTTCATGCGCTTCCTGCAGTACCGGTACCTGGCCACCATCGACCAGCTCTGGAAGGACCACCTGCTGGCCATGGACCACCTGCGCCAGGGCATCGGCCTGCGCGGCTACGGTCAGAAGGACCCGAAGCAGGAGTACAAGAAGGAGGGCTACCAGGGATTCATCCAGATGCTCGCCGCCATCAAGACGCAGTTCGTCAGCCAGATGATGCGCGTGCAGGCCCGCTCCGCCTCCAGCGCGGCGGAGGAGACCGCCCGCATCCAGCGGCAGCTCGCCCAGCAGCAGAAGAGGGCCGTGGAGGGCCGCGCGGACGCCGAAGGGAAGCTCGCGGAGGCCACCGCCACCCCGGTCGCCCAGCGGGCCGCCGCCGCCGCCCCCTCGGACGCCCCTCGCGTGGGCCGCAACGACCCCTGCCCCTGCGGCAGCGGCCGCAAGTACAAGAAGTGCCACGGCGCCAACGAGGCCAACGCCTAGCCGTCCGCCGTAGACAGCCCTGACGTCGCCCTCCGGCGCGGTCGCCCTCCCTTCCAGGGGAGCGGGGGCCGCGCCGGTCGCCTTCCTGGAGGGGAGGGGAGCGGGCCTGGAACGGGGGAACCCGGACAGGCGGTGCGCCGAAGCTTGCGCCCCTCTCAAGCGTTCTGCTAAGGACGCCGCGCCCTGTTATGTAGGGGCCGGGCCGTACGCCCGAAGGCAGTCGCAGCACCCACTACTCACACGCGCGTGCCGGTCGCCGGTGCCCCTCCAGGTGGAAGGGCCAGGGCCGGGACTTCCCAAGACGCGCGTGGCGGAACACAACCGGAAGGTACACGCACCATGGAAACCCAGCAGGATACCCAGACGCAGGCCCAGGCGATGGCCGCCGCCAGCGGCATCACGATGCGCCAGCTGCTCGAGGCCGGCGTCCACTTCGGCCACCAGACCAAGCGCTGGAACCCGAAGATGAAGCCCTACATCTTCGGTGCCCGCAACGGCATCTACATCATCGACCTGCAGAAGACCGTGACGATGGCCCGGTCGGCCTTCCGCTTCGTCGCGGACATCACGGCCCGTGGCGGGTCGGTGCTCTTCGTCGGCACCAAGAAGCAGGCGCAGGACGTCATCCGCGAGGAGGCCGCGCGCGCCGGTCAGTTCTTCGTCACCAGCCGCTGGCTGGGTGGCACGCTGACGAACTTCAAGACCATCAAGCAGGGCATCGACCGGCTCAAGACGCTGGAGAAGATGGCCGAGGACGGCACCTTCGAGCGCCTGCCCAAGAAGGAAGTCGCCCAGCTCGACCGTGAGCGCGAGAAGCTGGAGAAGAACCTGGGCGGCGTGAAGGACATGGCGAAGCTGCCCCGCTGCGTCTTCATCATCGACCCGAAGAAGGAGCACATCGCCATCCACGAGGCCACCCGCCTGGGCATCCCGGTGATTGGCCTGGTGGACACGAACTGCGATCCGGACGGCATCGACTTCGTCATCCCGGGCAACGACGACGCCATCCGCTCCATCAAGCTCTTCACGTCGAAGATCGCGGACGCGTGCCTCGAGGGTGCGGCGCGCTACCGTGCGTCCGGCGCCGCCGAGCGCGACGAGCAGGAGGAGCGTGAGGGCCGTGACGACCGCCGCGACCGCGATGATCGCCGGGGTCCCCGCCGCAACGACCGCCGCGACCGCGATGACCGCCGGGGTGGTGGTGGTGACCGTGGCGGCGAGCGCCGTGGCCCCCTCGTGGAGATGAAGGGCGCTGCCGCCCCCGTCGCCACCGAGACGCCCGCCGCCGAGGGTGGCGAGACGCCCGCGGCCGAGTAGTCCGCCGCCGTCCTCGCTTCCACGCAAGCTCCGGAGTCGGCCGGGCGGCACCTTCCAAGGCCCGCTGTCCGGCCGTCTCCATTTTTTTGTCCCCGCGGTATCCCCCTTGAACTCATGGCTCCTCCCGCGGCGCACGCCGCCGTGCTCGGAGCAGAAGAAGAGAGACGAACATGGCTGAGATCAGCGCCCAGATGGTGAAGGACCTCCGCGAGCGGACCGGCGCGGGCATGATGGACTGCAAGAAGGCCCTCTCCGAGACGGCCGGCGACTTCGTGAAGGCCGAGGAGTGGCTGCGCAAGAAGGGCATCTCGCGCGCCGCCGGCAAGGAAGGCCGCGTCGCCGCCGAAGGCATCATCACCAGCTACATCCACGGCGGCCGCATCGGCGTCATCGTGGAGGTCAACTGCGAGACCGACTTCGTCGCGCGCAACACCGACTTCCAGGACCTGGCGAAGGACGTGGCCATGCAGGTCGCCGCGGCCAGCCCCAAGTTCGTGCGCCGCGAGGAAGTCCCGCAGGACGCGATGGACAAGGAGAAGGAGATCCAGCGCGAGCTGCTCAAGCAGCAGGGCAAGCCCGAGGCCATGCTGGAGAAGATCCTCGTGGGCAAGATGGAGAAGTACTACGAGGGCGTCTGCCTCGTGGACCAGCTCTGGGTGAAGGACGACAAGAAGAAGGTCGGTGAGATGATCACCGAGCGCGCCGCGAAGATTGGCGAGAAGGTCTCCGTGCGCCGCTTCGTCCGCTTCGAAGTGGGCGAGGGCATCGAGAAGAAGAAGGAAGACCTCGCCGCCGAGGTCGCCAAGACGCTGGGCCAGGCCTAAGCGCTCTTCGCTGTACCTGCCGCACCCGGGGCCGCGTGCTCGTGGCTTCCCCTCAGCAGGGGAGGCCTCGGGGGCGCGGCCCTCGGTATTCCAGGGCCTCCTTCCCCCTTCGGGACCGTCCGGACGCCCGGCATCGGACGGTGCGGGCCCGGCGATGACTTCCATCGTTGATCGGGCGCGGGGCGGGGGATAGAAGCGGTCGCGTATGTCCGAATCCACCTCTCCCTACAAGCGCATCCTCCTCAAACTGTCGGGCGAAGCCCTGATGGGCGAGGGGAAGTACGGCATCCACCCCCCCACCCTCACGCGCATCGCTGAAGAAATCGCCGAGCTGTCCCGGGCGGGCATCGAGCTGGCCGTCGTCATTGGCGGAGGCAACATCTTCCGCGGCGTGGCCGGGGCGACGGAGGGCATGGACCGCGCGAGCGCGGACTACATGGGCATGCTCGCCACCTGCATCAACTCCATGGCGATGCAGGACGCGCTGGAGAAGCAGGGTCTGAAGACGCGCGTGCAGTCCGCCATCAAGATGGAGCAGATCGCGGAGCCCTACATCCGCCGGCGCGCGGTGCGGCACCTGGAGAAGGGCCGCGTCGTCATCTTCGCCGCGGGCACGGGCAACCCCTACTTCACCACCGACACGGCCGCGTCGCTGCGCGCGATGGAGATCAACGCGCAGGTCATCCTCAAGGCGACCAAGGTGGACGGCGTCTACAACGCGGACCCGAAGAAGGACCCCACGGCTCGGCGCTACCGGACGCTGACGTACATGGACGTGTTGAAGCAGAACCTCAACGTGATGGACTCCACGGCCATCTCGCTGTGCATGGACAACAAGCTGCCCATCATCGTGTTCGACCTGGGCACGCGCGGGAACATCCACCGCGCCGTCATGGGCAAGCAGGGTGAGTTTGGCACCGTCGTCGGGGCCTCCGAGACGGTCTGGGCCTGAAACCCCGAGCAGGGCTGACACAAGCTTCTGGAGGAGACTGCAATGGCTGACACCGTCGCGGAACTGAAGCCTCGTATCGACAAGACGCTGGAAGACCTCAAGCGGGAGCTGGCCAAGGTGCGCACGGGCCGTGCGAGCACCGCCATCCTCGACGGCATCCGGGTGGACCAGTACGGCACGCCGACGCCGCTCGCGGGCGTGGCCAGCATCAACGCGCCCGAGCCCCGGCTCATCACCATCAAGCCGTGGGACAAGGGCGTCCTCAAGGACATCGAGAAGGCCCTGCGCGAGGCGAACCTGGGCATCAACCCGATGAACGACGGGGAGATGATCCGCCTGCCCTTCCCGCCGCTCACGGAGGAGCGCCGCAAGGACATCGTCAAGCAGGTGAAGACCAAGGCGGAGGACCACAAGGTGGCCATCCGCAACCACCGCCGCGACATCCTGGAAGCCCTCAAGGCCCAGCAGAAGGACAAGAAGATCACCGAGGACGACCTCAAGCGCTTCTCCAAGGACGTGGAGGACAAGACGGCCGCGGGCATCAAGCAGGTCGACACCATCTACGCGGAGAAGGAAAAAGAGGTCATGAAGGTCTGATGGCCACCGTCCTCCTGGCCGAGCCGTCCGCCCCCGTCGCCAGCGCGCTGCGGCGGTACCTGGAGGGCGCCGGCCACGAGGTGGCCTGGGTGGGCAGCGCAGTGGAAGCGCGCCGCCTGCTGGAAGACCGTCCCCCGGCGGTGCTCGTGGCGTCCGCGAGCCTCCCCGTGGACGGAGAGGCCCTGTGCCAGGAGCTGCGCCAGAAGGGCTCCCGGCTGCCGGTGCTGCTGGTGTACCCCCCGGACGAGGAGCACGCGGACCCGCGCGCCACCCAGGCCGGGGCCGACGGGTGCCTGGTGGGGCCCCTCAAGCGCGGCACCGTCGTGACGTGCGTGCGGCTGGTGCTGCGCCTGGACGAGGCGGGAGCCCGCCCCCAGGCCCCGGAGGACGGCGGGGCGGCGGCGGCCGTGGGCATCCCGGCGCGTCCCGGAGGCCTTCCGGAGCGCAGGGCCTCCCGGACGGACGTGTTCGCGGTCAGCACCTCCCCGGACTTCGACTTCCTCAAGCGCCTGCTGCTGATGGAGGTGAAGCGCAGCCGGCGCTACCGCTACCCCATCTCCCTGCTGCTGGTGGAGTTGGATCGCTTCACCGAGCACACCCTGAGCCTCGCGCCCCCGGCGCGCACCGCGCTGCTCGCGGAGGCCCTGGGGCTGCTGACGGCGGGGGTGCGCGACATCGACGTGGTGGTGCCCTTCGCGGAGAGCCGCTTCGTGGCGTTCCTGCCCCACACGCCGCGCTCCGGGGCCCGGGTGGTGGCGGAGCGGCTGCGCGAGCGGATGCCCTCCCTGAAGACCCTGCCGGGCGCCACGGCGTCCGTGGGCGTGGCGGTGTCCGAACCCTCGAGCGGCGGCAAGGGGCTCACGCAGGGCGCGGGCCTCAGCTTCGGCGGGCTCCTGAGGGAAGCGGGGGAGGCGCTGCGCCGGGCCCAGATGGGCGGGGGCGACAGCGTGGTGGTGGCCCCGTCAGGCCCGGGCCCTGGTGCTCAGGACGGGTAGACGAGGTCCTGGCCGGTGAGGTGCTTCACGACGCCGGCGACGAAGGCGAACAGCTCCAGCCCGCGCCCCTTGTCGTCCTTCCAGGTGCGCGAGGCTTCGTCGTAGTCGAAGTGGATGCCCTGGCCCTGGCCGGCCACCCAGAGCTGCCGGACGGCGCGCTGGGTGTTGATGATGCACTTCTCACGGGAGCTGGCCGTCAGCGTCACCATGTCGCCCGTGCTGTCGGCTTCCAGCACGTCCGGGTCGAACGCGTCCGCCGCCGCCATGATGCGCTTGAAGGCGGCGGCGACGAGCGGGTTGTAGCGGGCTTCGTCCATCATGGCCGCGCTCCCGGACGTCACTGGATGACGTCGAGGACCTGCTGGCCGGGGGCGGCGTAGAACAGGAACTTCAGGTGCTGGGCGGGGGGGTTCTCACCCTTCTCGCCGGGGACCTGGTCCTCGGTGCTGGTGGGCGTGTCCGGCCACTCCATGGCGATGACCGTGCCCGGGTTCACCGGCTTGGGGAAGGACTGCATCCCCAGCAGGTGCGCCGCGAGCGCGCCCATCGAGGGCTGGTGGCCCACGAGGACGAGGTTCTCGTGGTTGTGATCCTTGAGCACGGGCTCCACCGCGCCCACCGGCATGTCCGGCAGGAGGCAGCGGTGCACGCGCAGCAGGCCCTCGTGCTTCGTCGCGAAGGAGAGGATCTGCGCGGTCTGCACCGTGCGCACCAGCGGGCTGGTGAGGATGAGGTTGATGGGCCCCATGCGCTCGGACAGCGACGCGAAGTGCTGGGCAATGTTCGCGCGGGCCTTCGCGGTCAGCGCGCGCGCCTCGTCGCCGAGACCCTCGGGGATCTCTGCGTCCGCATCGCCGTGCCTTACCAGGAAAATCCTCAAAGTCCCTCCACTGAACGCGACAAGCCCGCGGTTCGTACATGACCGTGGCCCGGTTGGTCAAAGGTAATGCGGCGAATGTTCAGTGGCCGGAACAGCCGACGTGGGGTCGGCGTTCGGGAACCGGCGCTCGCGGGGGCCCGTCGGAGCATACACTGCCCCGCGCCGGTGGCGGTCGCTGGAGGTGGCATGCGCAAGCTGTGGTGGTGGTTGCCCGTAACCCTGGTCCTCTCGGCGTGTCGCAAGGATACGGTCGGCGGTGGCCCGGAGGCTGGCACCGAAGGAGGGGAGACGGTCGCCCGCCTGGAGGGCGAGGTGGCCCCCGACGATGGCACGGCCGGACCCTACCCGCTGACGCAGGCGAAGCTGGAGGCCTACGTGGGCTACCAGCGCAAGATGCTGGAGGTCTACGGCTCGCTCATGAGGGGGCTGCAGGACATGGGGCCGCTGATGGACGCGGGCACGCCGCAGGCGCTGGAGGCGGCGCGCTCGGGGCTGAGGCTCATCGAGCGCAAGGCCCAGGCGGAGACGGACGCGCGCAAGGCCGCGGGCCTCACCACCGACGACGTCAACCGCATCGCGGAGATCGTCACCGCCGTCATCAGCCAGCGCCAGATGGGACGCACGCTCCAGTACGAGGAGGAGCTCAAGAAGCTGGAGGCGCTCCAGTCCCGCATGCCCGCGGAGCAGCAGCAGGAGCTGGCGCCGCAGGTGGATTCCATGCGGCGCCAGGTGGAGGCCTTCCAGAAGCTCCCGGAGGCGCGCCGCGAGTTCGGCGACGCCAACGTGGACGTGGTGCTCACCCGCGAAGTCGACCTGACGAAGAACTATCAGGACATGCTCAAGGCCTTCGCGGGCGTGCGGCGCTGACTCACACGCGCTTGAGGTGCGGGGCCTTCTTCAGGAGCTGCGCGAGGAAGGTGTCGCCCATCTTCTCCAGCACCGTGTTGCCGCGCAGGCGCTGGTTCAGGTTGACGAAGTCCACGTGGTCCAGCCGCTGGTCCTGGTTGTAGCAGGAGAACACCCACGTCTCCTTGCCGGTGAGCGGGTCCACGTGCCGCTGGAGGCACTGGGCGCAGATCTCCTTCATCATGCACTGCATGGGGGAGTTGATGGACCCGATGGCCTCGTGTCCGGGCTTCAGGTACGGCTGCAGCACGCCGTGCCGCGCCTCGGCCACCGCGCGCATCATCCGGTCCGAGCCGATGGCGATGATGCGGTCCACCTCACTGAGGGAGATGACCGGCGCCACGCCCAGCTTGCCTTCCGCGTAGGCCACCATGGCCTGCACCACGTTGCCCCGGAAGGCCGCGTCCTGCGGCCGGCGCACGTCCAGCAGGTCGCCGCCGTCCACGGACCAGATGACCTGGTCGGTGCCCAGTTCAATCTCCTCCTGCTTGAACGAGTCCGCCTTCATCCGGTAGCCGGCGAAGTAGACGACGCGGCAGCCCGCCGCCTTGAGCGAGCGCGCGATGGAGAAGAGGACCGCGTTGCCCAGGCCGCCACCCACCAGCACCACCGTCTCGTTGTGGCCGATTTCGGTGGGCGCGCCCGTGGGGCCCATCAGCACGACGGACTCGCCGGGCTTGAGCGCGGCGCACAGGCGGGAGGAGGAGCCCATCTCCAGCACGATGGTGCCCATCAGGCCCTTCTCCTTGTCCACCCACGCGCCCGTGAGCGCGAGGCCCTCCATGGTGAGGCGCACGCCGTCCACGAGGGGCGCGTTCCGCTCGAAGTTCTGGAGCCGGTAGAACTGGCCGGGGGAGAAGTGGCTCGCGGCGAAGGGAGCCCGCACCACCACCTCCACGATGGTCGGCGTGAGCCGGTTCACCGCGACGACGGTGGCGAGGAACGCCTCGTCCAGCTTCGCGAAGTGCTCCAGGCGCTTCGCCTCGCGAGCCTCCTGCGCGGTCGTGTCGGCGAAGTCCAGTGACGCGACCTCCTTCGCGAACAGGCGCGCCACCTGCGGGTGCCCGTCCTTCGCGCTGGCCATGGCCTTCACCACGTTGCCCGCGTAGGTCGGGTGGTTGTCGCCGTAGAAGGACACGAAGCGGCCGTCCTGCTGGTAGGACGTGAAGAAGCCCACCTTCGCCTCGGGGTCCTCCGCGGCCTCCACCGGCTGGAGCGTGAAGCCCGCGCCCTCCGGCTTCTCCACCAGCTCGAAGCCCTGGAAGTACTCCTTCGCCTCGTCGAGCTGGAAGGTGCCCGGGTACTCCTTCTCGTACGTGACGTTGGGGGACGTGCCCGCGGCCACGCACACCGTCTTCGCCGGCAGCTCGAAGAACTGGCCGCTGCCCTTGAGCCGGCCGTCCACCGTCACCATGCGCTCGAAGCGCAGGGCGCGCACCGCGCCGGACGCGTCAGGCAGCGCCTCCACGGGGCTCATCCGTTCGATGAAGCGGATGCCCTCCTCCAGCGCCTTGGAGACCTCCTCGTGGTTGAGGCGGTAGGCGGGGGACTCGGTGAGGCCCCGGCGGTAGCAGAGGCTCACGCCGCCCCACTGGCGCACCAGGTGGATGAAGTCCGGCGTGCGGCCCTCCGCCTGGGCCTTCTGGCGTTCGGCGCGGACGGCGCGGCCGTGCTCCAGGAAGGTCTGGTAGGTGGCGCGCTCCTCGGCGTCCAGGCGCTCGATGACGCCTGCTTCGCCCAGGTCCGCGACGAGCTTCTCGTGGCGCTCCAGCGTCTTCTCCACCTGCACCGGGTAGTACGCCATCAGCTCCGTGGCGGTGTCCACGCCGGTGAGGCCGCCGCCGATGACGATGGCGGGCAGCTGCACCTGGAGGTTCGCCAGCGAGTCGCGCTTGAAGGCGCCCGTGAGCTGCAGCGCCATCAGGAAGTCGGAGGCCTTGCGGATGCCCCGGATGAGGTTGTTCTTCATCCCGATGATGGTGGGCCGGCCCGCGCCCGCGGCGATGGCCACGTGGTCGAAGCCCAGCGCCCAGGCATCCTCCAGCGTCAGCGTGCCGCCGAAGCGGATGCCGCCGTAGATGCGCAGGCCCTCACGGCGCGCGAGCGTCAGGTGGATGAGCGTGAGGAAGTTCTTGTCCCAGCGCACCGTGATTCCGTACTCGGACACGCCGCCGAAGCCCTCCAGCACGCGCTCGTCCAATTCGCGCGTGAGCCCGCGCCAGTCGCGGATGGGTTCCAGCTTGTGGCCGTTGCGGCCCACCAGCTCGTCCGGGAACGGTTCAATCTTGAGGCCGTCCACGCCGGTGACGGCGAAGCCTTCATTCAGCAGGTAGTGCGACAGCGTGTAGCCGGCGGGCCCCAGGCCCACGACCATCACGTTGCGGCCCACGTAGGGCAGGGCGTACGGGCGGCGGATGTTGAGCGGGTTCCAGCGCGTGAGCAGGCCGTAGATCTCAAAGCCCCACGGCAGCTCCAGCACGTCGGTGAGGGTGGCCGTCTCCGCGAGCGGGATGTTCACCGGCTCCTGCTTCTGGAAGATGCAGGCCTTCATGCAGTCGTTGCAGATGCGGTGGCCGGTGCCCGGGCACATGGGGTTGTCCAGCGTCACCATGGCGAGCGCCGCCACGGAGTCACCCTCGCGCTTGAGCGCGTGCGCCTCCGAGATGCGCTCGTCCAGCGGGCAGCCGGTGAGCGGGATGCCCAGGGGGTTCTTCTTGAACGAGTGCCCCTCCGCCACCGGGTCCTTCGCGGGGAAGCCCTTGGAGCACGAGTCCTTCTGCCGCTCGTGGCAGATGACGCAGTAGTCCACCTCGTTCATCACGTCGCGCGGCGTGCCCCGGCGGTCGGTGAGCTTGAAGCCGTCGCGGTGGCGCAGGTGGTGCTCCAACCCCTCCGTCTTCTCCTCCAGCGCGGCGTCCGGACGCTGCAGCTGCACCAGCTGGTCGAACACCAGCGGCTTGGGCAGCCGCAGCGTGGGCCAGGTGTGGAAGAGCGACTTCGTCTCCGGGTGCAGCGCGCGGGCGTACGTCCACCGGTCCGCCAGCGACAGGAGCGCGCGCACGGCCTGGAGCTCGGCCGCGTCGTCGCCCTTCGTCACCAGGCTGGAGCCGAAGGCGTCCGCGCCCTCGGGCGTGGCGATGAGCGCGAGGCGCAGGGCGGCCCACTGCTCGCGCAGGGCCGGGGCGCGCTCCTGGTGCGCGGGGGGCAGGTTGCCGGAGAAGAGCCGCTCCAGGTCGAGCAGCGACAGGATGGACTCCGCGAGCGCGCGCTCCAGGTCGCCGTGGGCGAGCGCGTCCGGGAAGCCCAGCTGCATGAGCAGGCGCATGCGGCCGTCGAGCGCCGGGAACTCCGCGAGCGACGGGCGGTCCTGGGCGCCCTTCTTGAAGACGCGGCGCGTGATGAACTCACGCTTGAAGTCGAAGAGCGGCAGCTCGCCGCGCAGGTGGCGGGCCAGGCGCTCGGACTCCGTGCCGATGCCGAACAGGGTCGCGACGAAGCGCGAGACGTGGCGGGCCACCTGGATGAGCAGGTCGGATTCCGCCGGGCCGGACGGCGTGGTGCCTCCGGACTTGCGGTAGGCGTCGAAGGCCTGGAACAGGTCCGGGGCGTCGCCCTGGAGCTGCGCGTCGAAGCGCTCCGCCAGCCGGCGCAGGCCGCTGGGGCGGTACAGGTCTTCGAAGGAGAATCCCGGCAGGCCCAGGTGAAGGGTCGGAGCAGGGGCGGAGGCGGGTTCGTTCAAGGCGCGCATGTCACGGACAGGGGGAGGAGAACCTGGAGCAACGATTCCGGAAAGGGGCCTATTTCGCGGCGTGCCGCCCGGAAAGCAAGAGGGCTCGCGAGTCGGGAGGGCCCCGGACCCATGGGTGCCATCGCCCGGCCTTTCCCCCCATCCGACGTGTTGAGGCGGTAGGCCCTTGCGGTTACGGTGCGCCGCCATGATGGACAACGCCGCACGTCGTGCCGCTGAACCGCACCTGGCCCCCGTGCCGGACGCCTGTTACCTGTGCAAGGGAGGGCGCCTGCGGCTGCGTCACCGGGCGCGGGGCAGCGCCCAACCCGAGGGGGCGGCCGCCTACAACTGCACGTCGTTCGGCCACCGCAGCCACCCGCCCATCTGGGGCTGCGAGGACTGCGGGATGATGTTCCAGTGGCCCATCCAGTCCCCGGATGCGCTGCTGCAGGCGTACCAGGACGTGGAGGACCCGCTCTACGTCGCGGAGAAGGACAACCGCTACCACACCTTCCGCCGCGTGTTGCGGGAGCTGGGCCCGGCGAAGGGGCGCACGCTGCTGGATGTGGGCGCCTACTGCGGCTACTTCCTGGATGTCGCGCGCGAGGCGGGCTTCCAGCCGGAGGGGCTGGAGCTGTCGCGCTGGGCGGGCAACAACGCGCGCGGCCTGGGCTTCACCGTGCACGGCGTGCCCCTCAAGGAGCTGGCGGCGAGGGGGCTCCAGTACGACGTGGTGACGCTGTGGGACGTGGTGGAGCACTTCGCGGATCCGCGCGAGGAGCTGAAGGCGGCGCTGAAGCTCGTGCGCCCCGGCGGCCGCATCTACCTGTCCACCATCGACGCGGGCAGCCTGCTGGCGCGCGTGATGGGCGGGCAGTGGCCGTGGCTGATGGACATGCACCTGTTCTACTTCGGCCGCCGCACCCTGGCGCTGCTGCTGGAGGAGGTGGGCTTCCACGTCACGGACGTCCGGACGTACACGCACATCATCTCCGCGGACTACCTGCTCCGGAAGGTGGGCGCGAGCTTCCAGCCCGCGGCGCCGGTGCTGGAGCTGGTGCGGCGGGGCGTGCCGTCCAGTTGGTCCATCCCGTTCAACCTGGGCGACAACATGCTGATGGCCGCCGAGCGGCCGCTCTGAGTCCCCCGGCGCCGATGTCCTCACCGATATCCCCACCGATGTCCGCGCCCATGTCTCCTGGGGCACGGCGGATGCTGCACCCGCTCGCGCTGGGGGTGTCCTTCCTGCTGTCGGCGTTCCACACCTGGCCGCTCCTGTCCCAGATGAAGGGGGCGGTGCTGGGCGGCCGGGAAGACGTCTACATGAACATGTGGCACCTCTGGTGGATGCGCCAGGCCGTCTGGGTGCAGCCTCAGAACCCCTTCTTCGCGCCCTTCCTGCACTGGCCCCTGGGCGCGGAGCTGTACTGGCACACACTGGCGCCCGCGAAGACGCTCTGGGGCGTGGTGCTGCTGCCGTTCATGTCGGTGGAGACGGCGTACAACGCCGTGCTGTTCGGCTCGTTCGTGCTGACGGGCTACACGACGTGGCTGCTCTTGCGCTACCTGCTGGAGCGCGCGGGCCACGGGCCGTGGATTGCCGCCGCGGCGGCGCTGGCGGGCGCGTGCGTGTTCAACTTCTCGCGCTACCACCTCAACCACGCGACGGCGCACCTGAACCTCACCGCGCTGGAGGGGATGCCGCTCTACCTCTACTGCTTCTTCCGGTGGCTGGGCGAGGGCAAGCGCAAGTGGCTGGTGGGGCTGGCGGCATCCGCGTTGTACGTGTTGCTGTGTGACTACTACTACCTCGTCTACATCGCGCTCTTCTCGCTGCTGTGGGTGGTGGCGGAGCGGTGGAAGCGCGGGCCGCTGCTCTCCGTGGACACGTGGAAGGACCCTGTCGTGCGGCGCGCAGTGGTGGCG
>NZ_RAWB01000215.1 GCF_003612055.1 Corallococcus llansteffanensis
GCCCCAGGAACCGCACGGACGTGTACCGGTCCCACCCCGGGAAGGGGAACGCCGGGGCGCCGGCCAGCTGCGGGGCCAGCGTCTGGATGGCCCGCGCCGGATCGAGGCTGGCGGTCTCATCGGTAGGAGGTGGACGGACGTGCTGCGGCGCTTGAGGCGCAGGGCCTTCCCTCAAGAGGGAGGCAAGGGTCTCCTCGGACAAGACGCCCCGCTCACGGAGCAGCTCCAGCGGGCTTCGTCCCAGGCGCCGGGCCTCCTCCCGCAGGGCCGCCGCCTCCTCCCGGGGCAGGAGGCCCTCATCGATGGCGAGCCAGAGCTCCATCTCAATGTCGCGGTTCATCGACAGGGGTCCTCGTGAGGAGCGGATCGGCGTGCGCCGGGCAGGCCCGTGTCAGTCGTTGTGAGCGGCCCCCCGACTGGTCCGAGTATGACGCCATCCCCCAGGGGATGCGAAGGGCGCGGCAGGTCGCCGACGTGTCGCAGGTGTGCCGCCGCGCCCCCTGGCACCCGGTCAGTGCGCGTTGGGCAGGGTCACGAACGGCCAGGTGGAGCCCGGGTTCGCGGGTGGGCCGAGCCACTGGTCCGCGAGGTACTGGGCCAGCGTCCACGGCTCTCCACCCGCGCGGTTCGTCAGGACGATGACCGTGAGGCGCTGGTCCGGATACTTCACGATGGCGTTGGTGAAGCCACACGTCTCCCCGTGGTGTGACAACCGCCGACGCCCTCCGTCATTGTCGACGAACCAGCCAAAGCCATAGCGGGAGAGCGTGCCGCCCTGGAGCCTCGGCGGCGTCCAGGCCTGCGTCTGGAGCTCCTCGCTGACGAGCGCATGCGAATCCACCGCCCGGTCCCACGCCACCAGGTCGTCCACGGACGAGTAGATGCCACCGTCACCCAGGACAGCGCTTGTGGGGCTCTGGTCCCTGGGGATGAAGCCGTCCGGGCCGACGGCATACCCATACGCGCGGCGGTCCACCGTGGAGATGCCTTCTTCATGTGCCACGGACGAACGCATGCCGCTGGGGATGAAGACGCGCTCGTGCAGGAAGCGCGCGAAGGACATCCCGCTCACCTGTTCCACGATGAGCGCGAGCACCGCGTAGCCGGAGTTGCTGTAGCGCACCGCCGTTCCCGGCGCGAACCAGGTGCGCTCCGCGCGGGCGAGCAGCGCCAGCACGTCGCGATCCTTCACCTGCGCCGACTGCGTGGCCGGGACGAAGTCCTCGTAGTCCCAGATGCCCGACGTGTGTTGGAGCAGGTGGTGGACACGGACGTCCTTCAGGGACGCCGGGAACCCGGGGAGCACGTCCACCACGTGGTCGTCGAGGCGCAGCCGGCGATCCTGGACCAGCAACAGGATGGCCGTGGCCGTGAACTGCTTGGTGAGCGACGCGAGCCGGTAGTTGCTCTCGGGCGACGCAGGCGCTCGCTTCTCCAGATCGGCCAGGCCGTAGGCCCGGCGGAGCACGACCTTCCCATCCTGGATCACGACGACGCTGGCGCCGGGGCGCTCCGAGCCGTCGTAGTCGCGAAAGAGCGAATCCACGGCGCGCGCGTCCTGGAGTGAACGCGCTCGTGTGCCCGCGGTCCCCCCTGCGCAACCGACGACCAGCGACAAGAGTACGACGGTGGCAAGCGGGGGAACGGTCCTGGCTCCTGGCCTCATGCGGTGATTATGCAGAAGAGCGAGCCCGACGAAGGAGCGAAGACATGAACCAGGCTGCCCGTGAGCAAATCACCCTCGTGGAGGTGCTCGAGCTGACGGCCCCCTTCGAGGACTTCACCGCCATCATCGAGGCCGCGACGCGGCGGCTGGAGACCGAGGGCGTGAGCAGCCTCCTCGGGGTGCGGTTCTATGGCCGCCCCGGTGACACGGAGGTGGGAGCGGTCATCACGTTCGCGGACGCAAGCCAGGTCATGGACCACATCCGAATGATCTCCGGCTGGCCCGAGTTCAAGGCCCTCCTCGGCGCAGCGAAGCCCATCGACGTGCGGGTCTACGGGAAGCTTGGGGCAGACGCACACGCGTGGCTCCGGACGATGAACGTCGTGAGCAAGGTCTTCGAGAATCCCGTGGCGGGCTTCGTGCGCTAGACAGCCTCCTTCCGAGAATCCAGGCTTCATCCTGCCTGGACCCACGAAGGAGCCTGGATGCGTTCGAGCTTGCTGAAGCCCTGTCTCACGGTGTTGTTGGCCTGCGTCACCGCCTGTGGTGGGAGCACCGCGCCCGAGGCGCCCCCGGCCCTGGAGTCTGGCGAGCACGTCCAGGCCGTGCTGTCTCCGCCGGCGCCGCCGGCCAGCGGCGACATCGTGGACAGCACCGCGTACCTGGGCCCGGTGTCCCTGCCCGGCGCGGTACAGACGCAGTTCACCACCAGCCCCCAGGCGTTCTCTTTCAGCTTCCAAGCACCCGCCGGCAAGACGGTGCGGCTGGAGGTGACGCACCTGGGCAGCTCGATGTACCTGGACACGGGACTCTTCGTGTACGGCCCCCGGCTGCCGGATGGCAGCTACGGCACCACGCTGGTCGCGCAGGACGATGACTCCGGCTATGGCCAGCTCAGCAAGGTCGCCTCGCTCACGCTCGCGCAGGGCGGCGAGTACCTCGCGGTGGTGAGCACGGGCACCGGCGCGGGCAAGCGGTTCCGCCTGGAGCTGGGCGACCCCGCGGCGGCTCCGGCCAGCTACACGCTCCACCTGGGCGAGGAAGCCCTTCCGCCCAACATCCACGCCCTGGAGCGCGAGGCCTACTGGGGCTGTGATGGCGGCTGCGACGGCGAGCTGCACGTCTACGCCTTCCCGTGGAGCTACTCGGGCGAGCCCACGCTCGCCATGGCCACGCGCACCGCCCAGGTGCAGCAGATCCTTTCGGACTACTGGCTCTCCCCCACGGGCGTCATTCCGTACGCGGACCTGGAGCCGCGCATGGAGATCGCCTACCAGCGGCTGCACCCGGCGCTGCTCTCCACCTACGGGAACGGGACGGAGAACGTGCAGGTGGCCACGTACGAGAGCGGCTACGGGGGCGGCATCTTCCGCCTCTTCGTCATCCTCTTCCCCCAGTCCCACAAGGTCGTGACGCTCTGGCAGGACCACTGGCTCTGACAGGCGTGTCCACAGGGGGCACGTGAGCGTGCGTGCCAGGATTGGCACGTTCACCTCGCGCCCCCTGCGCCAGGAGGCCCGTGCCCGCGCGCAAGCTGCCGGAATCCGGCCGCGGAGGATGCTTCGGGGACCCTGGCCCCGACCTCGCAATGGGAAGGCTCCGCAACCTCAGGAGCCCGCACCCATGAATCCCTCGAAGCCCCGTGCCGTGTCCCCGGTCGTTCCCTCCTCCCCACTCCGCCACCGTGGTTGGCGTGCGCTGGCCCTGGGCCTGGCGGCGGTCGCCACCGGCTGTGGCGCTGGCGACGAAGCGTCCTCGCCGGTGCCGTCCGAAGCGTCGGCGCGTGCGCAGGCGCTCGAGGCCCTGCCCGCGAGCTGTGTGGACATCAAGACCGCCTGGCCCGACGCCACGGATGGTGACTACACGCTGTATGTGTCTGGCGAGGCGTCCGCGCCCTGGACCGTGTATTGCCATGGCATGGCCGGCACCCCGGCCGAATACCTGACGCTGACGCAGACGCAGGCCGGCGCCAATTCCTCGCAATACCTCGCGGGGGGCGCGTCGCCCGGAACCACGGTGCGGACCACCTTCACCCGGCTGCGCATCAACCCCACCACGCTGAAGGTGAACACGGCGGATCAGACCTTCGCGACCTCCACGGGCTCGCTCCGGCACAGCAACTCGCAAACCCTGGTGACGTCCATGTCCTATGGCGTGGCCATGTCCTGCAACCGGACGCTGTCCCAGGGCAACATCGACCTGCGGGGCACGCCGTTCGCGGTGCCCACGGGCCAGCTCGTACCCTGGGGCGGCAGCATGGCGGGCACGAGCGCTGTCTCCAGCGAGGCGGATCAGGTCGTCAGCCTGTCGGGCGGCGGCTACTGCGGCTTCGTGGGCCTCGCGGGCATCGTGAGTCCCTACAACCAGGGGGGCGGCCTGCTCCAGCTCCAGTACCGCCAGGGCGACCGGCCCGCGAGCTGCCAGGACATCAAGACGGCTCACCCGGAGGCCACGGACGGCGCCTACACGCTGTTCGTCAACAGGGATCCGTCCAAGCCGTGGGGCGCGTGGTGCCGTGACATGGCCGGCACGCCTTCCGACTACCTCACCCTTTCGCGGACGGGAGACAACGTCAATTACTCGCAGTACACGGCGGGTGGAATCTCGCCGGGCACGAACGTGCGGACGATCTTCACGCGGCTCCGCATCAACCCGCTCACCCTGCGCGTGGACACGTCGGACCAGACCTACTCGGGGTCCTCCGGTTCCATCCTGCACGGCAACCAGTCCCCGGTGACGTCCATGCCCTACGCGGCGGCGATGACTTGCAGCGCCGTGGGGCTGGGCAACATCGACCTGCGCGGAACGCCCTTCGCGGTGCCCGTGAACCAGTTGGGCCGGGGCGGCTACAACTTCGAGCCCTCGTCCATCCTCTTCAGCAACAACAACCAGGTGGTCGACCTGCGCGCCACGGGGAACTGCGGCTGGATCGCCCCGATGGGCAGCTACAACCCCGTCAACCAGAACGGCCTGTCCATGCTCCTGACCTGGTCCGTCCCGCAGTAGCGCCGGGCATTGGCGCCGCGAAGGCAGGGGCGCTTCGCGGCGCGGTGGCGACCTGCGACTACGGGAAGTTGACCGACGCTTCCGTGCGGCGCTGGTAGATCGCCCAGAACCTCTCGGCGATGTCCGAGGCGTCGAGGTTGCCGTGGCCCGTGTCGAACGCGGTGCCCTTCACGGTTCCACCGACGACAACCTCGCCCACGTAGACGCCTTCGGGCGCGAGCCGCTGGTGGAGCAGGCCCACGGTCTTGAGCTGTGCGGCCTTCTCGATGGAAAGCCCCATCCGGCCTCCCCGGCTCGCATACGCTTCCATTCCGGGGTTGTAGTACGCGAGGGCGCCTCCCGTGACGAGGACCGCGCCCTTCCGGGCCTTCAGGTCGGGCAGGGACTCCTGCACCGCGGTCACCAGCCCGACCACGGACACGTCGAACGCCGCGCGCAGCTCCTCGGTGCTCGCCGTCAGCAGGTCGCCGGCGTTATTGGCGAACGCGTTCCAGTGGAGGATCGCGATGGGGCCCAGGGACGCGCGCACCTCGCGGATGAGCGAACGCACGGACTCGGGAGCGCCCAGGTCACAGGAAAAGACCTGGGTGTCGATGCCCGCGGCCTTCAGCGGCGTGGCCGCGGCGGTCATCCGCGCCACGTTGCGGGCGACGAGCGCGACCGCGAACCCTTCCTTGCCGAACCTGCGCGCCACGGCATCGGAGATGCCGGGACCATGGCCACACACTACGAGTGTTGGTTTCATGGCCGCGACATACCACGACAGCCGAAGTCGCAAAGTCGTCCCGTCGATGGCCGGCGTTGCCCTGCGGGGTCGGCTCAGTCACCCCGCTCCGGGGGCGGAGGGCCTGGCTGCGCGAGCGGCCCGGGGGCGGACAGCAGGCCATCCAGGACCCCGTAGGCGTAGAGCGCCGCGAAGGCATAGCCGCCCACCAGGTAGGAGACGTTGAGCTTCCGGGCCGTGGGTGCGTCGTCGGCGGAGTAGCGACCGTCGTTGCCCCGCAGCGCCAGCGCCGTGCCCAGGGAGATGGCGGACACGGCGAAGGTCGTCCCCTGCGTCACGGCGAGCACGGTGCCCTTCGTGGTGCGGCCGTGCACGAGGTGCCCCACGCCGAAGGGCACCAGGTACCAGCCCTTCGACGCCGGCTGGACGCTGGCGAGGGCCTGATCCGCGGCGGAGGGTTCTTGCGGCAGGGTGGGCGATGGAGGCAGGAGCACGGGCGGACGGCGCTCAGCGGCGCGCTGGGTGATGCGCTCCTGTCTCAAGACATTGACCCGTTCGACGAAGGCGATGAAGTCCGGTGGATACAGCAGCGGATCCAGCTTCGCGTCGGAGTCCAGCGCGAGCCCTTCCACCACCTCCTGCTCCGCGCGCGGCAGGTCCTCCTGTGCGTGGAAGGTCGCGGCCAGGAGCAGGTGGGCCTCGGCTTCGTCCGCGCACTGGGGCAATTGGAGGGGCTGGAGCAGCGCCTCCAACGTGGCGCGTGCCCGGGCCAGGTCTCCGGACTGGTAGGCCTCGCGGGCGGGGCCCAGCGCGGAGGACGACGCCAACACCAGCGCCAGGATGAGGGCCTTCACTGAGGCGCCTCCAGCACCACCGTGGTCCGGGTGCCCGCCACCGCCTCCACCGTCTGTCTCAGCACGTTGCCCCCAGGTCCCCGGGCCGACAGCACATGCCCGCCGTGCGCGAGCTTCACGGGCCCACGCAGCGGCGCCACGCCTACCTCCACGCCATCGACGAAGATGCGCGCCGACGCGGGGGCGACGATGGTCACCTCCGCATCGCGAACCCGGAGGGAGACGTCACGCGAGACGGTCTCACCCGCCGCGACCTGGAGCACCTCCTCCACGGGCTCGCACAGCGGGTTGTCGAAGCGCAGGCGGTGCGTCCCGGGGGACACGCGCACCTCGCGGAGCCGGGGCGTGTAACCCCGGCTCTGGCCGTCCACGAAGACCTCGGCCCACGGGCGCGTCACCACGGTCAGGGTCGCGGCGTCCTGGGCGTTGGACCCGGTCCCCGGGTCGAAGGCCGGTGGCGATGAAGCCGTGGAGCTGGAGGGCGGCGCTTCAGTAGGCGTCGGAGCGGGCCCGGTGCTCTCGCCTGCCTTGAGCCTGGAAGGTGCCGGCGCTGTCGGCGAGGGCCGCCGGGGAGTTCCGGGACGAGGCGTCGGGGCCTGGCTGGCGAAGTTCTCCTCGGCGCGGGGGACGGCAGCGTCGGATTCCATCGCCTTGGATGGGTTCCCCGCACCAGGGTCCGTCACCGTCGTCGTCGCGAGAGGACCTACAGCATCCGGTGCGGTCGCCTTGAAAGGGGTCCCATCCGGAAGCCCCGCAGCAGGCTCCGTTGCCTTCACCGTCGCGCGCGGAACGGCAGCGCCCGGAGGGTCCTCTGCTCCGGAGCGGTCTTCGCCCGGACGCGAATGCGCGGGGTCCACCGCTGAGCCGGGAGCAGCTCGCGTGGAACCCTCCGGCGCCCGCCGCGCACTCCATCCCCACACGCCCAGGAAGGCCAGGAGCGCCCCCAGAACAGCGCTCCCCACGAACACCTTCGTCCGCCGGCTGCGAGGCCGCGTCCGCAGCAGCGCCAGCACTTCGGGAGCGCCGGGCCGGAGCGTCAGGGCCACGTTGAGACAGCGTGCCGCCTGGGCACCCTGCCCTGCCTCCAGCAGCGCGCGACCTTCGCCCAGCAGCCTTTGGAAGCGCTCCTCGCGCCAGCGCGCGGCGGAAGCCTCCGGGGCCAGGAAGAACGCCCGCGACGCCTCGGCGGGCGCGCCCACCAGCGACCGCGACACCGCCTCCAGACACGCCGCCAGCTCCGCGCCATCCGCGGGCCGGTCACGAGCATCTCGCGCGAGGCACCGGTCCACGAGCGCCCCCAACACCGGAGGCATGCCCGGAACGACCGCCGACAACGACGGCGCATCCCGCGTCATCACCGAGACCGCCAGCCGCGCGCTCCCCTCGCCCGCGTGCGGCGTCGTGCCCGCGCACAACTCGAACAGGAGGACTCCCACCGCATACACGTCCGACGCCGGGGACCAGGCGCCAGTGTCGATGCGCTCGGGCGCCATGTACGCCAACGAGCCGATGACGGCGCCGGTGCTCGTCAAGCGCGCCTGGTCGGCCAGCGCGGCGATGCCGAAGTCCGCCAGCTTCAGCGGGCCGCCCCGGGCCACCAGCACGTTGTCCGGCTTGACGTCCCGGTGCACCACGCCGCGCGCATGCGCCGCCTCCAGCGCCCGGGCCAGTTCCCAGCCCAGCAGCGCGGCGGCCTCGGGCGGCACGGGGGCCAGCCTCCGCGCCAGCTCGCGCAGGTTCTCGCCCTGCACCCATTCACAGACCAGGAAGGGACCGCGCACGGCGTCCTCGCCAAAGTCATACACCTCCAGCACGTTGGGGTGCTTGAGTGACGCCACCACCTCCGCCTCCTGGCGGAAGCGCTCGGTGAACCGCGCCTCCAGGCCGGCGTGCAGCACCTTCACGGCCACCCGCCGCGACAGCCGGACGTCCCGGGCCAGGAACACTGTCGCCATCCCGCCCCGCCCCAACTCCTGCTCCAACTGGTAGCGGCCCGCCAGCAGTTCGCCCGTCATCGCGAGCACGGTCCCGGTACCACGGGTTCCAGGAGCAGACGCGAGGGCTTCATCACGGGGAGACGCATGGGAGCGGGCCAGGAGTATTCCAGACCGAGGGAGGATGAACAGCCCGGGGGCCTTCAGTCCTCTTCCCCCAGGTAGCGGAACACCGAGCGCAGGCCGATGCCCAGCGCCCGCGCCGCGTCCTTCTTGCTGCCCCCACTCCGGGCGATGGCCTCGCGCACGTAGCGCAGCACGAAGGCATCACGGGCGGCGTCCAGGGGCTGCAGCGGCGTCGCGTCCGCCTCCAGGTCCAGGTCCTCGACGCCGATCAGCTCTCCCGAGCTGAGGATGGACGCGCGCCGCACCCGTGACACCAGCTCGCGGACGTTGCCCGGGAAGGGATGGCCGCGCAGGGCCTCGGTGGCCTTCTGGGTGAAGCCCCGGGCCCGGCCGCCCTCCTGCTTCAAGACATGGTGGGCGATGAGCAGCACGTCGTCGCCGCGCTCGCGCAGGGCGGGGACCTCCAGGCGCACCTCGTCCAGGCGGAAGAGCAGGTCCTCGCGGAAGGCGCCCCGGGCGACGAGCGCCTTGAGCGGCTGGTGCGTGGCGGCCAGGACGCGCATGTCGACCTTGCGCGGACGGTGCTCTCCCAGGCGGGTCACCTCGTGCTCCTGGACCACGCGCAGCAGGCGGGACTGGAGCGACAGGGGCATGTCCCCGATTTCATCCAGGAAGAGCGTGCCGCCGTCCGCCGCCTCCACCAGCCCCGCGCGGTCCGCGCCCGCCCCGGAGAACGCGCCGCGCGCGTGGCCGAAGAGCTCGCGCTCGATGAGGGACTCGGGGAGCGCCGCGCAGTTGATGGCCACCAGCCGTCCGCGCCGACCGCTGCGACGGTGGAGCGCGCGGGCCACCTCCTCCTTGCCCGTGCCCGTCTCGCCCTGGATGAGGACGTGGAGGGACGTGGGCCCCAGCCGCTCCACCTGCCGGTAGAGGGCGCGCATGGCGGGGGATTCTCCGATGAGTCCCTCGAAGGTGGCCGCAGCGATTCGCTGCGTGAGGCGGTCCACGTGCGAGCGCAGCTCGGTCAGCTCCCGTGAGGTGGCCAGCAGCAGGGCCGCGAGCGACGACAGGGCCATGGCCTCCTCCAGGTCCCGCGAGGAGAACGGAGGACTGCCCAGGCGTCGCCCCAGGTACACGGCGCACAGGGGCGCCGAGCCCGCACGCAACGGGAGCACCAGCGCGGAGGTCAGGCGCAGGGACACGACGCTGGGAGCCCCCGCCAGGGCAGCCTCCGCCGCGACGTCGGGCACCAGCACGGGAGCACCCGAGCCCACGACCTGATCCACCAGGCTGTCCGCCACCACCGCGGCCGGTACGGCGCCGGTGGCGACCAGCACCTGACGCTGCGCCCCTTCCACGGACACGAGGAAGCCCAAGTCCGCGGAGGTGACATCGACGAGGCCTCGCAGCGTCACCTCCAGCAGCTCGGAGGCCGGACGCTGCACGAGCAGCCGCGAGGCGAAGTCCGTCAGCACCGGCAGGAGCCGCGAGGAGGTCGCGGGCGCGTCCGCCTTCGTCGCGGGACGGACCTCTTCGGAAGACCCCAGCGTGAGCGAGGCGTGCCCGACGACGAAGGACTCGCCCGGGGCCAGGGGCGACAGCTCCACGCGCTTGCCACGGACGCGCACGTCGCAGCCCGGGCTCGCGGCGGACACCGTCCAGCCGCGCGCGTCGCGAAAGAGCAGCGCGTGGCTGGGCTTCACACCGGGTGACGCAAGGACGACGTCGCACGCGGGGTCGGAGCCCACGGACACCACCGGCTTCTCCAACGCGAAGGGGCGGCCGTCCGGCAGGGTCAGGAAGAAGCGCATGGGAGCGGGGGCCGCGACTCTATCGAGAACGGGATCTCGATGGAATCGCGCGCCGGGGAAGCCGCGCCCGCCTGCTCAGTCCTGCGTCAGGTCGTAGACCTCCTGGATGTTGTGCAGCGTCTGCACGAAGTCCAGCTTGAGGTCCTTGATGATGCCGTTGCGCATGTCGAACACCCACGAGTGCACCGTGGGGAAGCCGCGCGTCAGGAAGGACTTCTGCACCGCGGCCGTCTTGATGATGTTGATGCTCTGCTCCAGGACGTTGAGCTCCACCAGCCGGTCGAAGCGCTGGGTCGCGTCCCGGATGCCGTCCAGCTCCTGCTTGTGGAAGCGGTACACGTCGCGGATGTTGCGCAGCCACGGGTTGAGGATGCCCAGGTCCTTGGGCTGCATCGCCGCCTGCACCCCGCCGCAGCCGTAGTGGCCGCAGACGATGATGTGCTTCACGTCGAGCTGCCGGACGCCGTAGTTGATGACGGACATCACGTTGAGGTCGACGTTGTTCACCAGGTTGGCGACGTTGCGGTGCACGAACACGTCACCGGGCGCCAGCCCCATGATCTGGTTGGCCGGAACGCGGCTGTCGGAGCATCCGATGTAGAGGAAGTCCGGCTGCTGCGACCGCGACAGGTTGGTGAAGTAGTCCGGATCCGAGCGCAGCTGCTCCTCGGCCCAGCGCTGGTTGTTCTCGAAGATCTTGTCGTAGGGCGTCACGGCCTCGACGCTCGCATGAGCCGGCCTGACCGTCGAGAAGAAGCCCCGGCTCATGCTCCGCCGGCAACAGAAGGCAGGACCGCCCGCAGGCAGAACCAGTAGAGCCCCACCCCGATGGAGGCGAGGCACAGCGCGAGCTCCACCCGGTGGGCGAAGCGACTGCGGCGCAGCAGGACCAGCAACGGGAGCGCGACGAGCACGAGCGCCGCCTGCCCCAGCTCGACGCCCACGTTGAACCCGAACAACGCCCCGGTCAGCTCCGAGCGCGACAGCCCGAGCTCGCCCAGGGCCGACGCGAAGCCGAAGCCGTGGATCAGCCCGAAGCCGAACGCGAGCATCCACCGCTTGTCGCCCTTGCTGCCCATCAGGTTGAGGGCCGCCACCACGATGATGGACAGCGCGATGGCGCTCTCCACCCACCGCGACGGCAGGGACACCACCGACAGCGCCGCGAGCGCCAGGCTGATGGAGTGCGCCACCGTGAAGCTCGTGACAACCACGAGCAGCCTGCGCAGGGACGAACCCGCCAGCAGCAGCCCGAGCAGGAACACGAGGTGATCATACCCGGTGAAGATGTGCTCGACGCCCATGCGGATGAAGGCCAGGAGCCCCTGCTCGGCCTGGCCCTTGCGCACGAAGGTGAGGTCCGGGTTCGCGGCATCCGCGACCTGACGGCCTGGCTCTCCATCCACGTCGGACAGGACGATCAGCGTCTGCCCCTCCCCCTTGACGCGCTGGAGGTAGCCGAAGCGCTGCTTCAGCGGCCCCCGGGCGGGACAGCTCGCCGAGGCCGAGAGGTGGAAGTTGCCGTCGCCCGGTTCAATCTCCAGGGGCACGAGCTCACAGGGCTCGCCTCCCGCGGACAGCTGCGACGCCGCCAGCGTCGCGGAGAACACCGCCGTCATGAGCTGATCCGGAGCAAGGTCCGGCCAGCCCGGCCCGAGCAGCGCGTCGATGGAGTCGTTGCGGATCGTCAGCGTTTGCAGGACGCGATCCTGCTCGACCTGGACGTTGAGCGTGGACATGTCGAGCGGATGGCCCACCGCCGATGACGCCATCAACGAAACACAGACAACCACCAGCAGGGAGCGCATGCGGAGCAACTTTCCAGTTCCTCAATCCGAAAAAACCATGCTACTCGGTTTTTTAGTATTCCAGGAAAGTGAGTTTAAGCATGAAGAACACGTTATTTTCCACCACCACTGCATGGTGGTGGGCGGGGGCCCTGACGCTGGGCTGTGTGGGGCCGGAGGGCCTGGAGGAGGACTTCGCTGAGTCCCGCCAGCCCCTGGTCTTCGCGAGGACCACGGAGTTCGTGGCCACGCATGACGCCCGCATCAAGGAGCGGCTGCCGACCACGAACTACGGCGCCTACTCCCCGATGTGCGCGCAGATCGAGGACGGCGGCACCGACGAGTGGGTCGTCTTCAAGTTCAACACCCCGGGGCTGGTGGCGCCCTTCTCCCGCGCCACCCTCCGGCTCTACCTGGGCGTGGACGGCGGCACGCCGCACAACTTCCGCATCTACAACAGCACCAACACGACCTGGGACGAGACGGTCACCTGGAACACGCGGCCCACGCCCGGGACGGCGTACGTCACGGTGCCCGGGGGCTCGGCGGACAACTCGTACTTCGACATCGACGTGACCCCGCTCATCAACCCGGCCTTGACGACCCAGACGCTCATCATCAAGCCGGTGGCGAGCACCGACACCAACGCCCTGTGCCTCGTGGACCGGGCCAGCCCCACCATCCTCCAGGGCGAGAGCACCCAGCCCCGGCTCGTGGTGGACTACTTCGGCGCCGTGCCCACCGCGGATGCCCTCGTGGACGAGGCCACGCCTGACACCAACTCAGGCGCCGCCCCCACGCTCTCGCTGTCGGCCACGGCCCCGGCGCGTCGCGCGTACCTCCAGGTCCCCATCTCCCGCACCCTGCTCAACGACCTGCGCGGCATCCAGCTGCACGGCACGTCCATCCCCGCCAACGTGGGCAGCCCGCGCGGCCGGGTGATGCTGCGGCTGTACCCGACCACCACCGTGAGCGGCACGAGCGCCGTCGTCTACGCACCGCCCTCGGGCACCAACTGGACCACCTGGAGCGAGACGGGGCTCACGTGGGCCAACCAGCCCGCGGGCACGGGCGCTCCGAACGCCACCGCCATCGCCAGCCTCTCCAACACAGTGGCCGGCCGCTGGATTGAAGTGGATGTCACCCAGGCCGTCACCCACGCCACCGCCTGGGCGGACGCGCTGACGACCACGAAGCAGGACCTGTCCCTCAACCTGCTGCTGGCCGGAGGCACGGGGACGTTCGCGTCGAAGGAGGATCCGACCTTCAAGCCGATGCTGGTCTTCATCAGCGACCAGCTCCCGACGGTGAAGACCGACGGCATCTGTGGCCGGGGCGAGGACTGCGCGAACAGCCCCACCGACTGCGGCGTCTGCGCCACCGGCACCAACCGCGGCGCCTACCTGCCCGTCTGGGGAGACCTGCACCGGCACGGCCTGGGGGACGGCAAGGACGGCTGGGACGGGACGGAGCTGCGCACCCACACCACCAACGTGCTCACGTACCTCAAGAACACGGAGAAGCTGGACTTCGTCGCGCTCTCCGAGCACGTCGGCAACGACGGCTGGGAGAAGTCTGCGGGGTTCGCCCGCCAGGTGGAGTCGGTGGATGCCACGCGCGTCGCCGAGCGGTTCATCCCCTCGATGGGCGCGGAGACCTCCAGCTACAACGGCGCCATCGAGACGCACATGAAGTTCGACATCGCCAGCAAGGGGGCGGGCACCTACTCCGCGGTCAAGCTGCGGATCAAGGTCCAGAACGCCTCCGCGGATGGTCAGTTCAAGGTCCGCCGGCAGATCCGCTGCAACAGCGGAGGCACCCTGAGCCCGGCCTGGTACAGCATGGCGAAGCCCGGGTGGCCGGACCGGTGGAGCCGGGCCTGGGAGGAGAAGAAGGACCTCTTCCCCGGCAACATCCCCCTGGAGAGCTGGTACGACATCGACGTGTCGGAGCTGCTCCTGGTGAACGGGACGCTCTACACGAAGATGAGCGGGGACTGCTCACCGGACCCGGACACGCTGAGCAACGTGGTGCTGGCCATCACGGTGGGCACCGTCACCACGGACGCCCTGGGCTTCTACACGCGGGACAGCGCGGGCGGCGTGGATGCGCCCCGGCTGGTGTTCTTCATCAACGGCGTGGAGCAGGCAGGGCCCATCTCCACCAACGCGGATCAGCGCTTCGACAGCACGGACACCGCGAGCGGCGCGGGCACCCACTCCAGCACCGAGCCCACGACGGGAATCGACCTGACCAACAGCACGGGCGACCCGGGCAACTTCTCCATGGGCCACTTCAACATCCTGTTCCCGCCCGCCAACATCAACATGGACACGTACAACTGGACGAACGGGACGACGCGCAACTGGAAGAACCCGAAGACCAGCAACCGCGTGTACTACGACTACCTGGATGACACCGCCAATGACTGGCTCGGGCAGATCAACCACCCCTTCAGCATCGACTACCCGATGGTGGACATGACGGTGGCGCCGGGCGCCGTGGCGCGGATGGCCACCTACGAGCTGAGCGGAGGGACCCTGGAGCGGTGGACCAACACCGCCTACTACGCGAACTCCTGGCAGCCGAAGATCAACCGCTATCTCCAGTACGTCCGCCACGGGTGGCGGGTGGCCCCCGCGGCCAACTCGGATGCGCACTGCAGCTGCACGACGTCCACGTGCTCCATCACCGCGCACAACTGCCCTTCGACGGTGACGGGCACCCGGACCGGCATGTGGACCCTGGGGCGCAACTTCACGGCGCTGAAGCAGGCCCTGTCGCAGAAGCGCGCCTTCGCGGTGCAGAACGGCCCGGGCCTCGAGGACAAGAACGTCTACGTCGCGCTGGAGGCCACGCAGTCCTCGGCGTTCGACTCCAGCTGGTGGATGGGCAGCGTCCTGCCCAATCGCAGCGCCTGGACGCTGACGGCGTTCGCGAAGAATTTCAACGTCACCGGCACGGTGAAGATCAATCGCATCACCCTGCATGACGACGACGGCTATGGCGCCATCGCCACGCTCCAGTGTGGCGGCCTGTCTTCGTGCAGCGGTTCGTTCAACTACACGCCGGGCGCGGCCAACAAGGCCGTCATCGCCGTGGCCGAGCTGTCCACCGGCCACTACGTCGTGTCGGCCCCGATGTTCTTCTAGCGGGCGCTGAAGGCTCTCACGGCACCGGGAGGGGGAGGCTGCCTCCTTCCGGTGCCGGACCCGACATCGTTGACTGGACCCGCTCGTGCCCGGTGGGGAGGCTCGTCGCCCGGGGTACGTGTGGGCATCCTGCTCCGGGGTTCACGGG
>NZ_RAWB01000216.1 GCF_003612055.1 Corallococcus llansteffanensis
GTGTGATGGGGCGAGGTGGCAGGCGGTGGATGGTGGTGGGCGTGGCGGCGTGGCTCGCGCAGGCGACGGTCGGCTGCCTGGCGGAGTCTTCCCCGCGTGAGCCGGCGAAGGAGGAGGCGCTCCCGCAGAGCCCTCGCGTCGAGACACCGGCCCAGGAGGACGATGACGCCGACGTCCTGGCGCCAGACGAGTCCGTGACCGAGCAATCAGGTCCCACGCATCCCCTCTCCTGCGCGCGGATCGTCCCGGGGACGCTCGGGACGGGGCGCACCATCATCCTCCCAGCGAACGGCCCCGAGGCCGCCTGTGGCCCTGGGACGTCCGAGGGCACCGGCTCCCTGGCCTTGCAGAATGACGGCCCGCTGGGCGTCACGGTCTGGGACATCGTCCTGCGCAATGGAGAGGACACCGGCAACGTGCTGCTGGGAGGAGACTTTGCAAAAATCCTGGTGCCGCTGCGCCAGGGGTTCCACCTCATCACCGAAAGACTGCGCAGCGCCACGCTCGGCGCGTACGCCGCGGACGGCGAGCCGCTGGGAAGCCAGAGCCTGTACTTCGAGAAGGAAGCGATCCTGGATGTCGCCGCGGATCCGCGGGGTGGCAGCCGGGTCGCCCTCTGGACACGCCAGACGCCCGACACCCAGGTGCTGACGATCCAGTCCTTCGACGCAAGCGCGCGCCCGCGGACGCCCCCCGTCACCGTGCTCAGCGTCACGGGGCGCGACACGATGATCGTCCTGGTGGGTGTCGACACGCGCGGGCGCACGCTGCTGCTGTGGCAGGAGACGGGCAGCACCACCTGGGTGGGCCAGTGGCGCAGGCAGGACGGCGCGGCGCTCACCGCCCCCTTCCCCGCCGCCGAGAATCCCAGCCCGACGGAGTTCACGGGGGCAGGCCTGTCCCAACTGGTGGGCGGAGGGTTGGTGCTCCAGCTCGAAGGCCAGTGGCTGCGGCAGTTCCCCAGCGGTGAGGCGCGGGCACTCCCGGCTCCGGCGTGGCTTGCGTCCCGGCCCGGCACCACCCTGAGCCTCATCCGGCAGAACCGGGCCTACGCCCTGACTCCACCGCCGACCGAAGTCGCGGGCACCGGCTGCCAGGAGTCCCTCCTCCTCTTCACCGGCGATGGGAGCTCCTGCGGTGAGCTCACCCTGCCCCTGGGCGGAGCGACCTGTAGCGGACGGCGGGTGGGCGTTGGCGTGGATGGGACGGTCGTCCAGCAGATCGACCTCAGCATCCCCGCCAACAACCAGTGCGCGTGGCGCTGGTGGTCCCGGCTGCTGCGCTGACGTAGCGTCACGCCATGAGCCCCATCACGTTCGCGTTGGAGTGGCGCTTCCCGTCTGGCATGGCCCAGGCACTGGCCGTCCATGGAGCCAGGTTCGAGGCCCCCTTCTGGGCTGACTTCCGCATCCAGGGCGACACCCGCTCCATCACGCTTCCCGACGGGACCGTGATCACCGAGACGCTCGGCGGCGCGGACGCGATGGGCTACCGCTACACCGCGAGCGGCGTGGATGGAATCTCGGGGTACCAGGGCTCCTTCCAGGTCGTGGACGACGGCTCGGCCACGACGCTCACCTGGACGACGTCGTTCCAGGCGCGTGACTCGGATGCCGCTGCTCGCATGGTCACGATCAACGCGGGAGGCGGTCAGGCGATGCTCGCGGAGCTGACCGCCTACTTCGCGCCGAAGCCCGCGACACCGTCGCGGAACTGAGAAGAGACTGTCCCAGTTCGTGGCTCTCCCGCACTTCGTGTGGACGGTAGGCTCAGACGGGGAGCAGCACGCGAGGGCGCAAGCGCTCGAAGTTGGCGCGGCCGTCCATCTGCCGTTTGAGAAGCTTGAGCTTCGTGATTGGCTCCTCCGCCTGGGCGGACCGAGGCCAGGGCAAACCGGATGCGCCACTCGGACGCTGGGCCAACGCGTGGCCGAGATCTTCTTCAGCATGTTGAAGATGGAACCCGTTCACGACGCGGACTTCGCGACGCGCGACCAGGATCCACTATCCTTGACGACTGGCAGCGGAGACACTCCTTGCGGCAGGAGCAGCTCCAGTCAGAAGTCGCTCAATGTTCTTGTAAAGGACCAAGTCCCTTTCCCTGTCGCTCAAATCGGAAAAGGGGCCACCCTCCTCAATGAGGACGTCCACGAAACTCTTCTGATTGCCCTGGAGCCTGAACACTGGCCAGTCCGTCCCAAAGAGAACTTTGTGATTGATTCCTCGTGAGACGATGTTCCTCAGCACTCTCGCGGAGCCGTCTGCCCTGAGCATGCTTTGATAGCCACTGACGTCCAGATAGACGTTTGGCCGGTGAGAGCATTGCATGACACACTCCTCAGTAAAACTGACTGAGGCGTGCGCCAGGATGAAGTTGACGCCTGGGAAGCGCCGCGCCGCTTCATCGAGCAGGAACGGGTTCGAGGTATCGAAAGCCAGGGTTGGTGACGTGGGACCAATGTGCAGGAGGACAGGGACTCGATGCTTGGCGCAGAGCTCGTAGTAGGGGAACAGCCCCGGGTCGCTCGGGCTGTATCCGCAGGGTGGGTACAGCTTCAGCCCGCGAAACCCGAACTCTACTAGCGCACGCTCAAAGAGCGCCACCCCATCCGCGCCCCAGCGGGGGTCTACCCCCCCAAACACCTCGAACTTGCCAGGGTGCCGGAGCAAGACGTCCCGATGCTTGAGAAATGACTCCTCAATGGTCAACTCGCAGTCCTTCAGCGCATAGGTGAAGTCCGGCACCAGGAGGATGCTCTTCGAGATGCCGGCCTCCGCCATCTCCGCGACAAGCTGGTCACAGAGTGGGTCCTGCATCTTCTGGTGATACATGGCGGCGAGTTGCCGAGCAGACGCCCTCACCCCCTGCGCAAGCAGGGCTACCATCATGTTGGAAATGACACCTTCGACAAATGACCTGGGGGTGTGCTCGCCAGATGCAATGTGACAGTGCGCGTCGATGATGACCGGCGGCGCTGCGCTTCGGGCGTCCATGGTTTCCTCCAGACTCATGAGGTCAAACCAGCTCTCGCTCGGGTAACGATTTGCTTGCTCGCCTTGAGCGCATCGCCGACCGTTCGCATCTGACCTACGTCGATGTCGACCACCAGATCGCCAATCTCGACACCAAACGCGTCCTCCAGGCGGAACACAAAGGCCGCGATGCCGAGCGAATCGATACCGAGATCCCTCTGCAGGGACAGCTCAGGAGTGATCTTTGTCTTCCTGAAGCGACCAGGAATTGCCTCTGCAATCAAGGATAGCACCTTCTCATTGAACTTCGCGTCAGCATCCATGAGTCCTCCCGCTACCTTCAGGCGACAGCCGCCTCAGAGATGGGCTGGAAGTGTGCGGCAATCTTCTTCCGGTCAAGCTTCAGATTCGGCCGCAAGAAGCCATTCTCGCGCGAGAACACCATGTCCGTGAAGATGACCTGACTCACGCTCCTGGAAGGGCGACGCTCGTTGAGTTCATCGACGAAGCGCTTGATGCGCACCTTCGCCTCCGCATTCATGGGATGCTTGGGAAGCACCACGGCGCTGATGCTCGGTGAGCCCGGGCTGGCGAAGACGACTGACCTGGCTACGTCAGAACAGGCGTCAATCTCGGCCTCGAGGGCTTCGGGGTGGACCTTCTCCCCGCCCGCCGTGACGATGATCTCCTTCTTCCGGCCCAGCAGATAAAGATAGCCATCCGCATCGAAACGGCCGATGTCGCCACTGGCGATTCGGCTACCTCCGATGAACGTCTGCTCGTTCTCTCCCGGCGCGGACTCGAAATAGCCGAGTGCCTGCGCATGCTCACGATGGATGATGAGTTCTCCGTCCTCGGCGATCTCGATCTGGATGCCTGGCAGCAAACGCCCCACGGAGCCAATCTTCCGCGCGCCCGGAACATTGAGCGCAACCGAGCCGGCCTCGGAGAGGCCGTAGGTCTCATAGAGGGGCAGCTGCATGAGCACGAATAATTCAAGTGTCGAGCGCTTGATCGGGGCCATGCCCGTCACCATCATCCGCATTCGCCCCCCCAACATCTTGTGCGCAGGCATGAAGATGAGCCGGGCCAACTTCTCACGCACAGCATCCACCGGCAACACCCCCACTGCGGCGGCGGCAAGCCTCGCGGCGGTGCGCTTCCACCAGAGCATGTTATCGAAGCGCGTCTCAAAGGCCTCGTACAGTGAGGGCGGCGCAATCAGGATGGTCGGCCGGAGCTCCTTGAGGGCGCGGAAGAGCCGACTCGGCTCCGTCACGATGAGGTCGAAGCCATACCAAAGCGCCGCGTAGTACATGAGTCGCTGCTGGAAATTGGAGATGGGAAGGAACAGCAGCAAGCAGTCGTCTGGACGGGGCCCCACCGCCCCCGTCAGCCCGGCGATGTTCGCCTCAATCCCCTTGCGTGACAGCAGGAGGCCCTTCAGTCCACCAGCGGAGCCGGATGAAAAAACCATCCATCGATTGTCGGAGCTGTCGCGCTCGTACCGAGGATTGAGGTCAAACACCCGGGCACCTGCGTTATCCGCCCCTAGACCAACGATGTAAGTATCCTCTGCCGGGTGGTTCCCACGTTCGCTCGCGGGCACCAACAGCAGCGACAGGGAGTATTTGTCACGCATGTCCTTCGGGCTTGCACCCGCGAAATCGTCCGTGAACGCCACTGTGACGGCCCCCAGCTCGAGCAGGGCCAGGTCATAGACAATCCAGAGGTACGAGTTGGGCGCGCGGATTCCGACTCGCATCCCGGCATTCAGACCCCAGGAAATCAGCGCCGTACAGGCTGCTCGCACGTCGTCCTGCACGGTGGCGTGGGACCGCTGTATCACACGTCCATCCTCAAACGTGTAGATGAAGTTCCCCTGCCGTGACGACATGCGGGATGAAAGGGTCACGAACTCCATAGCCATTCAGCTCACTTTACGGACATTGACTGCAACATTTCCGTGTTTCAAAAGCACCAGGCGCTCCTGCGGCCTTCTCACAGTGAGCCCAGACATCCGCAGTCACTCGGGCTTGAGTACCAAGACCATCACGTCCCCCTCACGATATCTCAGCAGCCCGTCGACAAAGGTGTTCACCTTCGGGTCCCGGTAGCGAGGCACCTGCTTGTAGAAGAACTGGCACTCGTTGCGAATGACGAAGCGCTCCTCGTCGAAAGTCAGACCTGGATTGAACTCATGGGCCAGGAAGCGGCCAATCTCCTGGATGTTCCCGGGCGCTGGACTGCCATCCAGCGCGGGGTACAACTGTCCCCTTGCGTGCATGGCCCCGTACACCACGGGGCTCTGGGTGATGAGCGTCAGGTAGTGCGGCCCCTCGGGGAAACGCCGCATGAAGCGCGACAGGGCGGCATACATGATGTGGGTCATGATGCCCTTGCCCTGGAGTTCGGGGAGCATGGACGAGTTGGAGGTGTGGAGGAGCCGGGCTCCGCCACCGCTCAAGAACCGATAGGTGCACAGCCCCAGGACTCTCAAGCCCTCCCGGGCCACACAGATAAGGTCCGCCTTCAGCAGCGGCGCGAACTTGTAGTGGGCCGCCAGCTGCGCCACGTCCTGGGGCGTTTCCCAGCCACGAGCGGCGGCCACGAGCCGCACGGCATCCTCGAAGAACATCTCCCGAGTCAGCCGCCCCGCGGGCTCATCAAGGAACTCCAGCGTGACGCCCTCTACTTCGACACGCTCCGTAACCAGGTGGGACCAGGCAAGGCTCATGGCGCTCACGTTCCTCCGGGTGGGTCACACTGTACGGCTGGGTTCCCGAATCCACCGTGCACAGGGGTCCGCCACCCCGCCGGGCACTCTTCCGCGACTCCCCGGACCAGTTCGAAGTAGCGCCTGCGCAGCGCATCCACGAGCGGGGATTGGCCCCGTCCCACTGTCCTGCCATCCACTTGTCCGACGGAAACAACCTCCATCCCCGTACCGCAGAAGAAGATCTCTTCGGCCGTGTAGAGTTCTGTCCGGTTGATGCGCCGTGCCTCCACCTTGATCCCCATGTGCCGTTCGAGCAGGTGGATGACCGTATCCCGGGTGATGCCCTCCAGGATGTCGTCGGTCACCGAGGGGGTGCACACCCGCCCCCCTCGAACAATGAAGACATTCATCCCCGTTCCTTCCGAGACATACCCGTCCTCGGTGAGGAAAATGGCGTCATCGAAGCCTCGTTCGAGGGCTTCCGTCATGGCCAAGGCCGAGTTGACATAGGCGCCATTGATCTTGGCACGCGCCGGTATGGCATTGTCACGGACGCGGCGCCAGGACGAGACGCACACCGAGAGGCTGGTGCGGTCGCGGTGGAATCGCTCCAGGGGAACAGCGACGATGGCCAGGTCGTCGCGATCCGCCAGGCGCAGTCCAAACTGGAGTCCTGCCTTGTAGGCGATAGGGCGGACATAGCAATCCTCACGGATGCCATTGACCTGGACGAGTTCGGTTGTCAGCCGACACATGTCCTCCACTGAATACGGCAGCGAAATGCGCAGCACTCCGCAGCTTTCAAGCAGGCGCCGGAAGTGGTCCTGCAGCCGGAAGAGGTAGACCTGCCCCGTGTCTGGATGCGCATAGCCACGGATGCCCTCGTAGACCGCGGTGCCAAAAAGGAAGGCATGGGTCATGACGTTGACGTGGGCATCGCGCAGCGGCACTTGCCGACCGCGGAGGAAGGCATGACCCTCTTCCACAGCCAACGTCTCGGGCGCCGCTACCTCCTGGAAGGTCCATTTTCTCATGGGTCTGTCGCCCTCGTTCGCAACGCCACCGGGGCCCGCCAGATCAACGCTGCTGCATGTCGATGTGCTCCAGTGCGGCCTTCACGTCCTTCTGCAGATCTATCAGCCGTTCCAGGCCGAAGCACAGCCGCACGGTGCCGCGGTCCAGTCCCATCTGGGCCTTCTCCTCGTCATTCATTGAGGCATGGCTGCCAGTGTAGGGCTGCGCCACCATGGAGGTAACGCAAGCCATACCGGTCCCCGTCCCGAAGAGTTCGAGCCGAGCAATGAAGTCCGGATAGCGCCCCACCAGGTCCTTGCGCAGGTCGAAGAAGATGATGCCGCCGTACCCCATCAACTGATGCCCATCCACCTCTGGGTAGTACACGCGGGTCACCTGGGGGAGATCCCGCAGGAACCTTGCCATCTCCTTCGTACTCTGCTGATGGTGCTCCATCCGCAACGAGAAGGTCTGCAGGCTTCGCCGCAGCAACCAGGCGCTGTGGGGGGCCAACACCGCTCCAGAATAGAATCGCTCGGCCCGGCAGGCCTCCTCCAGGTCATCCCGATCCGTCAGCAGGATGCCGCCCATGACGTCTGAGTGGCCGGAGAAGAACTTGGTGGCGCTGTGGAGCGAGATGTCCGCCCCGTGCTCCAGGGGATGCTGGAACAGCGAGGTCGCCCAGGTGTTGTCCACCACCACCAACGCCTCGGGATTGAGGGCCTTGACCGCGGAGGAGACAGCGCGGATGTCCACCGTCTTGAGGAAGGGATTGGTGGGCGTCTCGAAGAAGAGCATGCGCGTCTTGGGGGTGAACTGCTTCAAGCTGGAGGGCTCGGAGAGGTCGACCACCTTCAGCGACCAGCCCATCCGCGCGGCCAGCCTTTGGATGAGCTTGAAAGAGCATCCGTAGACGTACGAGTTCACGACGATCTCGTCACCCGGACGAAGCTGATCCAGGCAGACCCGAATGGCCGCCATGCCCGTGGACACCGCTACGCCATGCCGTGCTCCCTCCAGGGTCCGCACCGTCTCTTCGAACTCGGCAATATTGGGGTTGCTCTTTCGCGTGTAGAAGAAGGGTGAAGAAGCCTCGAAGGCGCTGGCTTGATAGAGCGGGGTGACGGCAGGTTTGGCATGCGTGTCATCCACGCGGGCATGAAGGGCTCGGGTGATGGAATCCATGGGGCTCGCGGGGACACGCCACTGACGGGCGAACAAAGCGAATGGTTGGGTGAGGCCAGGCTTGACCGGACTGAAGCCCGCAGGCCCTGCGGAGCCAGGGCTCCACAGGGCTGCGAGCAGAGGCTCATCGGAAGGACGGCAGTGGAGTGACGTCGACCTGCTGCACTCCCACCTCTTCGATGGCCACCGTGGGGAAGTGCGCACGGTCAAAGACCTCGTGCAGATTGCTCTGGATGACAGGTGGCATGGCCACCTCACAACCCAGTTCATTGGGCAGGTTCTGCGCCACGATGAACCGGAAACTCTCCTGGGGGCGCAGCGTCACCAGGCGCCAGGGAGTGGCCTGCCCCTCCGCAAGCATGCGGCGCACATAGATGGCAAGCGTATTGGCCGCAGGATTCTGGACCTGGACGTGCAACGAGCGCACATCCCCATGCCACTGGAAGGACTTCCTGCTCAGCTCCGCGTCCGTGGGCAGGCTGTCCGCCGAGGATGCCGACAAAGGGGTCCCGCGCATCTTGATGTGCGCGTCCTTCCCGCATTTGCTGCAGTGCCCCCGGGCGTCCAAGCCCGCAAGCTTCGCGTTCAGCCCGTAGCGATCCACGAGCAGCCCCCCGCAGCCGTTGCAGAAGGTGTTGGAGAAGGGGGTGTCGTAGACGTTGCCCAGATAGACGTGCTCCACTCCCATCTCAATGGCGATCTCTCGCGCCCGGAGCAAGCGGGGAATGGGGGTGCGCACCGAGTCACGCATGCGATAGTCCGGATGGAAGCGCACGTAGTGCAACGGCACCGTGCTGTCCGTCTCCTTGAGCATCCACTCCGCCAACTTCCTCGCCGACGCTTCGTCGTCAGACAGGTCGGTGATCATCAGGTTGCTCACCTCAAGGTGAACACCCGACTTGTAGACGTGCTTGATCGCGTCAAGCACCGGCTGAAGCCGGCCTGTGGTGATCTTCCGGTAGTACTCCTCGTCGATCGCCTTGAGGGAAATCGAGAAGATGTCCATGTAGGGCAGCAGCTCGTCGATGGCCTCGGGGGTAATATAGAAGGCTGACTTATAGAGATTCATCAGCCCCTTTTCCCTGGCGAGTTTCGCCGTCTCCCTGACGAACTCATGCCACACCACCGGGTCGTTGTAGGTCCAGGACAGCATTCGAATGTTGTGCTGAAGCGCGATGTCCACGACCTGTTCGGGCGTATAGTAGTGCACGTCCTTGTCCGAGACGTACTTCGCCTGAGAGGTCTTCCAGTTGTGGCAATAGGCGCAGTTCAGCATGCATCCGATGTTGCCCATCGAGAGGATGCGCTCACCCGGGCTGAAGTGATTGACGGCCTCCGTCTCGATCGTCTCCTCGGTGGCATGCACGCTCTTTCCATAGTTGAGCGTCACCAACCGCCCGTTCCTGTTGGCCCTGACGCCACAGAACCCGTGCTGGCCTTCCTTGAGTGTGCAGTTACGCGGTGAGAGGTGACACCGCACGACCCCGTTGGGCAGCAGTTCCTCCATTCGGGCCTGACGGAAGGTCTCACTCCACTTCGTCTCAGTGGCAGGTAGCACGCAATTCCTCCTGATGACCCATGGCGATGGAAAGAGAATGTGCCCAGGCCCGCCATGAATAGTAGTCCAGGTCGTATTTCCATTACAATCCAGACCACCCGTAAAAACCAGACGCATTGCGCAATGGCCCCCCAGGGATCCTAATGACCCAGGCCAAACAGTCCCGATGCATTGGCGATGCAATCCTGTCATGCAATATTAGACGGCCATTCCACCTGCTGGCCCTGCTGCTTCAATGCATGGCAGGAGGCGCGGGCGGAATCCCTTCGGGCCGGCGTCCAGCAGCTCCGGCCCGAAGCGCCAGGAAGCTCCGCACCGCTTCCTCCACGGTCGGGTGGAGGTTCTCCGGGCCCATCCGCTGCGCCAAGCCCGTGCGCCGCAGCAGCCGCCGCAAGGGCGCACGGGCCTCGGCGATGCCCAGCACCACGCCCTCCTCCTCGAACTCCCGCCGCAGCTTCTCCAGCCCCTCGGCCGCGGTGACGTCGAGGTCGAACACGGCGGACGCATCCAGCACGAACCACCGCACCGGCG
Source organism: Corallococcus llansteffanensis (assembly GCF_003612055.1). Classification (GTDB taxonomy): domain Bacteria; phylum Myxococcota; class Myxococcia; order Myxococcales; family Myxococcaceae; genus Corallococcus; species Corallococcus llansteffanensis. The sequence continues at coordinate 9,980 of NZ_RAWB01000216.1, forward strand.
TGCGCGAACCCGCCACCAGGGCGCGGGCCTCCTCGCGCAGGTAGCGTGCGTTGGCGAAGAAGAGCGGCGCGTCGAAGCGGTAGATGACAAGTCCTGGAATGGTCTGGGCGTCCTCGTACCGTTCGATGTCGTGGTAGCCGGCCTCTCCGGGTCGCTCGCCGAGCACCGCGTCGTGGGGCCGGGCGGCCCGGCGGATGAGGTCTCCCAGCGCCAGCACCACCGCGATGAGGATGCCCTGGAGGATGCCCAGCACCACGACGCCCAGCATCGTCGCCACCGCCAGCAGCGCCTCCACGGGCCGCACGCGCCACAGCCCGACGATGGACCCGACATCCATCAGGTACACGGCCGCCACGATGACAATGGACGCCAGCGTCACCAGGGGCAGGTTGCGCAGCAGCGGCGTGAAGAACAGCGCGAAGACGAGCACCACGACCGACGCCATCACCCCGACCCACTGCGTGCGGCCTCCCATGGCGGCGTTGACCGCGGTGCGCGAGTCACTGCCCGTGACGGGGAAGCCCTGCGTGAGGCCCGTGGCGAGGTTGGCGGCCGCCTGCCCCAGGAACTCCTGGTTCGTGTCCAGTCGGTAGCGGAACCGGTCCGCGTAGATGCGGCCGGTGAGCACCGAGCTGGCGTAGTTGACGAGCGCCAGGCTGAGGGCGGCGGGCAGCAGCGCGCGCACGTCCCCGAACCGGACGGAGGGCAGTCCGAAGGCCGGAGGCGTCGCGGAGATGGAACCCACGACCTTGATGCCGCCCTGCCCCCATTGGAGGAGCTCGCCCGCCACCGTGGTCAGCACCACCAGGATGAGCGGGCCGGGCGCCCTGGGCAGGAAGCGTCGCAACAGCACCAGCACCCCGATGATGCCCACGCCGAGCAGCAGCGTCGGGACGTGGGCCCGCTGGAGGTTCGCGCCCACTTCAAACACCTGACCGGCGAAGTCGTCGGCCTTGCGCTCCAGCCCGAAGAGCTTCGCCAATTGGCTGCCGATGATGATCAGCGCCGCGCCGTTGACGTAGCCAACGAGGATGGGCCGGGACAGGAAGTCCGCGAGCGCGCCCGCCTTGAGCAGCCCCCCGAGGAGGCTCAGGACGCCCACCATCAGCGCGAGCAGCGCAGCCAGCGAGGCGTAGCGCACGGGGTCCGCGCCCGCGACCAACGGGGCCAGGGCCGACGCGGTGAGGATGGCAGCCCCCGCCTCGGGCCCGAGGATGAGGTGCCGCGAGGGCCCGAACAGCGCGTAGCCCAGCATGCCCGCGATGCCCGCGTAGAGGCCCGCCGCCGGGCGCACCCCGACGATCTGCGCATACGCGAGCCCCTGGGGAATGAGCATCGCGCCCACGGTGAGCGCGGAGAGCAGATCCGCCACGAGCCCCTGGCGCGAAGTGTCCCGCGTCAACCGCAGCCCGGGGACGCCCCGCGCCACCGACCGCCACCGGAGACTGGGGTGCATGCTTGCCTCCCTGGGTTCGACGGCGCACGCTCCGCCACCGCACGGCAAAGCTGGACCGTGCCATGCGTGTCAGCAACAAGCGGCGCGCGCGCCTGCTCCTCGGGAGCCACCAGACAGCGCGGCGGTCGAACCGGTGAGCCTTGGAGCCCGGCGGCCCCGGCCCCAACTCCTGGAGAGGTTCCCTGTGGCACAGGAGGTGCTCATGACGGACACACGTAGCGGAGGCAGGTTGAGCAGGAGCTGGTGGGGCCCCGTGCTCGCCCTCCTCCTGGGGGCGACACCCCTGGTCGGGGGAGCGCAGCAGGCGAAAGCACCCACCGAGCCCGCCGAGCGAATCGACCCCCAGGCCCAGCGCATCCTGCGCCAGATGAGCGACTTCCTGGCCGCTCAGCGCGAGTTCTCCGTCCGCACCGCGGGGACGCTCGATGAAGTGCTCGAGTCGGGGCAGAAGGTCCAGTTGCAGCGCGAGGGCGACGTGCGCGTGCAACGGCCCAACCGGCTCCGCGTGGACCGCACCGGAGACCTGGCCCGGCTCCATCTCTTCTACGACGGCCAGCGGTTCACCCTCCATGGCGAGCGCGCCAACGCCTATGCGACGACGCCAGCGCCCTCCACCCTGGATGCCACCCTGGACATGGCCTCGCAGCAGCTCGGACTGGATGCGCCCGGAGCGGACCTCCTCTTCAGCAACCCCTACGCCACCCTCACCGAGGACGTGTGCTCCGGCAGCTACCTCGGCCGCGCCGTGGTGGACGGCGTGCCCGTGCACCACCTGGCGTTCCGCAACCGCGACGGTGTGGACTGGGAGCTCTGGGTCGAGGACGGCCCGCGGCCCCTGCCGCGCAAGTACGTCATCACCTCCCGGGACCTGCCGGGGACGCCGCAGTACTCGGTGAACCTGTCCGACTGGAACCTGTCGCCCCAGTTCACCCCGCAGCAGTTCCAGTTCACGGCCCCGCGCGATGCGATGCGCGTGTCGTTCGCCGAGCCCGACGAGCAGGGTGGGCAGCAAGAGGGAGGTGCGAAATGAGGATGCTAGCGCGCGGGTCCCGCCAGCGGGCGGCGGGGATGTTGCTGGGGCTCTTCGTCATGGGAGGGCTGCTCCCGGAGGCCCTGGCCCAGTACGGCACGTCGCGCCGGGTGGCGCGACGCACCTCGCGACGCACGGCCACCCGGCATGACGCCATGTACGGCGGCGCCACGAGCGCGGCCGTGGTGGCGGTGCCGACGGGCGCGGCCACCGTCACGGCGCTCCCCGCGGGCTGCATGGCCGCGCCGGTGGGTGGCATCACCTACCAGCAGTGCGGCTCCGTCCGCTACCGCCCCTACTACCAGGGAGAATCCCTCGTGTACGCCGTCGAGTAGCCCCTGGCGCTTCCGGCGGTGAAGCCCGCTCCACCGCCGGAAAAGCGCCCACGGCGCCTGGGGCGGGCCCACTCCGGCCCCCCAGGGTGGGGCAGCGCGCGGACCGCGACAGAGGGCACCGCCGGGGGGTCGGTAGACGCCCAGGCGCGGCCCACCCACGTTGCAGGCCCATGACACCGACCACGTTGGGGCTGCTCCTGCTCCTGGGGCTGGCACCCGCCGAAAGTGCTTCCGCCGCGGAAGCCCCGGCATGCCACACCGACCATGCCCGGCAGTTGGGCGGCCACACCTTCCTGTTCCCCCTCCTCCAGCAGAGCGCCTTGGTGACCACGAACGTGGGCCTCCGCGAAGGCGTCGCGCGCTACGACGTGCCGGACGTGCCTGTCGGCAGGCTGGGCACAAGGGATGTGCTGCTCACGGGCGCCCAGCAGACGCTCGACCTGGGCATTGCCTTCACGGACTGGCTGGGCGTGGCGGGCTTCGCGCGAGCCACCGTCATCACCGGGGCGAATACCCCCTCGTTGGTGCTGCGGGGCGCGTCGGTGGAGATGCTCGGCCAGGCGGGGGCCGTCGTGCGGGTGTGGCGCAACGAGCCCAGCGGAACGCAGCTCTCGCTTCGCGCCAACGTGGGCCTCGAGCACGGCAGCGACATCACCGTCCGCTCGTTCGTCAATGGCATCCTGAACGACCCGGAGCTGACCTTCGAGGACGTGCTGGAGGGCAACCTCGACCAGTACATCCGCGTGCCCACGAGAGAGACCTCCGTGAATGGCGGTGTGTTCCTGGCCCAGGCCTTCAGCCGGACGTTCTCGCTGCAGGCCTCCGCGTTCGGCGACTACGCCTGGCGCGAGCGGGATCCCTTCATCTCCGCGGATGGTGGCCGCGTCACCCAGGAGTCGCACGCGGCGCGCGTCCACTTCACGGCCGCGCTCGCCGCGGACTTCGCGCCCCACGGCGTTCCCCTGGCCCTCATGGGCGAGTACCTGTTCACCACCGGCGAGGAGACCGAGGTGGGCCGTCCCGTCAGGACCCTGGGCGCCAGCACGGTCGCGCTTGGCCTCTACTACTCCGGGCGGCCCCACCTGCAGCTCGGCCTGGGCGCGGCGACCACCCTGAACGCCGCGCGCCGCCTCGGCCTCGGGGAGCAAGGCGAGGAGCGCGAGTCCGGCAAGCCCACGCTCAGCTACGGGCATCTCATCCTGCGCTACATCTGGTGAGCCCCGGCACCGCGTCAGCCAGGCACGCGGCCCGGGGGCAACCGGTCCGCGCGCTCCGACCGGTCCTGCCGCTTCGCCCAGACCTTGTAGGGAATCAACGAGAGCAGCCGGACGATGACGATGGCGGCCACCCCCGCCGCCACCTCCAGCGCCTGCAGGCGCGGGTAGCTGTGGATGATGATGGTCAGGGTGAGCGCCGGAGGGGCGAGGCCCGCGGTCAGGGCCACGGCCTTGCGATCCTCGAGTCGTGGCGCGCCCGCCCAATGTCCCAGGAAGGCCGAGGCGGACACGAGCACCAACAGGGCCAGCACCGTGGCGCCCCCGAGTTCCCCCAGCCGGGGCGGCGCCTTGACGAGGATGAGCACCACGGCCACCACCAGGAGCACGTTGAACAGGCGGCTGGTCCACACGGCCAGCCCCCCCGCCGCGCGCGGGAAGAGTCGTTGGATGGCCATTCCCGCAACCAGCGGCGGGATGACCTTCACGAGCAGGGTGCGCAACACCAGGCCGGGACTGGCCTGGAGCTGGACCCCCATCACGCGGTCCAGCACCTCGACCCAGAGGGGCACGGTGACCAGTGAGCACACGGCCAGCAGCAGCAGCAGGTTGAGCGCCGTGGTGACGCTCGCGTGCAGGGACTTCGCCTGCTTCACCAACAAGGGAGCCCCGGGACAGACGGCCGTGAGGACGATGGCGGCCGCGATCACGGAAGGCGGCTTGAACAGCCGCACCACCGCGTACGCCATGAGCGGCACCACCACGAGCACCACGGCCAGCGCCCGCCCGTAGAGCGCCGGTCGCTGGAGGATCTGCCGGACACCGCCCCGCTGTGCCGCCAGCCCGGCGGAGAACATGAACACGACGATGGCGTTGGACAGCACGAAGGCAAGGACGTCTTTCAGCATGGCGCATTCCCCTTTCAGGGGGTTCGGGCCGCTTCGCCCACTGGCTACGACGGGCTCCTGCGCCAGCGCACCGCCAGCACGGAGAGGATCCAGAGCGCGCTGCCCGCGCCCGCGACGGCCATCAAGGGGCGGCGCAGGCCCGCGCCGAGCGCCTCCAGCGCGCCCCGCAGGGTCGCGGCGGTGGTGCGCTCCGCCAGCTTCTCCAGGGAGGCGCCCAGCGCTTCGCCCGAGATCACCGGATTGGACGCCAGCTCCTCGCGGAGGCCCACCGCCAGCCCCCGCACC
>NZ_RAWB01000217.1 GCF_003612055.1 Corallococcus llansteffanensis
CCATGCCCCAGCCCCCGAAGGGGGCCCCCCAGCGCACACCGATTCCGAAGGCGCCTCCGCTGTCGAAGCCGAAGGACGCCTACGCGGCGGTGGACGCGGCCATCGGCGTCCTCAAGGACCTGCACACGCGCATCCCGATGGCGCACTTCGTCACCGAGTGCCTGGATCCGAAGGCGGACCGCGCCCGCGTCGCCTCGGTGGAGGATGAAGCCACCTTCTTCCTGCGCATGCACAAGGACCGCGTCGGCCTCTGGGCGAAGGCGAAGCCGCGCGCGCCGAAGAAGCGCGAATCGAGCTGGGCCTACTTCGCGAGGGTGTATGGCTCCATCACATGGATCCTCGACGGTCAGGCCGACAAGGACCTGCCGATGTTCTATTGCGGCAACGTGACGGGGGGCGGCTGGAGCTGCCTGGAGATCGACAGCAACAGCGACTATCCCATCGACGATCTGGTGGAGCTCACGGGCAACGCGGACTTCGAGGACCTCTTCGTGTTCCACGGCGGCTGGCACCATGACCGCTCGTTCGCCTTCGACCCGCGCGAGGTCTCCGCCACCGGCGAGCAGGCCATCATCCCGTTCGATGACAACATCACCCGGCTGCCCAGGCGCATGAAGCCTGAGCGCATCGTCCCGTTCGGGCACTGGCTCTACAAGCGCGTCGTGTCCCTGACGAAGGTCGCGGAGCGCAACCTGCGCGAGCTGAGCTGAGCGAATTCCGCTGGGGCCCCGGGAGAGAGAAGTTAGGGTCCGCCGCCACGCCGGGCGCTTCCTCCCGGCCCTACTCCTCGCAGAGGTCTCCTGATGCGTCTTCCTGTCCTGATGCGCGCGCTGCGCACCACCTCCTTCTGCCTCGTGGGCGCCTGCTCGCTGCTGACCGCCTGTGACTCCAACGACGTGCCGCCCGAGCCCCCTCCCCCGAAGGACACCTCGCCGCGCACGCTGACGCTGCTCCAGACGAGCGACCTGCACACCAACATCTTCCCGTGGGACTACTTCACCGGGAAGCCCGACACGAAGCGCGGCGTCGCCAAGGTGGCCACGCTCGTCAAGCAGGAGCGTGCGAAGAACCCGGACTGCACGCTGCTCATCGACACCGGCGACACCATCCAGGGCACGCCGCTCGGCACCTACTACGCCCTCGTGGACAACACGCCCAAGCACCCCATGGCCACCGCCATGAACGAGCTGGGCTATGCCGCCATGGCCCTGGGCAACCACGAGTTCAACTACGGCCTCAACGTCCTCAACAAGTTCAAGGGCGAGGCCAACTTCCCCCTGCTGGGCGCCAACGTGCGCAAGAGCGCGGATGGTTCGGAGGCCTTCACGCCCTTCATCATCAAGACGGTGTGCGGCGTGAAGGTCGGCATCCTCGGCCTCGTGACGCCCGGCGTGGCGACGTGGGAGCGCGCGGAGAACATCCCCGGCCTGCGCTTCGATGATCCGCTGGAGACCGCGAAGGCCTACGTGCCGAAGATGAAGGCGGAGGGCGCGGACGTGGTGGTGGTGGCCATCCACAGCGGCCCGGACAAGCAGCCGACCGGCAGCGCGAGCAGCCCCGACTCCTGGCTCGCGGACTACGCGGACGCCTCCAAGTGGGCCGACCGCGGCAACCTCCCCGGTGAGAACGAGGCCGTGCAGATCGCCCAGGGCGTGCCCGGCGTGGACGTGATGCTCACCGGCCACACCCACCAGCCCATCCCGAAGATGCTGCTGAAGAACCAGGACGGCAGCGAAGTCCTCCTCACCCAGCCCAACCGCTGGGGCAGCCACCTGGCCAACGTCCAGCTCAACGTCACCTGGAAGGAGGACCACTGGGCCGTGGACAGCCACGACGCCCTGCTCAACGCCGTGGACGACACGGTGACGGCGGATGCCACCGTCACGCAGCTCATCCAGACCTACCACGACACCACGGTCGCCTACGTGAACCAGAAGATTGGCACCACCACCGCGGTGTTCCCGGGCGGCTACGCCGCGCGCTACGTGGACAGCGCCCTGTCGGACCTCATCAACACCGTCCAGGAGGAGGCCGCGCACGAGGCCGGCTACACCGTGGACCTGTCCCTGTCCGCCATCTTCACCAACGACGTCTCACTGCCGGCGGGTGACGTCACCCTGCGCGACGCCTACAGCATCTACATCTACGACAACACGCTGTACGTGATGGAGATCAACGGCTCCATCCTCCGGCGCGCGCTGGAGATGAACACCCTCTATTTCAAGACGCTCGACGCGGCCAACCTGCCCGCGAAGCCCGCGGACGCGAAGGCCACCACGCCCCCCGTCGCGGACTTCAACTGGGACCTCTACTCGCGCATCGAGTACGGCTACGACCTCACGAAGCCCATCGGCTCCCGGCTCACGCACCTGCGCTTCCAGGGCCAGGAGGTCAAGGACGACCAGGTCTTCCGCGTCGCCATCAACAACTACCGCGCGGGCGGGGGCGGCGGGTACAGCATGTTCAAGGAGGGCCGCGTGCTGTGGACCTCCGCGGACGGCGTGCGCGACTACGTCGCGCGCTACATGCAGTCGCACCAGGGCCTGGCGCCGGAGGTGGTGAACACCTGCAACTTCACCCTCGCCCCCGACCTCTACACGCCCTACTACGCGGGCACGTTCGGCGCCGCGAAGTGCGCGCCCGCGAAGTAGCCTGAAGTAGAGGGTGAAGCGTGGTGGCGGCGCCCATGGTGCAGCAGACGCCGGGCCGGTAGTGCAGCAGGGCGCGGCGCCGCGTTGGCGCCGCGCCCTGGCTGTCACGGCTCGTCGGCCATGTCGTCCAGTTGTCCCTGGGCCGTTTCGCGGTAGTAGGGGACGACTTCGACGGCGAGCACGTCGCGCATCTCCTGGCGCGCGTCGTCGTAGTTGCCTGCCCGCTGGTGGCGGTACATCCGATGGAGGGCGTCCATCAGTCGATTGGACCCGTCGGTGATGCGCCGCGATGCTTCGGCAAGCAGGGCCAGCGCGCCAGCCTCGGTGCGCAGGGCATCCACCGCATCGGTGATGGCGACCTCTCGCGCGGTGCGCAGGAGGAGCGCACGCACGTCATCCGTGAGGACCAGCGGTGCGCCCTCGCGAAGCACCCGGCGTGCGAGAGCCTGAGTAGCGCGCCAGTCCTGGTCCGACATCTACCGCCTCCTCTTTCGCGGGCTGCACATCTTCACGGGCCATTCGTGCTGGCCCTCACAGTAACGAAGGCAGTCGTAGCAGGGACCTACCCATTCGTTGTCCTGGCAATCGCCATAGGCTCGGATGCAGCGGCGCTTCCACTCCGGCAACTCCGCGTTGTGTGAGTCGTCCCACTCCACGGCCTGGCCGTGCGTGCCGGTGGCGCCGACGCCGGCAGCCATGATGACGGCGGCCTCGGATGCGGTAAGTCCGCACGCCTCGGGCATGCCTGGGTGACGCTGGATGCAGTCCGTCTCGGTGTCCATGGCGATGGTGGCGCACCCCTGGCCGAGGGCCGCGAGGACGGGGGCGAGGTATCGCCACCGAGAGGTAGATTTCTGGGTTGCCATGGCTCGGATCGCAGTCCCGACACGCCCTACTCCGCGGGCACGTTCGGCGCCGCGAAGTGCGCGCCCGCGAAGTAGCCGCGGGCGCGCAGGGCCAGCGGGCTCAGTGCCCGGCGACCGCGGGCCTGGTGGGCTCAGCGACGGCGGGCCCGGCGACAGCGGGCTCGGCGACGGCGGGCGCGGTGCGCGTGCGGGCGATGAGCAGGTAGATGGCCGGCACGAAGTAGAGGGTGAAGACCGTGCCCAGGGCCATGCCGGTGACGAGCACCAGCCCGATGCTGTTGCGCGCCGCCGCGCCCGGCCCCGACACCAGGACCAGCGGGAAGTGGCCCGCGACCGTCGCCACGGTCGTCATCAGGATGGGACGAAGCCGTCCGGAGGCCGCTTCCCGCACGGCCTCCAGCTTCGTCCTGCCCTCCTCCTGGAGCCGGTTGGCGAAGTCCACGATGAGGATGCCGTTCTTCGCGATGAGCCCCACCAGCGTCACCAGCCCCACCTGCGAGTAGATGTTGAGCGTGGTGGTGAAGCTGTCGGTGAAGTACGGCATCGTCGGGTTCGGCATCTTCAGGAACGTGGTCATCATCGCGCCGAAGAGGGCCAGCGGCACGGAGCCCGCGAGGATGATGAACGGATCCCGGAAGCTGTTGAACTGGGCCGCGAGCACCAGGAAGATGAGCACCACCGCGAGCATGAACGCAGGCAGGAACGTGTTGCCCTCCACGCGCAGCTGCCGCGACTCGCCCGTGTAGTCGATGCGGTAGCCCGCGGGCAGGAGGCGCGCGGCCTCCGTCTCCAGGTAGGTGAGCGCCTCATCCAACGGCCGGATGGCCACGCCGCTCAGCTTTACGGCATTGAGCTGCTGGAAGCGGTTGAGCGACCGGGGCGCCACCGTCTCCCGCAGCGACGCGATGGACGACAGGGCCACGAGCTTGCCGTCGGGACCGGTGACGTGGAGGTCCTTGAGCTGTTCCGGGTTGAGCCGGGAGGCCCGCAGGACCTGCGGGATGACCTTGTAGCTGCGGCCCGCGATGTTGAAGCGGTTGACGAAGTTGCCGCCCACCGCCGCGCCCAGGTCCTGTCCCACCGTCCCCAGGTTCAACCCCAGCTGCGCGACCTTCTCCCGGTCGATCTCCACCTCCGACTGGGGCTGGTCGAGCTTCACGTCGATGATGGGCGGGAAGGCGAACAGCCCGCTCTGCGTCGCCTTCTCCTGGAGCTGCTGCGCGAACCCCAGCAGCTCCTCCGCCTCCGCCGTGGAGGCGATGACGAACTCCACCGGGAAGTTGCCACCACCCGGCAGCGCGGAGGGCTGGATGGCGAAGGTCTGCACGCCCGGGAGGACGTTCACCCGCTCTTGCGTCTCCGCGAGCACTTGCGCCGCGGAGCGCTGCCGCTGCTCCCAGGGCTTCAGCGCCAGGCCCCAGAACCCGTTGCCCGGGCTCATGATCTGGAAGATGAAGTCCGACTCCGGCATCTCCAGCAGCGTCTTGCTCACCTGGCGGGTGGACGGCGCCAGCTGATCCAACGTGGAGTTGGACGGGGTGCTGACGATGCCGAAGACGATGCCCTGGTCCTCCGTCGGGGCCAGCTCCCGCGGCGACTGGGTGAACATCACGACGGCGAGCAGGCTCAGCACCACCCACGCGGCATAGACGGGGCCGCGGGTCTCCAGCGAGCGGTCCAGGGTGCGGGCGTACGCGCCCCGCAGGCGCTCGAAGGCGCGGTTGACGACGCCCGCGAGCCCCTGGTCCTCATGGCCCGCCCGCAGGAGCGCGGCGGACATCATGGGTGAGAGCGTCAGCGCCACCACGCCCGACAGGGCCACCGCTCCGGCCAGGGTGAGCGCGAACTCACGGAACAGCGAGCCCGTGAGCCCGCCCTGGAACGCGATGGGCGCATAGACGGCGGCGAGCGTGAGGGTCATCGCGATGATGGGGCCCACCAGCTCCCGCGCGCTCTTGAGGGCGGCGTCCACCGGGCGCAGCCCCTCGCGCAGGTGGCGCTCCACGTTCTCCACCACGACGATGGCGTCGTCCACGACGAGCCCCACCGACAGCACCACGGCGAGCAGCGTGAGCAGGTTCACCGTGAAGCCGAAGACCTGCATCAGGAACACCGTGCCGATGAGCGACACCGGGATGGCCACCACCGGCACCAGGATGGAGCGCACGGAGCCCAGGAAGAGGAAGATGACCACCACGACGATGAGCAGCGTCTCTCCCAGCGTGGACACCACCTCGTCGATGGCGTTCTGGATGTACTCCGTCCCGTCGAAGGCGATGCTGCCGTCAATCTGCTCCGGCATCTCCCGCTGCAGCGCGCCCATCTCGTCGCGGATGCGCTGCATGACCTCCAGCGAGTTGGCGTTGGGAAGCGACCAGATGCCGATGAAGACAGCCGTCTTCCCGCTGAGGGTCACGTCGGTGTCGTAGTCCTCGGCCCCCAGCACCACGTCCGCGATGTCCGACAGCCGCACCACCGCGCCGCCATCCCGCCGCACGATGAGCTGCTTGAACTCCTCCACCGAACGCAGGCTCGTGTTGGCCGTGAGGTTCACCTGGACGAGCGAACCCTTCGTCTGGCCCACGGCCGCCAGCGAGTTGTTGGCGGCGAGCGCCTGCCGCACCTGCGAGGGACTCACGTTGAGCGCGGCCATCCGGTCCGGCTTCATCCACACCCGCATCGCGAACGTGCGCGCCCCGAGGATGTCCGCGCGCTGCACGCCCTCCACCGACGACAGCCGCGGCTGCACCACGCGCACCAGGTAGTCGGACAGCTCGTTCTGCTGGAGGAAGTCGGAGGTGAAGTTGAGGTAGGCGATGGCGAACTGGCTGTCCGCGGACTCGATGCCGAGCACCGGGACCTGCGCTTCGGGCGGCAGGTCGCCGCGCACCTGATCGACCTTGGCGCTGATCTCGCTCAAGGCGCGGTTGGAGTCATAGTTGAGCTTGAGCCGGGCGCGGACGATGGAGACGCCCTGGAGGCTCTGGGACTCGACGTAGTCGATGCCGTCCGCCGCGGCGATGACGCGCTCCAGCGGGGTGGTGATGAAGCCGCGGACCAGCTCCGCGTTGGCACCGATGTAGGCCGTGGTGACGATGATGTCGGCGTTCTCGCTGCGCGGGTACTGCCGCACGTTGAGGGAGCGCAGGGCCTGCAGGCCCGCGATGATGATGAGGAGGTTGACCACCAGCGCCACGACGGGGCGCCGGATGAAGAGGGCGGTGAAGTTCATGGATTTCGCCTTCCCCTTCCCTACGGGTTCACGGGCTGGGGCGCGGCCTCGACGGGCGGCGCCAGCGCGTTGTTGAGGACGACGGCCGCGCCGTTCTTCAGCTTGAAGACGCCACTGCTCACCACGGTCTGCCCGGCCGTCAGGCCCGACGTCACCTCCACGAAGTCACCCCGCCGCTCCCCCAGCCGCACGAACTGCTGGCGCGCCAGGAGGGCCTTCTTGCCCGCGGCATCCTTGCCCTCGGCGAGGGTGAACACGGAGTCCCCGTAGGGGGCGAAGAGCACCGCGGTGGCGGGGATGGCCACCACCGGGTGGCTCGACTCGGCGAGCACCTCCACGTTGGCGAACATGCCCGGCAAGAGCCGTCCGTCCGCGTTGGGCACGGTGGCGCGCATGCGCACGTTGCGCGAGGACAGCTCCACCTCCGGGTTGATGGTGGTGAGCTCGCCCTCCCACGTCTGCCCCGGGAAGACGTCCACGCGGATGCGCACCTTCTGCCCCTGCTTCACCTGCGCCAGCGCCTGCTGCGGAAGCAGGAACTCCACCAGCGCGGGGGTGATGGACTGCAGGGAGGCGATGGGGTTGCCCGGGGACACGAGCTGCCCCAGCTCCACCTGCCGGATGCCGACGCGGCCCTCGAAGGGCGCGCGGATGACCTTCTTCGCGAGGAGCGTCTTCAGGTGGGCCACCACGGCCTCTGCCTGGACCGCCCGCGCCCGGACGGCGTCGAGCTCCGACTGCGTGTTGGCGCCCTGCGCGAGGAGCTTCTCCACGCGGTCCCGGGTGAGCCGCGCGAGCTGCGCGTCCGCCTCGGCCCCGGTCAGCTGGGCCGCCTCGCTGGAGGCGTCGAGCTGGACGAGCACCTGCCCCTTCTTCACCGACGCGCCGTTCTCGAAGCGGATGTCGCTGACGACGCCCGGCAGCTCCGCGCTCAGCGTCACGCCGCGCACCGCGAGCACCGTGCCCACCGCGCCCTGCGTGGCCTGCCAGCCGAAGGACTCCACCTGGGCCGACGTGACGGACTCAGGCGGCTGCACGAAGGTTTCACCGGCGTTGATCATCGCGACAATCTGGGCCCCCTTGACGGCGGCGAGCCCCGCGAAGATGGCGACCAGGGCCAACACGCCGATGATCCACCGCTTGAGGCGGCTGCCGCGGCGCGGCGGGGAGAGGGACACTTCAGGAGAAGGGGCGGAGAGCGGGGCATGCATCGTGGGCACTCAAACGGGCTGGACTGCGCAGCCGTGTCAGGGAATGCGCAGCCGTCTAACCGGGCCACCCGTTCTTCGCCCTCTTGAAAATGCATTTTTCCCGTGTGCAATCCGCGTGGAATCCACCGCCACGGGTCATCTCGCGGATACCCCGACACACCTACGTGACAGGGACGGCGACACGCACCGACCCTGTCACCTGGCCGCGGGCTACTGCGCTTCCAGCCGGAACTGCTGGCAGTCGTTGTTGGACCACGTCCACTGCTGCAGGAGCGTGCCGTCACCGCTGCCGCCCTGGCAGCCCGTCACGTCCAGCACCTTGCCGCTGTGGCGCGCCTCCAGCCGGTGGTAGCCGTTGCCCAGCGCCACGGGCTTGAACTGCTGGTTGCTCCCGCCGGAGTACGACCACTGCTGGAGCCCCGCGCCGTCCGCGCTGCTCACGTCCTTCACGTCCAGCGCCTTGCCGCTGTAGCGCGACACGAAGCGGTAGTAGCCGCTGTCCGTCGCCTCCATCGCCCACTGCTGGCTGGGGCCCGTGTGGCAGGTCCACTGGTGGATGATGGCGCCGTCCGCCGTGCTCGGGCCGGAGATGTCCACGCACCGTCCGGAAGCCTTGTTCACCAGCCGGTACGCGCCCGTGCCGCCCGTCCCCTGCGCCACCGAGTAGATGGCGTTGAGCAGCGACGTGCTCCCGGACGTGTCCTGGCTCAGCTCCCAGATCATCACGCCGCCGTTCTGCAGGCCCAGCCGCGTCTTCGCCTGGATGGTGGCGATGCCGTTGTAATAGACGTCCCCCACGTTGTCCTTGTAGGGCGCCTGCGAGTCCCGCGCGACCAGCTCCGAGTAGCCCACATAGCTCGACGGCGAGCGCCCGTAGAACGGCACGCCGAGCACCGCCTTCGACGCCGGCAGCCCGCGCCCCTTCCAGTAGTTCAGCGACTGGACCCCATAGTCATACGTGGAATGCGGCTGCCCGCCGTCGTAGGCCATGATGTTGAGGAAGTCGACGTCGCTGAACACCGACGCCTGCACGCCGCCGCCGGTGGAGCCGTTCGCCACCACGGCCGCCGTCAGCAGCTTGCCCCGGCTGTGCATCGCGGTGCCCAGCTCCCGCATCATCAGCGCGTAGTTGTTCCCCGACGTGCCGGGGTCCGGGTACTCCCAGTCGATGTCCACGCCGTCCAGCCCGGCCGCGTTGACGAAGTTCACCAGGTTGTTCACGAATGCCGTGCGCGTGCTCGCGTTCGCCGCCAGCTGCTCGAAGCCGCTGTCGTTGCCGTCATTCCAGCCGCCTACGGCAATGAGCACCTTCACTCCCTGCGCGTGCGCCAGCGTCACCAGCGAGCGCAGCCGCGCGTCCCCGCTGCTCACCCCCGTCAGCCCACCCTGCGCCGTGGGCAGCGCGAACGCGTAGTTGATGTGGCTCAGCTTGTTGTACGGCAGCGTGTTCACGTCACCCGCCCACGTCGGCAGGTAGCCCACCACCCGCGTCGCCAGCGCCGGGGATTCCACGGCACCCATCGGCTCCTCGGACGTCGGAGCGTCCCCCGGGCCTGAACAGCCCCCCAGTGATGCGAAGAACACGGCGCCCAAAGCCAGCGTCCGGAACGGTGTTGCGGTGCGAGACAAGGCGAACTCCTGCGTCATGGGTTTCACGGGCTGAACCCGTAAAACTCATTAAGCAGCTTTGTCCGGAGGACTCAACGACTCATCGCCTCAGCAGCACCGGCCTCCGCCGCCCCGGTAGCGGGCCTGGAGGCGGTCGTTGAAAAACTCCGCGTACGTCATCACCGCGCGGTCCGGATGGTGGCGGCGCATGTGGGCCACATAGGTGTCGTAGTCGGGCACGCCGATCATCTGCCGAGCGATGCGCACGGCCTGACGCCACCCGTGCTGGAGCGTCCGCACGAAGTCCGTCATGAGCGCTCCACCGCGGCAGCGGCCACGAAGGGCGTCTCGTGCGAGGTGGCCACCGTCGAGCGTCGGGCCACGAGCATGGCGCGCACGCCGAAGAGGACGGTCGCCACCACCACGGCCATGAAGAACGCGGTGAGGGCGGCATCCAGGTAGTCGTTGCCGATGATGCGCTCCATCTCCTCCATGGACTTCGCGGGGGCGATGATGCGGCCCTCGTCCACCGCCTGGGAGAAGGCGCGCGCGTGGGCGACGAAGCTCACGCGCACGTCGCCGCCGAACACCTTCTGGAAGCCGGCGGTGAGCGTGCACAGCACCAGCCACGCGGCGGGGATGCCGGGCACCCACACGTAGCGCTCGCGCTTCATCTTCACCAGCGCCACGCACCCCAGCGTGAGCGCCACGGCGGCGAGCATCTGGTTGGCGATGCCGAACAGCGGCCACAGCGTGTTGATGCCGCCCAGCGGATCCACCACGCCCTGGTAGAGGAAGTAGCCCCACGCGCCCACGCACAGCGCGGTGGCCAGCAGGTTCGCGCCCCAGGACTCCGTGCGCTTGAGCGGCGCGTACACCAGGCCCGCCAGCTCTTGAATCATGAAGCGCCCCACGCGCGTGCCGGCGTCCACCGTGGTGAGGATGAAGAGGGCCTCGAAGAGGATGGCGTAGTGGTACCAGAAGGCCATCATCCCCTGCCCGGACACGAGCCCGTGGAGGATCTGCGCCATGCCCACCGCCAGCGTCGGCGCACCGCCCGCGCGCGACAGGATGGTCGTCTCGCCGATGTCGCGCGCCGTCTGCTCCAGCACCTCCGGCGTGATGACGAAGCCCCACTGGCTGAGGGTCTGCGCCGCCTGCGTCGCGGTGGTGCCAATCAGGGCCCCGGGCGAGTTCATCGCGAAGTAGACGCCCGGATCCAGCACCGACGCGGCGATGAGCGCCATGATGGCCACGAAGGCCTCCATCAGCATCGCGCCGTAGCCCACCATGCGCGCGTCGGCCTCGGAGGCGAGCATCTTCGGCGTGGTGCCCGACGCGATGAGCGAGTGCCACCCGGACACCGCGCCGCACGCGATGGTGATGAACAGGAACGGGAACAGGCTGCCGGAGAACACCGGGCCGGAGCCGTCCACGAACCGCGTCACCGCCGGCATGCGCAGCTCCGGCGCCGCCAGCGCGATGCCCACCGCCAGCAGCAGCACGGTGCCAATCTTGAGGAAGGTGGACAGGTAGTCGCGCGGCGCGAGCAGCAGCCACACCGGCAGCACCGCGGCGCAGAACCCGTAGCCGATGAGCAGCCACGCCAGCGTCTTGCTGTCGAAGGTGAACGCGGGCGCCCACGCGGCGGACTCGGACACCTGGCCGCCGAAGTAGATGCTGAGCATCAGCAGCACGAAGCCGACGATGGACACCTCCAGCACGCGGCCCGGGCGCACGTAGCGCAGGTACAGCCCCATCAGCACCGCGATGGGGATGGTCATCGCCACGGTGAAGGTGCCCCAGGGGCTGGCCGTCAGCGCCTTCACGACCACCAGCGCCAGCACCGCGAGGATGATCATCATGATCATCAGCACGCCCACCATCGCCGTCACACCCGCCGCCGGGCCCAGCTCCATGCGGACCATGTCGCCCAGCGACTTGCCGTCGCGGCGGATGGACAGGAACAGCGTCACGAAGTCCTGCACCGCGCCCGCCACCACCACGCCCACGAGGATCCACAGCGTGCCCGGCAGGTAGCCCATCTGCGCCGCCAGCACCGGCCCCACGAGCGGCCCCGCGCCCGCGATGGCCGCGAAGTGGTGGCCGAACACGACCCACCGGTCCGTGGGCACGTAGTCCAGGCCGTCGTTGCGGCGCTCGGCGGGGGTGGCGCGCGTGGGGTCCAGGCGCAGCGCTTTTTCGGCAATGAAGCGACCGTAGAAGCGATATCCCAGCATGAACACCGCGACCGCGGCGACCACCAGCCAGATGGCGTTGATGGACTCTCCCCGGTGCAGCGCCACCACGCCCAGGCTGAACGCCCCGGCCAGGGCCACCAGCGCCCATCCCAGCTTCCGAGCGACTCCACCCATGATGTCTCCCCGCCGCGAGCGTGGCACCCCCACCCCGCGCGGGGTTTATAGCGCACCCGTTGTCCCGGTCCGCCCCACGCGCGACGGGGTGTCGGGTGAAGGAAACCTCCGCGCCATGAACATCCCGCCTCCTCGCTCGCGCCTCGTGCCGCTGCTCCTCCTGGGCCTGCTGGCCTCCTGTGCCACGCCCCGCTCCACCCTGGGACATGGGCCCGTGATGAAGGACGGAGCGCCCCGTCCGGAGGCGCTCGGCGTGTGGCGCTCGAGGGGCTACGGGTGGCTGCTCACGGTGACGCCACAGGGGCTGCACCTGCACCACGAGACGGCGGCGGGCTGCTACGCGGATCCATCATCGTCAACGGAGCTGCTGGAGCTGTTCGGCGTCCAGGAGCCCGGGCCCTCGGCGGACAGCGCTGACTTCCTCTCCGCGCCAGGAGAGACGCGCTACCGCTTCGACCGCGTGGCCGCCCTGCCCGCTGGCTGTAACGCCCCGCATCCGTGGAGCGCCCCGGCGCTGTTCGACGTGTTCCAGGCGACCCTCACCGAGCACTACGCCTTCTTCCCCGAGCGGGCTCCGGACTGGCTGTCACGCCTGGAAGCGCAGCGCTCCCACGTAAAGCCAGACACGGACGGCCGCGCGTTGTTCACCCTCTTCGCGGAAGCCCTCCAGACGCTGGGGGATTCGCACGTGGAGCTGCTGGCGGACGACGCTTCGTCGGACTCGCTGCACTACGAGGAGCGCGCCACGGGGACCTTCGCGCTGCTGGAACGGGTGGCGCACGAGACGGACCGCCCCATGCAAGTCGTGCAGAAGGAATGGCTGCGCGCCTACTGGGTCGGCATCGTCCAGACGGTGCTGCGCGGCCAGGTGCACGTGGGCGCGAACCAGCGCGTCCTCTGGGGCTTCGCCGCGCCCCGAGTGGGCTACCTCAACGTGCTGACGATGGGCGGGTTCGTCGCCACGTCGGACGAGGGAGCCCTCCCGCTCGCGCAGGAGCTGGCCGCGCTGGAGCCCGTCCTCGATGAGGCGATGACGGCGTTCGCCGCAGCGGACGTGGTCATCGTGGACGTGAGCAACAACCGCGGCGGCCATGACGGCGTCGCGCGCGCGATCGCGGAGCGCTTCACGGACCTGCGCCGGCATGCGTATTCCAAGTGGGCGCGGGGGGCGAAGGACGTCCCGCCGCAGGAGTTCTTCCTCACGCCCACGTCGCGCCCCGCGTTCCACGGCCCCGTCCAACTGGTGACGAGCGGCGTCACGGTCAGTGCCGGAGAGGTGTTCACGCTGGCCATGCGCGCGCTGCCCCAGGTGGTCCACATGGGCACGGCCACGCGGGGCTGCTTCTCCGACGTGCTCGTCAAACCCCTGCCCAACGGCTGGACGGTCCACCTGTCGAACGAGCACTACACGGACGCGAAGGGCCAGGACCACGAGGCCCACGGCGTCCCGCCCGAGCGGCCCCTGGAGCTGTTCCCGGAGGCCGACCTGAGACAGGGCCACGCCCGCGCCATCCGGGCCCTCGCGGACTCACGGTGAGTCCCCGGGAGCACCCGGGGCGCCGGTGGACGACTTTTCAGCGGGCGAAGGGGACGGGCAGCGACTCAGCCACGACCTGCTGCTTCGCCAGCTGCACCTTGCCGCTCTTGCGCACGGAGAAGTCACACGCGAGCAGCTGGTTGCCCACGAGCACCAGGGCCGAGGCCTCGAAGCCCTCCTCGTCGGCGGTGACCTTGATGGGGTGCAGCTTCTGGGACACGTCCGCCTTCTGCGCGGAGAGGGTCGGGTCGGTGTTCGTGGCGGGCAGCCACTGCACGTCCTCGGCGCGCTCCACCAGCCGGCGCTTGCCGCCCTCCGTGTTCTCCACGAAGAAGCGCAGGTACTCGGGGACCTCGGCGGCCTCCAGCGTCAGCACCTCCTCCTGGTTGACCTTGTAGATGGCCTCAGGGGTGGCGGGCGTGAGGTTGACGGCGCTCTTCCCGTCGTCCGCGTACTTGAAGCGCAGCGCCCGGTGCGGCAGCCGCACGTCCACCGTCACCAACTGGAAGCGCTTGTAGAACCCCAGCGGCTGACGCGTGAACGTCGTGGCCGCCAGGTTCTGCTTGATGGTCCCGGCATGCACCGGGTCCACCTGCTCGATGCGCTGCAACGTCTGGGCGTCCGCATTCACCTTCGGTTCCTCCAGGGACCCGGCCTTCGAAGGCCGGGCGGTGTCACAGTGAGTGGCGGACAGCACCCACAAGGCAGCGACGAGGATCCGGTGCATGCAGCGTGCTTACGGGTGCGCCTTGTCCCAGCCCTGGCCGTAGTAGTCGGGGTAGTTCTGACCGTTGGTGCTGGTCACCACCTTGCCCGTCTTGAAGCCGTCCAGCACGGCAGCGTAGCCCGCCTTGTCGCCGATTTCACGAAGTTGCGTCTCCGACAGGGACGGGTCCTTCGCCTTCGCGTCGCTGATGGCCTTCGAGGAGGCCGCGTTGTACTCCGCCTCCAGCGGGAAGGTGGCGGTGACCTTCTCACCGTTGGCGACCAGCTCGTTCTTCGCCTTGATGCTGTCGACGGTGCCGCGCGTCTCCTCGTCGAGCAGCGTCTGCACGTAGTCCGCGCGCGACTGGGTGTTGATGTCGGCCCGGGGGCCGTCCATCGTCGCCTTCGCGTGGTTGATCTCGTGCACCAGCGTCAGGGCCGCTTCCTGCGGATCCTGGCTGCGGTCGATGACGATCTTGTTGCCGTCCCAGTACGAGCCACCGCCGTCGGCGAACTCCACCGGGATCTTCTTGTCCTCCAGGTACTTCACCGCGGCGGCGCCGGTCGGCGAGTTCTTGAGGACGTCCTTCGTCTCCTGCAGCTTCGCCTTGTCCTTGGAGGCCTGGATGGCGTCGCCGATGGCGCCACCAATCGCACCGCCAAGGCCGGCGCCCGCGGGGCCGCCGAGGATGCCACCGATGATGCCACCGATGGTGCCCGCGTCCGCCTTCTTCGCCTTGTCGAAGGCGTCCTTGAAGAGGTCGCCCACGGGGTTCGCGTTCACCTGCTGCGGACGGGGGCTCACCACCGTCCGTGCGGCCTGCGAAGCTTCCGTGTTCTGCACCGGGCGTGAACCACCGCGAATTCCGTCAACCCCCATGACTTTTCTCCCCAGATCTCAAAGTACGGCTTTGAGGAGGTTATCGGAGAAAGGGGCTTGCCAGTTGCGAGTCCTGCCTTTAGCACCCCGCGTCACGACCTGGCAGGTGGGCTGGAGGGCGGACGGGGG
>NZ_RAWB01000218.1 GCF_003612055.1 Corallococcus llansteffanensis
CCCGAGGTGGACACCGCCCCGCTGCGCGAGCACCTGCGCCGGCACCATGTACTCGGGCAGGTGCCGGCGCAGGTGCTCGCGCAGCGGGGCGGTGTCCACCTCGGGCGCGACGTAGGCCACCAGGCGCGCATCGCCGGGCACGTCCTCGCGCACCAGGGCCACGGCGTCCTTGAGGCCCGGGGACGAGCGCAGCGTGGCTTCGATCTCGCCCAGCTCGATGCGGTAGCCGCGCAGCTTCACCTGGAAGTCCAGGCGGCCCATGAACTCCAGCGTGCCGTCCTCGCGCCAACGGGCCTTGTCGCCCGTGCGGTACAGGCGGGCTCCGGGCTCCGTGCTGAACGGGTGGGAGACGAAGCGCTCCGCGGTGAGGTCCGGGCGGCCGAGGTAGCCGCGCGCGACGCCTTCACCGGAGAGGCACAGCTCACCCGGCATGCCGAAGGGCACCAGGCGCTGACGGTCATCGAGGACGTAGGCGCGCACGTTGTCCAGCGGCTGGCCGATGACGGGCAGCGGCTGCGTGGCACCCTGCACCGTCCACGCCGTGGCGTTGACGGTGCACTCGGTGGGTCCGTAGACATTGAAGGCCCGCGTGCGCGTCGTCGCGGCGAGCCTCCGCCACGTCACCGCGTCCAGCGCCTCACCGCCGATGATGAGCAGGGCCGGCACGTGCGCGTGCTCCAGCATCCCCGCGGACAGCAGGAGCTTGAGCTGCGAGGGCGTGCAGTCCAGCGAGTCGATGCGCTCCCGCGCGAGCCACGCGAGCATCGCCTCCGGGTCCTTGCGCGTGTCCTCGGGGACGAGGCACAGGCAGTGGCCGTCGACGAGTTGGATGACCTGCTCCAGGGACGCGTCGAAGTACAGCGGCGCGTTCACGCTGACGCGCAGCCCGCGCTGCGGCTGGACGTAGATGTCCTGGGCCATCGCGTGGTGCAGGTTGAGGACGGAGCGGTGCTGCACCGCCACGCCCTTGGGCATGCCGGTGGAGCCCGACGTGTAGAGGACGTAGGCCAGGTTGTCCGGCCCCACGCTGGAGGACGGTGCCTCCGGCGAGTGGTCCGCCCAGTGCTTCGCGTCGGTGTCGAGCCGCACGAGGTTCCGCACCTCGGGCCGCCACGCCTCCGCCAGCGCCTGGGTGGTCAGCAGCACGGACGCGCCGCTGTCCTTGAGGATGAAGGAACGGCGCGCGGTGGGCGCCGTCGGGTCGATGGGGACGAACGCTCCACCGGCCTTGAGCACCGCCAGCAGCGCGACGATGGACTCGACCGACCGCTCCAGGCACAGGCCCACGGTGACTTCAGGGCCCACGCCCAGCGAGCGCAGGTGCCGGGCGAGCAGGTTGGCGCGCGTGTCGAGCTGGAGGAACGACAGCGTCGTGCCCTCGAACGCCACGGCGTCCGCGTCGGGAGTCCGGGCCACCTGCGCTTCGATGCGGCCGTGCAGCGTGGCCTCGCGGTCGAAGGCCGTGACGTGGCCCGCCACGTCGACCAGCAGGCGCTGACGCTCCTCCGGCGACACGAAGGACAGGTCCGCCAGCGGCGCGTCGGGGCGCTCCAGCACGGCCTCCAGCAGCACGCGCAGGTGCGCCATCAGACGCTCGATGGTGGAGCGCTCGAACAGGTCCGCCGCGTATTCGATGAACCCGACGAAGCCGTCCGCCTCACGGTTCAGGTCGAGGCTCAACTCGAACTGGGCCGTGCCACGGCTGCCCATGTCGGCGCCCTTCACGGAGAGGCCGGGCAGCGCCAGCTCCGGGAGGGGCGCGTTCTGGAGCGCGAACATCGCCTGGAACAGCGGCGTGCGGGACAGGTCGCGCGTCTGTTGCAGCGATTCGACCAGCCGCTCGAACGGGATGTCCTGGTGCTCGTACGCGCCCAGCGTGGTGGTGCGCACCTGCGTGACGAGCTGTCGGAACGAGGGCCGCGCGCCAAAGCTTCCGCGCAGCACCAGCGTGTTGACGAAGAAGCCAATCAGGCCTTCCGTCTCCGCGTGACGGCGGTTCGCGATGGGCGAACCCACCAGCACGTCGTCCTGGCCGGTGTAGCGGTGCAGCACGGTCTGGAACGCCGCCAGCAGCACCATGAAGGGCGTGGCGCCTTCCTTCTGCGCCAGGGCCTCCACCTGCTCCGCGAGGGCGCGCGGGAACTGCACGCGCACCGACGCGCCTCGCTGCGTGGCGACCGCCGGACGCGGCTTGTCGGTGGGCAGGTCCAGCACGTGCGGTGCGCCGGCCAGCTGCTGCTTCCACCAGTCCAGCTGCGCCTTCAGCACGTCACCCTGGAGCCAGCCGCGCTGCCAGACGGCGAAGTCCGCGTACTGCACCGGCAGCTCCGGCAGGGTGGGGGTCTGGCCCTGACGGAACGCCTCGTAGAGCGCGGTCATCTCGCGCACGAGCACGCCCAGGGACCAGCCGTCGGACACGATGTGATGCAGGTGCAGCACCAACACGTGCTCCTGGGCCTCCAGCTTCATCAGCAGGGCGCGGATCACGGGCCCCTGCTCCAGGTTGAATGGACGGCGGGACTCGGCGATGCCGCGTCGCACCGCCTCGGCCTGTCGCTCCGCTTCGTCCAGGCCCGTCAGGTCCACGAACTCGAAGGGCACGGAGGCCTCGGTGTGGATGTGCTGCACGGGCTGGCCGGCTTCCACGCGGAACGTCGTCCGCAGGGATTCATGCCGGGCCATCAGCGCGTCCAGGCTCGCGCGCAGCGCGCCTTCGTCCAGCGCTCCGGACAGCCGCAGCGGCAGCGGCATGTTGTAGAGGCTGCTGCCCGGCTCCAGCTGATCGATGAACCACAACCGCTGCTGCGCGAACGACAGCGGCGGCGCGGTCGTCCTCTCGGCGCGGACGAGCGGAGGCGTCTTGGCGCGGGCGGCCTGGGACAGCCGCTCGGCCAGGGCCGCCAACGTGGGCGCGGTGAACAGGTCTCCCAGCGGCAGCTCCACACCCAACGTGGAGCGGATGCGCGACACCACCTGCGTGGCCAACAGCGAGTGGCCCCCCAGCTCGAAGAAGTTGTCGTGACGGCCCACGTTGGACACGTGCAGCACCTGGCTCCACAGCGCGGCCAGGGCCACCTCGGTGGGCGTCACGGGCGCTTCGTAGGTGCTCGACGGGAGCAGCGAGGCCTCCGGCGCGGGCAGGGCCTTGCGGTCCAGCTTGCCGTTGGACATCAGCGGCAGGACGGGCAGGGCGACGAACGCGGCCGGCACCATGTACTCCGGCAGGTGCCGGCGCAGGTGCTCACGCAGCGGCGCGGTGTCCCCGTCGGTGACGACGTAGGCCACGAGCCGGGCATCGCCAGCGACGTCCTCTCGCACCAGCGCCACCGCGTCCCGGACACCCGGGGACGAGCGCAGCGTGGCTTCAATCTCTCCCAGCTCGATGCGGTGGCCACGGAGCTTCACCTGGAAGTCGAGGCGGCCCATGAACTCCAGGGTGCCGTCCTCGCGCCAGCGGGCCTTGTCACCCGTGCGGTACAGGCGCGCGCCGGGCTCCGTGCTGAACGGATCCGGGACGAAGCGCTCCGCGGTCAGGTGCGGGCGGCCAAGGTAGCCGCGCGCGACGCCTTCGCCGGAGAAGCACAGCTCGCCCGGCATGCCGAAGGGCACCAGGCGCTGCCGCGTGTCGAGCACGTAGGCGCGCAGGTTGTCCACGGGCCGCCCGATGACGGGGGACGTCTGGGCGGCGCCCTGGAGGGCCCACGTCGTCGCGTCGACGGTGCACTCGGTGGGGCCGTAGCCGTTGAAGGCGCGCGTGCGCGTCGTCGTGGCCAGCCGCTGCCACATCACCTCATCCAGCGCCTCGCCTCCGACCGACAGCAGGGCCGGGACGTGGGCGCGCTCCAGCAGGCCGGCGGCCAGCAGGAGCTTGAGCTGCGAGGGCGTGCAGTCCAGCGCGTCGATGCGCCGCTGCTCCAGCCACGGGAGCATCCGCTCCGGATCCAGGCGCACGTGCTCGGGGACGATGCACAGGCAGTGACCGTCGACGAGCTGGATGACCTGCTCGATGGACGCGTCGAAGTACAGCGGCGAGTTGACGGTGACGCGCTGCCCCGACGGCAGGCCCGCGTAGATGGTCCGGGCCAGCGAACGGTGAAGGTTGACCACGGAGCGGTGCTGCACCATCACGCCCTTGGGCGTGCCCGTGGAGCCCGACGTGTACAGGACGTAGGCGAGATTCTGGGGGCCCGCCGAAGGAGGCAGGGCCTCCCCGGAGAGCGCCGCGAGCAGGTCCCGATCCGCGTCCAGCCGCACGACGTGGGCGCCCTCGGGCTCCCACGCGTCGGCCTGGGCCCGCGACGTCAGCAGCACGGACGCGCCGCTGTCCCGCAGGAGCAGCGACTTACGCGCGGCAGGGGCCGCCGGGTCGATGGGCACGAACGCCCCACCGGCCTTGAGCACCGCCAGCAGCGCCACGATGGCGTCCACCGAGCGCTCCAGGCACAGGCCCACCGTCGCGTCAGGGCCCACGCCCAGCGAGCGCAGGCGCCGGGCCAGCTGGTTGGCGCGCGTGTCGAGCTGCCGGAAGGAGAGCGTCGTCTCCTCGTACCTCACGGCGTCCGCGTCCGGCGTGCGGGCCACCTGCGCTTCGATGAGCCCGTGCAGCGTGGCGTCGCGGTCGAAGTCCGCGACGGTGCCGCACAGCTCGCCCACGAGCCGCGCGTGCTCCTCGGACGAGACCTGGGACAGGTCGGCCAGCCGGGCCTCGGGCCGGGCCAGCGCCTCCACGGTCTGGAGCCAGTGGCTCAGCACCCGCTGGATGGCGCCGGGCTCGAAGCGCCGCGCGTCATACGCGAGGTTCAAGCGGAGCTGCGCGCCCGGGATGGCGGAGGCGGAGAGCGGGTAGTGCGTGCTCTCGCCGGTGGTGAGGTCGCGCAGGTCGAGCGCGGAGGAGCGCTTCAGCAGCGCCTCATCGACGGGGAAGTTCTCGAACACGAACAGCGTGTTGAAGAACTGCGTGCCCCGGGGGATGTCGCTCCACGACTGCACCGTGACGAGCGGGGTCTGCTGGTGCTTCTGGATGCCCAGCTGCTGCTCCTGGAGCGACTGGAGCCAGGGCAAGAGGGGCGCGGCCTCGTCGGAGGGGAGCCGGATGCGGACGGGCAGGGTGGTGATGAGCAGGCCGAGCATCGCGTCCGAGCCCGGGAGCTCCGGAGGCCGACCCGCGAGCGTGGTGCCGAAGAGGACGTCCTGCGTGGCGCTGTAGTGCGCGAGCACCACCGCCCACGCGGCCTGCACCAGGGTGTTGAGCGTCAGCTGGTGCTGACGCACGAAGGCCTGGAGGGCCGTGGTGGTCTCCGCCGACAGCGACACTTCCTGGGTGAGCGGGGCGTCGGTGCCCACCACCTCCGCCGCGGTGGGGAGCGCCGCCGGCAGCGGCGTGGGCGTGGACAGCCCGGCAAGGTGCTCGCGCCAGAAGGCCTCGTCCGCGGCCACGTCGGTCTGCTGCAACCACGCGATGTAGTCGCGGAACGGAGGCCGCGTGGACGGGGGCGGCGTCTTGCCCGCCTGGAAGGCGTCGTAGAGCGCGAAGGCCTCCTGGAAGAACAGGCCGGAGCTCCAGCCGTCCATCAGCAGGTGGTGGTGGCTCCACACCATGCGCCACGTCGTGTCGGTCACGCGCATGACGGACAGGCGCATCAGCGGCGCGCGCGCCAGGTCGAACCCGCGCGCACGATCCTCCACGAGCACCTGCTCCAGCCGGGCCTGCTGCTCCTCGGCGGACAGGTGGCGCCAGTCATACTGTTCGAAGGGCAGCGGCGCGTGCGCGTGCACCACCTGGAGGGGGACGTCCAGGTCCTTCCACACGAAGCTCGTGCGCAGGATGGGGTTGCGGTCCACCGCCGCCTGCCACGTCTTGCGGAACAGGTCGATGTCCACGTGCGAGTGGACCGACCAGGAGCGCTGCTCGAAGTAGAAGGCCGCGTCAGGCTCGTAGAGGGCGTGGAAGAGCATGCCCTGCTGCATGGGCGACAGCGGGTAGAGGTCCTCCACGGAGGGCCCCTGCGAGGCCAGCAGCGCGTCGAGCGAGGCCGGAGACAGGCGGGCCAGCGGGAACTCGCCCGTCGTCATCCGGCGGGCGTCCTCGGAGTCCCGCTGCTCGATGAGCGTGCGCAGCGCCGCGAGGAAGTGCTTCGCCAGCGCCTCGATGGTGGCCGCGTGGTGCAGGTGGGGGCTGAAGCCGAAGTCCAGCTGCAGCCGGCTGTTGAGCACGGAGCTGTTGATGACCAGCAGGTGCGGACGTGAAGCCTGCCCCACCACCGGGCTGCCCACCGGCTCATCGCCCAGCGAGAAGAGGGTGCTGGCGGCGGCCGACCCGTCGAGCTGGCCCAGGTAGTTGAACGCCACCTGCGCCTGGGGGAACGCGGCGATCCGCTCACGGACCTCCGGCGGTCCCAGGAAGCGCAGCAGCCCGAAGCCGACGCCGTGGTGCGGCCACTTGCGCAGCGAGTCGCGCACCGCGCGCAGGCTGTCGCCGTAGGAGCCGCCCGGGGGCAGCCGCAGCAGCGCGGGCGTCACGGAGGTGAACCAGCCCACCGTGCGAGACACGTCCGCGTCCGCGAACAGCTCCTCGCGGCCATGGCCTTCCAGGTCGACGAGCAGGTTCGACTGGCCGGTCCACTCGCGCAGCGCGAGCGCCAGCGCCGTCAACAGCACGTCGTTGATCTGGACGCGCCAACCCGTGGGCGTCTCCTGGAGCAGCAGCCGCGTCTCCTCCGGCTCCAACCGGACGGCCACGGAGCGCTGCGAGTCGTAGGTGTTGGAGCCCGACGCATCGACGGGCAGCGGGGCGATGTCCTTGCGCGCCTCGTCCAGCCAGAGCGCGGTCTGGTCGGTCACGGAGGCGGTGAGGGCATGGGCCTCCAGCCGGCGCGCCCAGGTGAGGAAGGACGTCGTCTTCGCGGGCAGCGCGGGGGTCTTCCCCGCGAGCAACTGCTGGTACGCGGCCTCGAGGTCCTCGACGAGCACGCGCCAGGAGACGGTGTCGACCACCAGGTGGTGCACCACGAGCAGCAGGCGCTGGGGCTCCTGCGGGCCGAAGTGGAAGAGCGCGGCGCGCAGCAGGGGCGGCTGGCTCAGCTCGAAGCTGGCCTGGAGCCGGGCGGCCTGCTCCTCCATGGCGCCGAGCCGGGCCTTCGGCGCGAGCGGGGAGAGGTCCACCTGGAGGAGCTGGAAGGAGCCCGCATCGGGCGCGGCGTTGCGCTGGTACCAGGCGCCTTCCCACTTGTCGTCATGGTGGAAGCCCAGGCGCAGGGCGTCGTGGTGGGTGAGCAGCAGCCGCAGGGCCCGTTCCAGGTGCCCGGCCTGCAGGGGCTGACGCGCCTTCAGCAGCAGCGGCTGGTTGAAGTGGTGGGCGTGCTCCGGGTCCCGCTCCAGCAACTCGAGCTGGATGGGGGTGAGCGGGGCTTCGCCCACCACGGGGCCCTGCTCCGCGGTGCTGGCGGTGCTCGCGCGGGCCACGGTCGCCAGCGCGCGCAGGGTGGGGTGCTGGAAGAGATCGCGCACGGCGATCTGCACGCCGGCCTGACGCGCGCGCGCGACGACCTGGAGGCTGATGATGGAGTCGCCGCCCAGGTCGAAGAAGTTGTCATCCAGGCTGATGCGATCGACGCGCAGCACCTGGGTGATCACCGCGGACAGCCGCTGCTCCATCTCCGTGCGGGGCGCGACGTACTCGCGCTTCGAGGTGGAACGCAGGCCTTCCGGCGCGGGCAGGGCCTTGCGGTCCACCTTCGCGTTGGCCGTCAACGGCATGGCCGCGAGGGGCACGAAGGCCGACGGCAGCATGTACTCCGGCAGCCGCTCCAGCAGGAACGCGCGCAGCACGGCCGAGCTCACGTCCTGGTGCAGGACCACATACGCCACGAGGCGCTTGTCACCGGGCACGTCCTCGCGCACCACGGCCACGGCCTCACGCACGCTCGGGTGGGCGCGCAGCGCGGCTTCCACTTCCGCCAGCTCGATGCGGTAGCCACGCACCTTCACCTGGTTGTCCGCGCGGCCGAGGAATTCCATCACCCCGTCCGCCCTCCAGCGCGCGAGGTCTCCCGTGCGGTAGAGGCGCTCGCCCGCCACGGTGGCGAACGGGTTCGGAACGAAGCGCTCCGCGGTCAGGTCCGGGCGCGAGAGGTAGCCGCGCGCCAGGCCATCGCCGCCGATGAACAGCTCGCCCGGGACACCCGCGGGCACCGGCTGCCCGCTGGCGTCCAGCACGTAGAGCTGCGTGTTCGCGATGGGCCGACCGATGGGGATGGTCATGCCCACCTGGGCCGCGTCCGTCATCCGGTGCGTGGACGCGAAGAGGGTCGTCTCCGTCGGGCCGTAGCAGGCCGTGACGGGGATGCCCAGCTCCTGCACCACGCGACGCACGTGGGGCGCGGAGACGACGTCGCCGCCCGTGAGCATCTGCCGCACGTTGCGGAGCGCTTCGGCCTTGAGGTCCACGACCTGGGCGAAGAGACCCGCCGTCAGGTGCAGCGTGGTGACGCGGTGGTGCTCCAGGACATGGGCCAGCAGGTCCAGGTCCGACGGCGACTTGGGCGGGAAGACGACGAGGCGACCGCCGAAGAGCAGCGGTCCCCAGACCTCCAGCGTGGAGGCGTCGAAGGAGATGGGCGCGATGAGCAGGAACGTCTCATCCGGGCCCAGGTGCGCGTACGGCGCGTTGTGCAGCAGGCGCATCACGCCCCGGTGCTCCACGGCGACGCCCTTGGGACGCCCCGTGCTTCCGGACGTGAAGTCCACGTAGGCCAGGTGGCGCGGGTGCGTACCGGCCACGGGACGGGTCGTCGGCTGCTCGTCCAGGCGCACGTCCTCCACGAGGAGGCAGGGCAGCTCCGGCGAGACGGGCAGCGTCGGGCGCAGCGCGCGCGAGGTGATGAGGACCTGAGGCGGCGCGTCCTCCAGCATCGAGGCCAGGCGCTGCACCGGGTACGAGGCATCGAGCGGCACGTAGGCACCGCCGGCCTTGAGGATGGCCAGCAGCGAGACGATCAACTCGACGGAGCGCTCCAGGCAGAGCGCGACGAGGGAGTCAGGGCCCACGCCATGCTGGCGCAACAGGTGCGCGAGCTGGTTGGCCTGCGCGTCGAGCTGCGCGTACGTCAGGCGCGTGTCCCCGAACTCCAGGGCGACAGCGTCCGGGCGCAGGTCGGCCTGCTTCGCGAAGAGGTCGTGGATGCAGGCGTCCGGGTAGGCACCAGCGGTGGCGTTCCACTCCACCAGCACCTGCTGACGCTCGGCCTGGGTGAGGAGCGAGATGTCCGAGAGACGGGCATCGGGCTGCGTCAGGGACTCCAGGGCCTGGGCCCAGTGGCCCAGCACGCGCTGCATCCCCTCGTCGGAGAAGCGGCTCGCGTCGTAGGCCAGGTGGAGCCGGAGCCCGGCGCCCGGGAGGACGGAGGCGGTGAGCGTG
Source organism: Corallococcus llansteffanensis (assembly GCF_003612055.1). Classification (GTDB taxonomy): domain Bacteria; phylum Myxococcota; class Myxococcia; order Myxococcales; family Myxococcaceae; genus Corallococcus; species Corallococcus llansteffanensis. The sequence continues at coordinate 9,416 of NZ_RAWB01000218.1, forward strand.
TAGTGGCTGCTCTCTCCGGACTCGAGGTCGCGGATGTCCAGCGCGGTGGAGCGCTTGAGCAGCGACGCATCGACGGGGAAGTTCTCGAAGACGAGCAGCGAGTTGAAGAGCGGCGTGCCACGCGGCAGATCGCTCCAGCCCTGCGCGGTGACGAGCGGCGTGTGCTGGTGCTGCTGGATGCCCAGCTGCTGCACCTGGAGCGCCTGGAGCCACGGCAGCACGGGCGCCGTCTCCTGGGGGAGCTGGATGCGGACGGGCAGGGTGGTGATGAGCAGGCCCAGCATCGCGTCCGAGCCCGGGAGCTCCGGAGGACGGCCCGCCAGGGTGGTGCCGAAGAGGACGTCCTGCGTGGCGCCGTAGCGGGCGAGCACCAGGGCCCACGCGGCCTGCGCGAGCGTGTTGAGCGTGAGCTGGTGCTGGCGCGCGAAGGACTGCAGCGCGGTGACGACTCCCGGAGTCAGGGGCAGCGTCAGGCCCGCGGAGGGCGGATCCCCGGCGGTGCGCGCGGCCGCGGGCTGCTCCGCGGGCATGGGCGTGGGGGCGGTGAAGCCGGCGAGCTGGCCGCGCCAGAAGGCCTCGTCCGCGACCGCGTCCGTCTGCTGCAACCACGCGATGTAGTCGCGGAACGAAGGCCGCGTGGAGGGGGGCGGGTTCGTTCCCGTCCGGAAGGCGTCGTAGAGCGCGAAGACCTCCTGGAAGAACAGGCCGGAGCTCCAGCCGTCCAGGAGCAGGTGGTGGTGGCTCCACACCATGCGCCAGTGATCATCCGCGACCCGCACCGCGGCCAGCCGCATCAACGGCGCCCGCGACAGGTCGAAGCCGCGCGCACGCTCCTGGTCGATCAGCTCCGCGAAGCGGGTCTGCTTCTCCTCGGCGGACAGGTCGCGCCAGTCGTGCTGCTCGAACGGCAGCGGCGCGTTCGCGTGCACCACCTGGAGGGGCGCGTCGAGGTCCTTCCACACGAAGCTGGTGCGCAGGACGGGGTTTCTGTCCAGGGCCGCCTGCCACGTCTTCTGGAACAGGGCGATGTCGATGTCCGAGTGGATCGACCAGGTGCGCTGCTCGAAATAGAAGACCGAGTCCGGCGAGTAGAGCGCGTGGAACAGCATGCCCTGCTGCATGGGCGACAGCGGGTACACGTCCTCCACGGACGGGCCCTGCGAGGCCAGCAGCGCGTCGAGCGCGGGCTGGGAGATCTTCGCCAGGGGGAAGTCGCCCGGGGTCCTGCGGCGGGCGTCCTCGGAGTTCCGCTGCGCGATGAGCGTGCGCAGGGCCGTAAGGAACCGCTGCGCCAGCGCCTCGATGGTGGCGGCCTGGTGCAGGTGGTGGCTGAAGCCGAAGTCCATCCGCAGCCGTCCGTCCCGCACCGAGCCGTCTACGGCCAGCAGGTGTGAACGAAGGGACTGGGGCGCCACCGCCGCGCCCACGGGCTCGTCGCTCAGGGAGAAGAGGGTGCTGGCGGCGGCTGAGCCGTCGAGCTGGCCCAGGTAGTTGAAGGACACCTGCGCGACAGGAAGTGCCGCGAGCCGCTGCCGGACATCCGAGGGGCCCATGAAGCGCAGCAGCCCGAAGCCGATGCCGTGGTCGGGCCACTGCTTCAGCGAGTCGCGCACCGCGCGCAGGCTGTCACCGTAGGAGCCGCCCGAGGGCAGCTGGAGCAGCGCGGGCGTCACGGAGGTGAACCAACCGACCGTGCGGGACACGTCCGCGTCCGCGAACAGCTCCTCACGGCCGTGGCCCTCCAGGTCGACGAGCAGGCGCGACTGGCCCGTCCAGTCACGAAGGGCCAGCGCCAGCGCGGTCAGCAGCACGTCGTTGATCTGGGCGCGCCAGGCCGTGGGCGTCTCCTGGAGGAGCAGCCGCGTCTCTTCCGCCTCCAGCCAGACGCCCACCGAGCGCTGGGACTCGCGCGTGTTGGGGCCCGCCGAGTCGACGGGCAGCGCGGCGACGTCCTTGCGGGCGTCATCCAGCCAGAGCGGGGTCTGGGCGTGCAGCGCGTCCGACAGCGCGTGGGTCTCCAGCCGGCGCGCCCAGGTGAGGAACGACGTCGTCTTCGCGGGGAGGACGGGGGGACGCAGCGCGAGCAACTGGTGGTACGCGGACTCGAGGTCCTCGATGAGCACGCGCCAGGAGACGGCATCCATCACGAGGTGGTGGATGATGACCAGCAGCCGCTGATCCTCCCCCGGCCCGGAGTGGAAGAGGGCGGCGCGCACCAGGGGCGGCTGAGCCAGGTCGAAGCTGGCCTGGAGGCGGTTCGCCTGCTCCAGCAGGACGCCCGGGCGGGCCTCCGCCGGGAGCTGGGACAGGTCCACCTGGAGCAACTGGAAGGGCGCCGCGTCGGGCGCGGCGTTGTGCTGACGCCAGCCGTTCTCACGGCTGAAGCGCAGGCGCAGGGCGTCGTGGTGGGTGATGACCGCCTGGAGCGCCTGCTCCAGGTGACTCGCCTGCAGCGGCTGACGGGCCCGCAGCATCAGCGTCTGGTTGGAGTGGTGGGCGTGCTCCGGATCCCGCTCCAGCAACTGGAGCTGGATGGGCGTGAGCGGCACCTCGCCCACGACGGGGCCCTGCTCGGCCAGGCTGCCCGCGCTGACCCGGGCCACGGACGCCAGGGCGCCGAGGGTCGGGTGCTGGAAGAGGTCACGCACGGCGAGCTGCACGCCGGCCTGACGCGCCCGCGCGACGACCTGGAGGCTGATGATGGAGTCGCCACCCAGCTCGAAGAAGTTGTCGTCCACGCCCACGCGCTCGACGCGCAGCACCTGGATCCAGACCTCCGCCAGCCGCTGCTCCATCTCCGTGCGGGGCGCGACGAACTCACGCTTCGAGGTGGCGCGCAGGCCTTCCGGAGCCGGGAGCGCCTTGCGGTCCACCTTCGCGTTCGCCGTCAGCGGCAGGGCCGCGAGGGGCACGAAGGCCGACGGCAGCATGTACTCCGGCAGTCGCTCCAGAAGGAACGTCCGCAGCACGGCCGGGTCCAGGTCCTGGTTCGCGACGAAGTAGACGACGAGCCGCTTGTCGCCGGGCACGTCCTCGCGCACCACGGCCACGGCCTCGCGCACTTCCGGGTGGGCACGCAGCGCGGCTTCCACTTCCGCCAGCTCGATGCGGTAGCCACGCACCTTCACCTGGTTGTCCGCGCGGCCGAGGAACTCCAGCACCCCGTCCTTCCTCCAGCGCGCGAGGTCTCCCGTGCGGTAGAGGCGCTCGCCCGCCACGGCGGAGAACGGGTTCGGGACGAAGCGCTCCGCGGTCAGGTCCGGGCGCGAGAGGTAGCCGCGCGCCAGGCCATCACCGCCGATGAACAGCTCGCCCGGGACACCCGAGGGCACCGGCTGGCCATGCGCATCCAGGACATAGAGCTGCGTGTCCGAGATGGGCCGGCCGATGGGGATGGTGGTCCCCACCTGCGCCGCGTCCGTCATCCGGTGCGTGGACGCGAAGAGGGTCGTCTCCGTCGGGCCGTAGCAGGCCGTGACGGGGATGCCCAGCTCCTGCACCACGCGACGCACGTGGGGCGCGGAGACGACGTCGCCACCCGTGAGCATCTGCCGCACGTTCCGGAGCGCATCGGTCTTGAGATCCACGACCTGGGCGAAGAGACCCGCCGTCAGGTGCAGCGTGGTGACGCGGTGGTGCTCCAGGACGTGGGCCAGCAGGTCCAGGTCCGACGGCGACTTGGGCGGGAAGACGACGAGGCGGCCGCCGAAGAGCAGCGGTCCCCAGACCTCCAGCGTGGACGCATCGAACGAGATGGGCGCGATGAGCAGGAACGTCTCATCCGGGCCCAGGTGCGCATAGGGCGCGTTGTGCAGCAGGCGCATCACGCCCCGGTGCTCCACGGCCACGCCCTTGGGGCGGCCCGTGCTTCCGGACGTGAAGTCCACGTAGGCCAGGTGGCGCGAATGCGTCCCCGCGTGCACGGGCGTCGTGGGCATTCCGTCCAGGCGCAGCTCCTCCACGAACAGGGAGGGCAGGGCGTCGTCCACGGGCAGGGTCGCGCGCACCTCGCGCGTGGTGAGCAGCAGCTTCGGCGGCGCGTCCTCCAGCATCGAGGCCAGGCGCTGCGCCGGGTACGAGGCATCCAGCGGCAGGTACGCGCCACCGGCCTTGAGGATGGCCAGCAACGAGACGATGAGTTCGACGGAGCGCTCCAGGCACACCGCCACCAGCACGTCCGGGCCCACTCCGTGCTCGCGCAGCACGTGCGCCCACTGGTTCGTGCGCGCGTCCAGCTCCGCGTACGTCAGGCGCGTGTCCCCGAACTCCAGGGCGACGGCGTCCGGACGCTGCGCGGCCTGCTGCATGAAGAGGTCCTGGATGCAGGCCTCGCGCGGGTACTCGCCCCGCGTGTCGTTCCACGCGACGAGGATGTTCTGCCGCTCGGCCTCGCTCATCATCCGCAGGTGCGCGAGCGGGGCCTCCGGCGACGCGACGACCTCCCGGGCGATGCCCACGAGGTGCTCCGCCATGCGCTCCACGGTGGCGGCGTCGAAGAGGGCGGTGGCGTACTCGAAGCGGCAGGAGAACCCCGTGCGCGTCTCGAAGACCTCCAGGCCCAGGTCGAACTTGGCCGTGTCGTTGGGCACCTCCACCGGGCCAAGCTCCAGCGTCGGCAGCTGCGCCTTCGCCTCCGGCGTGTTGAGCACGTTGAGGACGACCTGGAACAGCGGCGTGCGGCTCAGGTCGCGCGGCAGGCCCAGCGTGTCGAGGATGCGCTCGAACGGCGCGTCCTGCCGCGCGTAGGCCTCCAGCGACTGGGTGCGCACGCGGCCCAGCAGCTCGACGAACGACGGCGCCCCGTCCAGCCGGCTGCGGAAGGCGAGGGTGTTGAGGAAGCAGCCCAGCAGCCCCTCCACCTCGGGACGCGTGCGGCCCGCGATGGGCGTGCCGATGACGAAGTCGGCCTGCCCCGAGTAGCGCGACAGCAGCGTCTGGAAGAGCGCCATCATCACCATGAACGACGTGGCGCCGTGGCGACGGCCGTAGGCCAGCAGCGGTTCGGCCACGTCGGCCGGGAACTGGAAGCGGTACACCGCCCCCGCGAAGGACTGCACGGCGGGACGCGGCCGGTCCGTGGGCAGCTCCAACGCCGGAGCCCCCAGCAGGCGCTGCTTCCACCAGGAGACCTGCGCCTCCAGCACGCCGCCTTCCAGCCACTCGCGCTGCCACACCGCGTAGTCCGCGTACTGCACGGGCAGCGGGGGCAGGGGGGACTCCTTCATCCCCGCGCTGTACGTCGCGTAGAGCACCGTCAGCTCCCGCGCGAGCACCATGGTGCACCACGCATCCGCCACCGCGTGGTGGAGCACCAGCGTCACCACGTGCACCCGGGGCTCCACGCGCAGCAACAGCGCGCGGACCACGACCTTCTCCAGGTCGAAGGGAATCATGGTGTGGGCCTGGCACAGGCGGAGCAGCTCCGCCTCGCGGGCCTCGGGCGTCGCGCCGGGCACTTCGACCTTCCGCATGGGCAGGCCGCGCGCCGGGTGGATGAGCTGCACCGCGCTGCCGCCCGCCAGCGAGTACGTCGTGCGCAGCACTTCGTGCCGGGCCACCAGCTCATCCAGCGCCGCCTGGAGCGCGGCGACATCCAGGTCGCCGGTGAGCCGGAACGTGGACGCGTTGTTGTACGCGCCGCTCTGGGGCTCCAGCTGCTGGAGGTACCAGAACCGCTGCTGCGCGAAGGACAGCGGCAGCGGCCGGTTCCGCGGCACCAACGGGATGGGCGGCGGCCCGCTGGGGGC
>NZ_RAWB01000219.1 GCF_003612055.1 Corallococcus llansteffanensis
GGTGGGGGTGGCCGGGCGCGGGTGACAGGCGGCGAGCGTCAGGAGGAGCAGCAGGGCGGCGTGGCGCATGGGCAAGGGGAAACTCTACCTTGCACCGGTGATTGCGCGGCGCGTAGATTGCCGCGCGCTCCATGGCCCGGGAAAAGGACAACATTGCTCTGTCCGATGAGCACAACACCCGCGGCATCGAGCTGGCGGACCGGGGCTGGCTGGACGAGGCCATCAAGGAGTTCCGGAAGGCCATCGACCTGGACCCCACGTCGGCGCACGCGCACGACAACCTGGCCACGGTCTACGCGGAGAAGAAGCAGTTCCGCGAGGCGCTCGGCGAGTACCTCACCGCGCTGAAGCTGGAGCCGGAGAGCGCCACCGCGCACTACAACCTGGCCTGCTTCCTCTCCACCCACGCCAGCGAGATGGCGGTGGAGGAGTATAAGGAGGCCATCGAGCTGGATCCGGAGTACCCGGACGCCCACCTCAACCTGGGCCTCACGTACGCGGACCAGGGGCGGGTGGAGGAGGCGATGCGCGAGCTCCAGTCCGCCATCGAGCTGGATCCGCAGGATGCCTTCCCCCGGCATGAACTGGCGGCGCTGATGATGGACGAGGGCGACTACCGCTCCTCCATCACCCAGCTGAAGGAAGTGGTGCGGCTGGAGCCGGACAACTTCGAGGCGCAGCTGGACCTGGGCATCTGCTACGCCCAGAAGGGCTTCTACGCCGAAGCGGAGCGCGCCTATGAGCGCGCCCGGGCGTTGAATGCGGAAGACCTGTTGCTCAACTACAACCTGGCGGCGCTGTACGCGCTGTGGGGCCGTCCGAAGGACTCCGTCCAGTACCTGCAGAAGGCGCTGGCGGCGGACCGTCAGAAGGTCCTGGGGTGGCTGTCCGCCGACCCCATGTTCGACGTGCTCAAGGGCGATCCGGACTTCGAAGCCCTCTTCTGAGGGACCACACAATGGAATGGGTTTTCCTGGGGCTGGCGCTGCTGCTGGTCGTCGCGAACGGCTTCTTCGTGGCGACGGAGTTCGCCATCGTGAAGATTCGCGCCACGCGCCTGCAGTCCCTGGTGGACGAGGGCACGCCCGGCGCGGGCATGGCCCTGAAGATGGTCAGCGAGCTGGACGCGTACCTGTCCGCCACGCAGTTCGGCATCACGCTCGCGTCGCTGGGCCTGGGCTGGCTGGGTGAGCCCGCGTTCGCGCACCTGCTGGAGCCGGTGCTGACGCGCATCGTGCCGGAGGGCTCGGCGTCGACGCTCGCGCACAGCGCGGCGGTGGTCATCGCCTTCAGCATCATCACGTTCCTGCACATCGTGCTGGGGGAGCTGGCGCCCAAGAGCCTCGCCATCCAGCGCGCGGAGCAGACGACGCTCGCGGTCGCGCTGCCCATGCGCGCGTTCTACTTCCTGTTCTACCCGGCCATCCGGCTGCTCAACTGGCTGGCGTCGCTGGTGCTCAAGGCGTTCGGCCTGCACTCCGCCGGTGAGTCCCACGAGGCGACGAGCGAGGAGGAGCTGCGCGTCATCCTGCACTCTTCCGCGCAGGCGGGCGCCATCACCACGGCCCGGGCGGAGCTCCTGGAGCGCGCGCTGGAGATGGCGCAGAAGACGGCCCGGCAGGTGATGGTCCCTCGCAACCAGGTGCGCTACCTGGACGTGGAGGAGCCGCTGGACAAGAACGTGGTGGACGCGCGCGCGTCCGGACACACGTGGCTGCCGGTGTGCCGGGGCAACCTCGACGCCGTCGAGGGCGTGGTCAACGTGAAGGACCTGTTCTTCCTCCTGTCGCGCGGGGAGCTGCGCAGCCTGTCCCAGGTGCAGCGGCCGGTGCTCTTCATCCCGGAGAACGCGACGCTGGAGCAGCTCCTGACGGAGTTCCGGCGCCGGCGCCGGCAGATCGCCATGGTGGTGGACGAGCACGGCGGCACGTCCGGCCTCGTCACCATCGCGGACGTGGTGTCGGAGGTGGTGGGCGACGTGGCGGAGCTGGGGCGGCGCGTGGAGGAAGTGCGTGCGCTGCCGGGCGGCCGCTTCGAGCTGCCGGGCACCGCGCAGCTGGACGACCTGGAAGCGCAGCTGGACGTGGACTTCGACCTGAGCGACGAGGAGAAGGGCGAAGTGACGACCATCGCCGGCTACCTGATGACGAAGCTGGGCCGCGTGCCGGAGAAGGGCGACCACCTCAAGCTCGACATGTGGCGCATCCTCGTGGAGGAGGTGGACGGGCCGCGCGTGGTGCGCGTGACGGTGGAGCCCCAGTCGCGCCCCTCCACCCCGGCGTCGGGCGGCAACCGTCCCTCGGAGCCGCCCGCGCCTTCCGGTGAGCCGGCCTGAGGCGCTTGAAGGGCGCCTCTAGCCCTTGGTGGCCTTCGGGACCTTCTTCGCGCCGTTCTTGAGCGCGGCCGGCTGCACCTTGGCCTTGGGCCGGTCCACCTTGAGCAGCTCCAGGTTGGTCTCGCCGTCGGTGGTCAGCTTGATGATGCCGACGTCCGGCGCGAACCACATCAGGCTCTCCATGGAGCGCCCCTCTGAACCGGGGCGGCTGGCGCGGGCCGTGGTGATGTTCTTGATCTTCAGCGCCTTGAAGGTGCCGCCCTGGACGGTGATCTCCTCCTCGCCCACCACCGTGGCCTCCTTGTCGAAGGTCGTGGCGATGGTGGGGCGCAGGCCGCCCTTCTTCGCCGGGGGCTGGAGCTTCACCGACAGGCTGTTCTTCCACGTGCCGCCCATCACCATCACGGACGGGGCCGGCACGGCGACGCCCTCCATGTTCACCACCTGCACGTCCATGCCGGACGCGGACAGGAGCGTGCCCTCCAGGCCGCCCAGCCCCGTGCGCACCCCTTGGGCGTCACAGGTGAGCTCCGTCTGGCCGTTGCGCCCCTTGAGGCTGACCGCGAGGAGGGCCTTCACCGTCCCGTCCGGGGCCGGCACGACGTCCTTCGTCGTCAGCACCAGCTCCGACGAGCGGCCGGCGCGGTACGTCAGCGCCAGGCCCTCCTCCATGGGAAACCACGGGTTTGGACACGGGGCCGGCGCTGCCGCCACGACCATGTCAGACCGGGGTGCTACCTGAGACGTCGGGGACGCGCCCACGAGGAGCGACAGGGCGAACAAGGGCTGAAACGTAGGCCGCCTCCAGAAAGGTCAAGACCAAGGTAGGGTGGGACGTCTGCTTTGCAAGGGTGATGCGAGGTCGCCTGCTCCCCTGCCTGTAGCACTGGACATAGGGTCACGCGTTGCAGTGTCACCCTTGATCACCGGTGGGGTGGCTGGTACTCCTGCCGATCGCTGCGGAGCCGATTTTCCGGCCCCGCGCGCGTTTTCACCCCGTCTCACCGTCGCCTCGTAGGGAGCACGCTGGCATGCGAATCAAGCGCCTGGACATCACCGGCTTCAAGTCGTTCATGGAGCGGAGCGTCTTCTCCTTCGACGAGGGCGTCACCGGCGTCGTCGGCCCCAACGGGTGTGGCAAATCCAACGTCGTGGACGCCATCCGCTGGGTGATGGGCGAGCAGAGCGCGAAGAACCTGCGCGGCCGGGGCATGGAGGACGTCATCTTCAACGGCTCGGAGTCCAAGCCGCCCCTGTCGATGGCGGAGGTGTCGCTCACCTTCCTCGTGGACGACACGGACACGCTGGCGCCCCAGTACCAGGGCTTCTCCGAGATCACGGTCACCCGGCGCCTGTTCCGCAACGGCGACTCCGAGTACCTCATCAACAAGACGCTGTGCCGCCTCCTGGACATCACGGAGCTGTTCCTCGGCACGGGCGTGGGCACCAAGGCCTACTCCATCATCGAGCAGGGCCGCGTGGGCCTCATCGTCTCCAGCAAGCCGGAGGACCGCCGGCACCTGCTGGAGGAAGCCGCGGGCGTCACCAAGTACAAGGCCCGCCGCAAGGCCGCCGAGCGCAAGATGGAGGCCACCGAGGCCAACCTCCTGCGCGTCAACGACATCACGGGCGAGCTGGAGAAGCGGCTCGACACGCTGTCGCGGCAGGCGAAGAAGGCGGAGAAGTACCGCAAGCTCAAGGCGCGCATGCGGGAGATTGATCTGCACTCGGCCAGCCACCGCGCGCTGGAGCTGATGGCGGAGAAGGGCGTGCTCCAGTCGCGGCTGGAGAACCTGGGCGGCGAGGAGCGCGAGGGCCTGGACCGGGTGAAGGAGCTGGAGGAGGTCATCACCCGGCGCCGCGCGGAGCTGGACGCGGAGGGTGCGGCGCTCCAGCAGTTCGCCGGTGAGGTGCACGCGCTGGAGAGCGCCGCGCAGCGCGACGCGCAGGAATTGGCGTACGGCCGGCGCGACTTCGAGGAGACGGGCGCGCGCGTGGCCCAGTCGCAGGCGGAGCTGGACGGGCTGCTCGCGCGGCAGGCGGAGGTGGTGCAGACCATGACGGCCCGCGAGGCGGAGCTGTCGGGCATCGCCGGGTCGTACAAGGAAGACGAAGTGGCCATGCAGGTGGCCCTGGAGGAGCAGCGCCGCGTCTCCGTGCTGCAGACGGAGATCTCCCTGCGCCTGGAGCAGGAGCGGGCGGGGCTGGTCGCCGTGGCCACGCGGCTTGCGAACCACGAGAGCAACCTGACCAACCTGGCGCGCCAGCGCACCGACCTGGAGGCCCGCCGCGCGAAGCTCGCGGGCGAGGTGGAGGCCCTGCGCGCCCAGGAGCAGGAGCTGGACGGCGTGCGCACGCAGGCGGCCCGCCACGTGGAGGACACCCGCCACCTGGCGTCCGAGCTGGCCGAGCGCCGGGGTCAGGAGGAGGAGGCCCTCACCCGCACGCGCGAGGCCTTCACGGAGAACGAGGTCCAGGTCATCGCGCTGCGCGAGGAGCTGAGCGACAAGCGCAGCCGCCTGTCCTCCCTGGAGGACATCCAGAAGAACTACGACGGCTTCGACCGGGGCGTGCGCGCCGTGATGGTGCGCGCCGCGGAGGCCGCCCGCGACCAGGGCATCTTCGGCCTCGTGGCGGACGTGCTCACGGTGACGTCGCCGCGCTACGAGCGCGCGGTGGAGGCCGCCCTGGGCGAGCGGCTCCAGCACGTCATCGTCGACAGCCGCGACAAGGGCCTGGAGCTGGTGGAGTACCTGAAGGGCCACGCGGAAGGGCGGGGCACCTTCCTGCCGGTGCCCTCCGGGGATGCGGCCCGGCCCTTCGTGGAGCCGGACCTGTCGCGCCCGGGCGTCCTCGCGCACGCGCTGCGCGAGGTGTCCTGCGAGCCCGCGCTGGAGCCGGTGATGCGGCTGCTCCTGGGCGACGTGGTCATCGTCCAGGACCTGCTCGCGGCCCGGGAGTACGCGGACTGGAGCCCCACGCCGTGCACGCTCGTGACGCTGGAGGGTGAAGTCTTCCGCGCCGACGGCACCATCACCGGCGGTGAGCGCGAGGGCGCGGCGGTGGGCGCGCTCCAGAAGAAGCGTGAGATCGCCGAACTGGCCTCCGAAGTGGCCCGGGTGGAGGAGCGCTACAACGAGATTCTGACCCGCCACTACACGCTCCAGAAGCAGATGGGGCAGGCGGAGACCGTCCTCAAGGGTCTGGGCAAGGAGCAGCACGCGGAGGAGGTCAACCTGGCCAGCCAGGAGAAGGACCTCCACAAGGCGAGCGAGGACCTGTCCAAGGTGCGCGAGCGGCTGCGCGCGCTGGAGGCCGAGGAGGGGCAGCTCACCCAGAGCCACACCGCGCTCACGCACGAGGAGGAGTCCAGCCGGGGCGAGGTGGCCCACGGCCAGGCGGATCGCGAGGCGCGCGAGGAGCGCGTGCGGCAGTACGCGGGCGAGCTGGAGGGGCTGCGCCAGCGCGCGGACACGGCGTCCTCGGACCTGATGGGCCTGCGCGTGAAGGTGGCCGCCGGCAGCGAGCGCGGCGAGTCGGCGCGCAAGGAGCTGGAGAGCCTGGTGTCGCAGCGCCGGGACATGGAGGCGCGCACGAGCCGCCTCCAGGGCGCCGTGACGGAGGGTCGCGTGAAGGTGGAGGCGCTGGAGCGCAGGCTCGCGGAGCTGGAGTCCACCCGGGAGCAGCGGGCGGAGGAGCACCGCGTGGCCGCGGAGGCGCTGGAGTCGCGCCGCACGGCGCACACCACCGCGACGACGGAAGTGCGCGAGCAGGACACCGCCTTCCGCGAGCTGCGCGGCCGGCTGGATGAGCTGATGCAGGGCCTGTCCCAGATTTCGCTGCGCGAGCGCGAGATTGCCCTGGAGTTGGAGCACCTGTCCGCCGGCATCCGCGAGCGCTACCAGCTGGAGCTGGCCACGGAGCTGCACCAGTACCACCTGCTGCCCACGCTCTCCGCGGAGGTGGAAGGGGAGCTCAAGGACCTGCGCGCGCAGGTGGAGAAGATGGGGGAGATCAACCTCACCGCCATCGACGAGCACGCGGAGCTGTCCAAGCGCTTCGAGTTCCTCTCCGCGCAGCGGCAGGACCTCCAGGCGTCCATCAGCCAGCTGCGCGAGGCCATCGTCCGCATCGACGCGACGAGCCGCGAGCGCTTCAAGCAGACCTTCGACGTGGTGAACGACAAGTTCCAGGCCATCTTCCCGCGCCTGTTCGGCGGCGGCCGCGCCAGCCTCGTGCTGACGCAGGAGGGCCCCAACGGGGAGCCGGGCGTGGAGATCGTCGCCCAGCCGCCGGGCAAGAAGCTGCAGAGCGTCAATCTGCTGTCCGGCGGCGAGAAGGCGCTCACCGCCGTGGCGCTCATCTTCGGCATCTTCCTCATCAAGCCCACCCCCTTCTGCCTCCTGGACGAGGTCGACGCCCCGCTGGATGAGGGCAACGTGGGCCGCTACAACGACATGGTGAAGGAGATGAGCCGCCAGTCGCAGTTCATCCTCATCACCCACAACAAGCGCACCATGGAGGTCGCCGACACGCTGTACGGCGTCACCATGGAGGAGCCCGGCATCTCCAAGCTCGTCAGCGTGAAGATGCGCGAGGCCTCCGCGCACAACGACGACAAGGTCCCCGCCGCGTCGTAGGCCCGCGGCAGGGCGGCGGCGAAAAGAAGACGGGCGCCCCGGAAGAATCTCCGGAGCGCCCGTTTCGCTTTTCCAGTCGCTGCTTCGGTGCCTGCTACTTCTTCTTGGGCGCCGTGTTGTTGTAGCTCTTCTTCGGGCACGCGCCCTGGTCCGCGGTCAGGCGCTGCTGGGCGGCCGTCAGGTCCTTCTGGGTGTTGGCGAGGGCCTCCTGGCTGGCGGTCTCCACCGGGGCCCAGCTCTCCTCCTTGGTCTTCAGCTCCTGCACCAGGGTGAGCGTCGTCTGGTCCACCGTCTCCTGCGTCTTGAGCGCCGTCACCCACGCGGTGGCGGACTCCACCAGCGCGTTGCACTTGGAGGACAGCTCGTCGAAGAGCTTGTAGTCCTTCGTCTTCGCGTACTTCTGCACGACGGCGTCATACGTCTCCGCCGCGTTGGTGCGCGCGCCGAAGGAGATGGCGGACGCGGCGGCGGCCTGGGTGCGCGCCAGCTCCAGCTGGAAGAAGCGCAGCTCCGGCGGCAGGCTGGCGGCGGTCTCCACCGGGGCCTGGGAGTTGAAGAAGACGAAGCGGAAGGGGAACTTCAGCTCGGCGGACGTCTTGGCGGGCATCGCCGCGACCTTCGCCTGCAGACACGAGGCGAGCTGGTCGCCCTCGGTGCTGCCGGAGGGCTTGAAGACGACCTCCGTGGGGTTCGGCTGGCCCTTCATGATGTGGATGTCGGAGGCCAGCACCGGCGGCGTCGTCGCCTTGAAGCCGTTGAAGCACTCACACCAGCTCTTCTCCGCCAGGCGCACCGCTCCGGAGAAGTCCGAGCCCTCGTTGATGCCCATCGTGACGGTGGGGTTGTTGGCGGTCGCGTGGTCATACGCGTACGTGGCCTCCACCGGCTTGGCGTCCGCCGCCAGCGGCGCGGGCTTCACGTGCGTGTCCAGCACCTGCTGGATGCACTGCGTGCCCGCGGGGGTGAGGTTCTCCCCGCTGATGGCGTGCGTGCCGCCCTGGGCGTTGACGGTGGTCTTCACCGTCACCTTGGTGCTGGCCGCGGGGCCGCGGTTGGCCGGGTCCACCAGACACTCGAGCACGTTCGGACGCACGCTCAGCAGCGCGCCCACGAGGACGCCCTCGTTGGCGGGGGACGGCAGGGTCTGCTCGCGCGGGAAGCAGGAGGCCAGGTCGAAGGGAGGCTGGTTGGTGATGCGCAGCCGCTCCTCCTTCGTCATCTGCTTCTGGCCTTCGGCGGCGGGGGCGTCTCCGGTCTTCTGCGAACCGGCACAGGCGGCGGTGAGGATGACGGAGGCAACGGCGAGACGTCTCAGCATGGTGAGGGGTTCTCCCGGTTGGGTGGTGGGGGACTGCGGGTGGGCTCTCACTTCTCCAGGCCCTCGGCGTTCTTGAGGTCCTTGAGACGAAGCCCGTTCTTCTTCAACAAGCGATAGAGGCTCTGCATGGACAGCCCGGTGCGCTGCTCCGCGGCCTTCATGTCGAAGGCCACCTCGCGCATGACTTCCGCGAAGTACAGGCGCTCGAAGTCCGCGAGCACCCGGTCCTTCGCCTCGTGGTACGGCATGCCGCTGACGATGGCGGCCACGTTGGTGGCGGGCTCGGCCCCTTCCGCGCGCTTGGGCGTGTGCGCCAGGAAGTCCAGCCAGCTCGTGTTGCCCGTCTCCTGCATCAGGGCGCCGCGCTCCAGCACGTTGCGCAATTCGCGCACGTTGCCCGGCCAGTCGTAGCCCTCGAAGAGCGCGAGCGTCTGCGGCGTCAACTCCAGCGCCGCCTTCATGCCGCGCGACAGGGCCTGCGACAGCGTGGGGATGTCGTCGCGCCGGGTGCGCAGGGGCGGCAGTCGCACGCGCGCCACCGCGAGCCGGAAGTAGAGGTCCGCGCGGAAGCGGCCCTGGCGCACGTCCTCCTCCAGGTTGCGGTGCGTGGAGGCGATGACGCGCACGTCCACCGCCACCGGCTGGCCGTCCAGGGACGGCACCTCGCGCGTCTCCAGCACGCGCAGGAGCTTGCCCTGCACGGACATGGGCAACTCGCCCACCTCGTCCAGGAAGAGGGTGCCGCCGCGCGCCGCCTCGAAGATGCCGCGCGCGCCCTTGTCCTCGTTCTCCCCGGCGCGCAGGCCGCCGAACAGCTCGCGCTCCGCCTTCTCCTCGGAGATGAGGTTGCAGTCCACGACCTTGAAGGCGCCGTGGCGGCGCAGCGAGTGCTGGTGCACCGCGCGGGCGGCCAGCTCCTTGCCGGTGCCCGTCTCGCCCTCGACGAGCAGGTTCATGTCCTCGCGCGCGATGCGGCGCAGCTCCGTGAAGACCCAGCGCATCTTCTCCGAGCTGCCCACGAGCTGCCCGAAGGACTCCGTGCCGGTGACCTCCACCTCCGTCGCGCGCGCGGCGACCCGCACCGCGAGCTTCGTCTTGCCCAGCTCCACCTTGTCACCGCTGGTGACGAAGGCCTGGAGCACGCGGCGGCCGTCGAGGAACGTCCCGTTGCGGCTGCCGGTGTCGCGCAGCAGCAGCCCCTGGGGCAGCCGCTCCACCTCCAGGTGGCGGCGGCTCACCGTCGGGTCGCTCAACACGAGGTCACCCGCCGCGTCCGAGCCCACGCGCACCAGCGAGTCCCGGGTGGTGACCTTCTTGCCCTTGTCCGGGCCGCCCACGACTTCCACCGTCCACTCATGGAGGGGGACCCGGGTGGCCTGTCCTTCGCGCTCCGCCTGGACGGTTTCCGTGACATCCGGCCTGTCAATCATGGTCCCTGACCCCTCGTCGCAACGGGTCGCGGGGGGCAGAAGCACCCCTCCCCGCCCTGGTCCCGCCTGTTTAGGGGGGACTGGACACAAGGGGCAAGAGGAAGAAGTGGGCGCGGAATCGTCTGTTGAAGGTGAAGACAGAAGGGGGCCTGCCGCGCCCGCCGTAGCCCCCTCCGCCGTCCCTGTCCTCGCGCGTCAGTACTTCGCGGGCGCGTCGCTCGCGGGGAACGACTCCTTGGACTGTTCATCCACGGCGTCGTCGTCCGGGTTGCCGCCGGAGCGCACGCTGGCGTTCGTCGGACCCTTCACCTCGCGCGTGGGCACCTCCTGCCGCGACGACGCGCCCCGGCTCTTGCCCTTCCCAGAGCTCGGAGCGCTCGCGGCGCGGCCGGTGCCGGCCTGCGCGTTCACCATGCGCGTGCCCAGCAGGTTCTTGGCGCGCTCGGCCAGGTTGCGCTGCTCGTCCTGCCAGTCGCGGAAGAGCTGCGCCAGCTCCTGGTCGCCCGCGGCCTCGGCGTCGCGCAGGTACTGCTCGCTCACCGACGCGCCCTTGAGCAGGTGGTACAGCGTGCTGATGAGGTCGTGATGCTCGTCCCGGGTCCCGGTCGTTTCCTGTCCGCCCGCCATGGTGTTCCTCCCGTCAAAGGGGTGAATGCCGTTGGCGGGAAGCTATGCACGGCGGCAGGCGACGGCGTCCGGACCCGGGGCCCGGCTGCCTGGCTGCCCTACGCGCTCAGCATCGGATCCAGGCGCTTCTCCTTGTCCAGCTGCGCCAGGTCGGAATAGCCGCCCACGTGCGTGTCGCCGATGAAGATCTGCGGCACGGTGCGCTGGCCGCCGCTCATCTCCACGAGCTTCGCGCGGGCGTCGTCGTCGCCGGTGACGTCCACCTCGGTGTAGTCCACGCCCTTGCGCTTGAGCAGGTCCTTCGCGCGCACGCAAAAGCCACAATAGGTCGTCGTGTAGATCTTCACGGGCTTCACGGAATCCTCCTTCAACGCGTTGGGGGAAGTGACTGCTGTCCAGATGCCAAGACTAAGGGCCGGTTGCGCCGCTTGCCACGGGGGCGCCCGGCTGCTGGCCTGCGACCCTTGAAAACACGACGGCCCCCGGGACCCCGAAGGGCGCCGGAGGCCGTCAAAGTCCCATCCCCGGAAACGAAGGGGAGGGGAGGGCGACTACATGCCCATGCCGCCCATACCGCCCATGCCACCCATGCCGCCCATGCCGCCACCACCACCGCCGCCCTTGTCGTCGTCCGCCTTCGGACGCTCGGCGACCATGGCCTCCGTGGTCAGCATCAGCGAGGCGACCGACGCGGCGTTCTGCAGCGCGGTGCGGCTCACCTTGGCCGGGTCGATGACGCCCGCGGCCAGCAGGTCCTCGTAGACGCCGGTGGCGGCGTTGAAGCCGTACGCGCCGGTGCCCTCCTTGACCTTGTTCACCACCACGCTGCCCTCCAGGCCGCCGTTGCCGACGATCTGACGCAGGGGCTCCTCGACGGAGCGGCGGATGATGTCCACGCCGGACTTCTCACCCTCCAGCAGCTTCAGGCCGTCCAGCGCCTTGAGGCAGCGGATGTAGGCGACGCCGCCGCCGGGCACCACGCCCTCCTCGACGGCCGCGCGGGTCGCATTGAGCGCGTCCTCCACGCGGGCCTTCTTCTCCTTCATCTCCGTCTCGGTCGCGGCGCCCACGTTGATGACGGCCACGCCGCCCACGAGCTTCGCGAGGCGCTCCTGCAGCTTCTCACGGTCGTAGTCGCTGCTGGTGTCCTCCACCGCCACGCGGATCTGCTTCACGCGCGCTTCGATCTCCGTCTGGGCGCCCGCGCCGTCGACGATGGTCGTGTTGTCCTTGTCGATGGTGATGCGCTTCGCGCGGCCCAGGTCCTGGAGCGTCAGCGTGTCCAGCTTGATGCCCAGGTCCTCGGCGATCATCCGGCCGCCGGTGAGGACCGCGATGTCCTCCAGCATGGCCTTGCGGCGGTCGCCGAAGCCCGGCGCCTTCACCGCGGCCACGTTCAGCACGCCGCGGATCTTGTTCACCACCAGGGTGGCCAGGGCCTCGCCCTCGACCTCCTCCGCGATGATGAGCAGCGGCTTCCCGGCGCGCGCCACCTGCTCCAGGATGGGGAGCAGGTCCTTCATCGACGAGATCTTCTTCTCGTGGATGAGGATGAGCGGGTCCTGCAGGACGACTTCCATGCGCTCCGGATCCGTCACGAAGTACGGGGACAGGTAGCCGCGGTCGAACTGCATGCCCTCGACGACGTCCAGGGTGGTCTCCAGGCCCTTGGCCTCTTCGACCGTGATGACGCCCTCCTTGCCGACCTTCTCCATCGCGTCCGCGATGATCTGGCCGATGGTGGTGTCACCGTTGGCGGAGATGGTGCCCACCTGGGCGATCTCCTTGTTGCCCTTGGTCGGCTTCGCCAGGGTCTTCAGCTCGGCGGTGATCGCCGTCACGGCCTTGTCGATGCCGCGCTTGATGTCCATCGGGTTGTGGCCCGCGGCGACCAGCTTCGCGCCCTCGCGGAAGATGGCCTGCGCCAGCACGGTGGCCGTGGTGGTGCCGTCACCGGCGACGTCCGACGTCTTGGAGGCGACCTCCTTGACCATCTGGGCGCCCATGTTCTCGAACTTGTTCTCCAGTTCGATTTCCTTCGCCACCGTCACGCCGTCCTTCGTGATGGTGGGGGAGCCGAAGCTCTTCTCGATGACGACGTTGCGGCCCTTGGGCCCCAGGGTCACCTTGACCGCGTCGGCGAGGATGTTCACGCCGCGCAGGATGGCGTCACGCGCGCGCACTTCGAAAATGATGTCTTTGGCCATGGTTTGAAGCCTCTAAGGTTTGGGAGTGGAAAAGGGTGCGGCGGGCTTCACTTCTCGATGATGCCCAGCACGTCCTCTTCGCGGAGGATCAGGTGATCCTCGCCGTCCAGCTTGATCTCCGTGCCCGCGTACTTGCTGAAGAGGATGGTGTCGCCGGCCTTGATGTCCATGGCGCGCACCTTGCCGTCCTCCAGCACCTTGCCGTTGCCGACGGCGACGACCTTGCCCTCGAGGGGCTTCTCCTTGGCCGTGTCGGGGATGAAGAGGCCGCCCTTGGTCTTGTTCTCCTCGGCGACGCGCTTGATGATGAGCCGATCCTGCAGGGGACGAATCTTCATGGCTTGCTCCTGTGAACCACGGTCTGGCCGGCCGGATTGCGGTCCGGGCCGGGATGCCGTTGGGGGTTGAAAAAGGGCCGGTTGGCCTGTGGCGTTGGCACTCGCACCTCGTGAGTGCTAACGCCAGCTCGCGGCGGATAATAACCAGGGACTTCACCTCGTCAAGCGACGTTGGTCCCCGGGGCCGTGTGCCGCTAAACACCCGTCATGCCTGTGCTTTTCCAGGAACTTTCTCCCCTGGCCACGCCTGCCCGGTAGGGCAGCACCGCTGTCACCCCGTTGGCACTCGCCCTCTCCGAGTGCCAACGTAAGTCCCTGATAAGACTCGGGTACGTTTTGCCGGCGCCCTCCGACGTGGCTAGGCTTGAGGGAAGTGTCCCCTGGCGGTCTCGGGCGACTTCCAGGCACCCTCGGGAGGTGTGGTCGATGAGCGGACTGGTGACGTCCTCTTCTTCGCTGAAGGAGTTCTTCCGGGAGCTGTTGCTGGAAGTCACGACCCGGCAGCGGGTAGCGCTGGGCGAGTCCACCGAGTTCTACCTGGTGAACCTGCTGGCGGACTTCGCGGCCTCGGACAAGCTCTTCAGCCGCGACGCCGAAGGCCGGCGGGAGCACGAGCCGCTGGCGGAGCTGTACCACCGGGCGCTGCAGCAGGAGCGCGACGAGCGCATCCGCACGCTGCGGCGGCTGGGGGATGTGTCGCTCTACAAGGTGGGCTTCTTCTCTGGCGCGCTGCAGCAGGGCATGGTGGGCCCGGACTACTACATCCAGATGGGCGGGGCGGCCTATGGCCAGGTCGCGGAGCTGGTGCCCCCCAGCGGCTTCACCGGCGTGTACCGGGAGCTGTGCGACAAGTTCCGCGCGCTGGTGGAGGTGCTGGAGGAGATCAGCGCCCGGGGGCTGGTGAGCGCGGGGCCCGCGGGCGCGCTGCGCGTCTACGAGTCCTGGGTGCGCACCGGCAGCGACAAGCTGGAGCGCGTGCTGGTGGACGCCGGATGGGTGCCGCGCAAGGGGCCGCTTGCCAACTGACGCCGTGGATTCGCCGGACGCACTCGACTCCCCCCTCGTCGGGCGCCTCCAGGCCCACCTGGAGGCCATCTACGGCTTCCGGTGCGAGGCGCGCGCGGAGGCCTTCGTGGTGGACGAAGAGACCGCCGCGCTCCTGGGCGGCACCGGCCGCGCGCCAGAGGAGCTGCTGGTGCTGGAGGCCCGGGGCGGCCTGGAGCTGGCGCTGTACCTGGCCCCGGCGCTGCTGGCCCGCCTGGAGCGCTATGGCGCAAGCCCGGTGAACTCCGTGCTGGAGGGAGACCTGGACGGCTACTGCCAGGTGACCGAGGGCGTCAGCCACTTCCTCTATGTCGCGCACACGGCGCACTACGAGCGCACGGTGTCGCTGCTGGAGCTGGAGGCCCAGGCGGAGGTGGACAAGTTCCTCGTCTGCCTGCTGCACCGCTGGGGCGAGGGCGTCTCCGGCTGGGCGCGGGAGCTGTTGGGCCGCCTCTTCGACCACGTCGCCTACCAGCCCCGGCTGTCGCAGGAGGAGCGCTGGCGCTACGAGGAGGCCAACCGGGTGTCCCGGCGCTTCTGCGCGCGGCTGATGGGGCACGTGGTGGAGCGGCGGTTGGACCGGCTGCTCGGCGACGTGCGTTATGCCTACCGGCTGGGGGCGGAGGCCAAGCTGCGCCACTTCGCGCACGGCGGTTGATGGCCCGGCCGCCGCCCGCTTCGGGTAGGGTGGAGGCCATGCCGCGCGAGGCATCCTCAGGAGGCATCGTCATCCGGGACAGTGCCGGCACCTGGGAGGTGGCGGTCATCCGTCCGCACGGGCGTCACCTGTGGGCGCTGCCCAAGGGGCACGTGGACCCGGGCGAGACGCCGGAGCAGACCGCGCGGCGCGAGGTGCGGGAGGAGACGGGGCTCTCCGTGGCGCTGCTCGCGCCCCTGGGGGAGATCCGCTACGTCTACCAGTTCCGGGGGCAGCGCATCTTCAAGCGCGTCCACTTCTTCCTCTTCCGCTACGAGGCGGGAGAGCTGGGGCCGCTGCCGGGGCCGCGCGTGGAGGTGGACGAGGTGCGCTGGCTGCCCCTGGAGGGGCTGATTCCGGCGCTGGGCTACAAGGGCGAGAAGGCCGTCGCCGGCCGGGCGCTGCGGTGGATGCGCGCCCAGGGCCTGGCGCCCGGAGTCCCTTCCGCGCCCGAGGCC
>NZ_RAWB01000021.1 GCF_003612055.1 Corallococcus llansteffanensis
CTGCCGATGGTGCGACGCGCGTTGCAGCCCCTCCTGCTCGGGCAGATTGGCACCTGCCCCTTCTGCAACAGAGCCATCAACCCCAGAGCCCCGCCTGAGCTGCCCTCTCGGATGTGACCAAGTGGTATTAGGCACTTCGGCCTCGAAGCGGCGCTGCTCGCCCAGCGCCATCAGGTGTACCAGCGCGCCCGCGCCCGTCACCCCGAGCGCTGGAGCCGCGACACGCGCGACGGGACGCCCGCGGGCCCTGTGCGCCTCAACCCCTCACCGGAAGTGCAGGAGCTGAAGCGCATCGGCTGAACCCTCTCACGCGACAACGACCTTGACGCTCACCGGCTGCGCCTTCCACGGGCGCGGTGCCATAGGCCGCGTGATGCCTCCGCGTTGGGCTATAGGCGCCAGACGTTCTTCAGGCGGGTGGAAAGATCCGCTTGGCGGTTTTGGAACTGCGTGTGCGTCCAGCTGGACTCTTTCAGGACGACGTTGGTCAGGGCGAAGTTCGTGACGCCTTCCACCGTCGAGAAGTATTTGGCCTTCTTGATCGCGAAGTCGTAGTTCGACGCTTGGCTGTTCTTCCTCCGTGTGAGCAGGACCAGGTTCCCCAGCCGGTGGATCATCTGCTGCCGGGCGTCCGCGTCCGGGAAGTGCTTCTCCCACTCGCTCCCGGGCTTGACCGTCTGGGGAACAACGTGCTCGATGGAGATCCGGTCGTGATCGTAGACGGCTCCACCCGCCGCGAGTTCACTGTCGAGCCGCAGCAGGATGAGGCGCCGGACGGTCGGATAGGCGTTGTAGACGTCACCCTCAATGACCTGCAGGGCCTCCCGCCGTTCCTCCGAGGTGAGCTGTAGGGGGCTGCTGTCCTCCCGGAGATTCCCGTTCCGCTCGATGGCTTCCAGCACCTGGGCATAGCGCTCCAGACGGACATTGATCGTCGGCCGGAGGAACATGAAGCACGCCGCGAGCCGTTCCAGGTCCTGGAAGAACTCCACGAGCAACTCAGGATTGTTGGAGTGCTTCTTCAGGAAAAGGATGGCGGGAGGCAACCAGTCGGTGTTGTCGACGTAGGAGAACCACCTGAGCGCGGCGTTGACCTTCCGTGCCGCGACTTCGTCGATGCCCTGATAGTTCTCCTGGAGGATCGTTTCGAACGCCTGTCCGTACTTGAAGAAGTTCTGGTCCAGGAACGCCCCCACGTCCGTCGTGCCCTTGAGCACATACTCCCGGAACTCCGCGAGCACGGTGCCCTTGAGCTTCTTGCGGGCATGGATCATCCGGATGTGATTGAAGAGCGTCTGGAAGCGATCCCTCCCCAGGTCATTCTCAAGCGTTTCCCAGCGGTGCTGATATTCGCCCGTGCTTCTGGGGTCACTGGCGTGTAACCGCCCCAGGAGTTCGGCCTTGATGATGTCCGACACCGCCAGGTCGAGTCCCCGGTCGTTAAGTACGGAGAAGATTCGGAATGCCGAGTCGAGGTTGGACGTGGAGACGATGACCAGGAAGCAGCGCTGCGCGATGTACGAGACCAGCCGCTGGCAGTCCGCTTCCGCGATGCGGGACAGCGCGGTGACGAGGTGCTGCGCATTGGCCCGGATGTTCTCCTGTGCTTCGGTTTCGGGCCGGGTCTGGAGCTTGAGCAGTTCCGAGAGGCCGTCCTTCTCCTGGATGTACTTCTTGAAGAAGGATGCATCCTGCTGCCGGAGCTTGAGTCTGGGGCGATCCAGCGTGCCCAACACCTCATTGCCCTCCTGCTGCAGGAAGAGCGAAATCGCTGCCTTGGTTCGAGGGGCAGTGATGACATGCCGGAGCGCGGACAGGAGAATCGTAAGGGTGGTCAGTCGCTGCTGACCATCAACGACCTCAAACTTCGCTTTCTCCTTTTCGATCAGGACGATGCTGCCCAGGAAATAGGGAGAGGCCTGTCCGACCGCGGAGGCTTCAGTTGAGCCGAGCGCCCCGATGAGATCCAGGAGCAGTTCGTCGGCCTGCTGCTGCTTCCATGCATATGGGCGCTGGTACTCCGGAATTTCGAATGCGAAGTCGTCGCTGAAGACCTTGTGCAGCAGTGCTTCGGTGCCTTTGATTGTTTCTGTGGTCATAGTGTTTGTAGATGTATTGGTGCTGGAGGCTCAATCCTTCCAGAGTTGCTTTCTCAGGTCCGAGGCCCGAGTCCGGAACTCATCATAGACCGCTCCCCCAAGCAGGTGCGGAGGAGGCGAGCGCGGGGCATGAGGTAGCGGCCAGGAAGGAGCGGATCAAGGAGAGGACGACGCGAGTGGACTTTCGCAGAGTTGCTGAGGAGGACATTCGACTTCGATGTGTTCGCCTGCGTGAGGTGTGGAGGCAGGCGGCGGGTGAAGGGAGCACCCGGGTGCAGGCGATTCTGGAACACCTGGGCTTGCCCACGGCAGGTGCGAGGTGGGCCCCGGCACAGGGGCCACCCCAGGCTGCGGGGGCTGAGGCTCAAGACAGCCAGGAGGTCCAGGCTCTGCCACGCACCCGAAGGGAGCACGGCCTGGGCAGGCGTGTACCCCAAAGGGGCTCAAGCGGCCTGTCCACCGGGGCGGGAGCATCACTCGGGCGGCTCCCTCTGCGCCCTCCCTCCTCCTCAACAGGGCCCCCATCTCTCTGATGCGGTGTGCACCTCCAGCAGCGGTGGGCCGCATCGCGTTTCGGCGTACGCGAGGCCAGGGCGCTCCCCACCCGCCAGGGGCCCACGCTGGGGCGCCCACGGTGATTGCCGCGGTGCGCCAGGGGCGTTCACCGTGGCAGCGGGAGGGGCCCCCGTTCACCGGACTGTCACTTTCGGTTCCCGGGCCCGCGCCTTGAACAAGGCGGCAAGCGCCGCCACCGTGGCGTGAAAGGAGAAGTGCTTCCGTGTCCCTCCTCGCGGCCCGGGTCCTGGGCGCCTCGTTCGCGGCGATTGGCCTGACGGTGCTGGTGCTGACGTGGGGGATGTACCGGCGGGACTCGCTCATCGTGGAAGAGGGCGCCCACACGCAAGGCACGGTGACCCAGAAGGAGTTCCTCGCGTACTCGGATGACAGTGACTACGTGCTGCACTACGCCTTCACGGCGCACGACGGCACGTCGGTGAAGAGCCGCCGCAACGTCTCCTCCGGGCTGTGGAAGCGCCTGCGCGTCGGAGACACCATTCAGGTGCTCTACAGCCGCGAACAACCGCGCTGGAGCTTCCCCGAGGGCCACGGGCTGATGTCGCTGGGGCTCGCCCTGTTCTTCACCGTCGTGCTGGTGCCCATCACCCTGCTCGGGCTGTTGATCCTGCTGGCCCGGGCCGGACCGGCGTCATCGGCGGTTGATTCGGCCGCCGCCCCCCCGCCATCCTGAGGGCACATGAGCACCTCGACCCTGATCGGCTTCCTGGTGGGCGGGCTGGGATTCCCCACCCTCCTCCTGGGACTCCTCATCTACATCCGCGGAGGGGTCGTGCGGCTGGAGCGGCGCGGGCTGCACGCACAGGGCAAGGTGCTCCGCGTCCAGTACCCCCGGACGAACAAGCGAACCGTCTATTACACCTTCCGTCCACCGGAGGGCCCGGAGTTCCAGGGCAACTTCCAGGAGTGGCCCCCGGGGCCCTCCGAGCGGGCCCCAGGCTCCCCCGTCGACGTCCTCTACCTGGAGGAAGCGCCACACGATCACATGGCCGCGGGCAAGGGCCTCAGTCGGAGGTTCTTCCTCATCGCCGCGACCTTGCTCGTGTTGTTCGCGAGCCTCTGCACCCATGGCGTGCTGCAAGAGTACTTCGCCCCCCAGGGACAGGACCTGGCGCGGACCCGGTAGGCGCGCACGCCCCACCCCGACGCCCCCATGAACCTCCTGGCGAAAGTCGTGACCGCGGCGCTCTTCGTCGGAGGCCCCGCGCTGATGCTGGTGCTCCAGTGGAGGGACTTCGCCGTCACCTGGAGGTTCCAACGGCGCGGGCAGCGCGTGCAGGGCAAGGTGCTCCGCGTCGACCCGGGCAAGGTGGATGACAACGCGGCGGTGCACTACGCGTTCTGCCTGCCCGACGGCACGGTGCTCCACCACGAGTACAGCGAGACGAGCGAGGACTGGTCGGCGCTGTCCCCTGGCTCGCCCCTGGAGGTCGTCTACCTGCCGGAGGATCCACGCCGGAGCCGCCCCATGGGCACAGGGATCGGCTGGGTGAGGACCGGCTTCTGGACGCTGGTGATGCTGGGCTTCATGGCGGGGGGCCTGGACGTGCTCCTGGGTCCCTGAGCGCCCGGCCTCACGGACGCCCATCAGCGGGGCCCGTAGTGCCATGGCGCGAAGCACGCCCGCCACCTGGGTTGGCGTGAGGACCGTGGGGCTGGTGACCCCAGGCCCCACCTGGCCGGAGGTGTTCAGGCCCAGCCCCACACCTTGCCGGCTTCATCCAGCGCGAGCGCATGATTCACGTCCGCGGCCATGGGGCGGACGGTGGGAAGGCCCGGGACCTCCGAGGGGATGGGCTCTGCGGCGCTGGTAATGCCAATGCCTATCTGGTCCGAGGTGTTCTGTCCCCAGGCCCAGACCTCCCCGTTCTTGTTCAAGAACAAGGAGTGATAGGCGCCCGCTGCCAGAGCCTTCGGCACGTTCACCGAAGTGAGTGCGGCCATCAAGGCCGACGTCATGCATAGGAGCCCGTTTTCATGTCTTGATTCATTGACGCTCCGCGAGGGGGTTGTTGCTCCTTTCCCGGAGGCATTCACCGCCCACGCCTTCAAAGGCTCGACGGGAAAGGAGCCCTTCACTCTAGCGGCTGTATTTGGATGCTGCTACTGAGCCAGACAGGCACCATGGCGGTCTGACCTGACCTCGCGTGGTGGTCAGCAGTGCCCGGAGTTCAGGCGCGAGCCGCCGACGAATGACGCTGCTGACTGTCCGGGATGTCCTTGCGGCCCCACGGCGCCCATGGGATGTGAGGCGCCAGACATTGTGGCGATGCGACGCTCTGAGTGGCCTGGAATCCTGGTCTATGCTGGATTGGTCGTACAGCCAGGAGAGGCGCATGCGCGTGGCAATCGTCGCCGGATTGATGGCAGTTGGACTGATGGTGGGATGCGGAGTTGGTGAGCCCGGTTCGGTTGAAGAACCGTTGGGGGTCAGCGATGATGCACTCGAGAATGTCAATGATGAGAGGTCATGCCTCGCCATCTACTCGACGGCCGGCTGTGAGTGCTATAACAACCTGGCCAGTAGCTGCTCTTGCTGCCTGGGTGCGTGCGCGGGTCGGCCGATCATTGCTGGAGACTGCTACGCCCAGCCGGTGGAATAGGGCTGTCCCTGATTGACGGAGCCAAAGAGGCATGGCTGCGACGCGCAGGACGGCGAGGTAACTGGTCGTCGCCTTGTCGTAGCGGGTGGCGACAGCCCGAAAGCACTTGAGGCCGCGGAAGAAGCCACCTGCTGCTGGGATGGTGCCGGCGAGGCGGGGCTTCGGGGCAGTCGTGTTCCGACCGGCGACTCGAAGACCTCCACGTCGGGCCAGCACAACGTCTACTAGCCGTCCTCGTGCTCGCGGGGGATGGTCGCAGAGAATCAATAGACTTACAGTCAGAGTGCCGAGCCTTCTAGGGTCGGCGTTTCCTTCTACAAGGACAATCGAAATGAGAATGATGAAGCTCTATCGAGTCGTGATGTTTGCCACCTTGACGGTGGGAGCGCTCACGAACTGTGGCGGCTTGCAGGACGACACGTCCGAAGACGGTGTGCCTGCATCGGCCGAGCAGGGGCTCCAGTCCTGCAGCAGCACCGGCATATGTGGGAGCGGATACGTGTGTGTCGATGGGACCTGTAGGCCCGATCTCGGCGACGAAGGAGGAGGTGGCGGCTATGGCGCTGCCTGCGGCGACATGGTTTGTGGAGCGGGCCAGACCTGTTGCGCAAACACCCAGAGATGCGCGGGCTCGTGCGATTAGCGAAGCGCGAAGGAGCACCTTGGGGGCTGTCCTGATCAACGCAGCCAGAGAAGCATGGTTGCGACGTGCAAGGCGGCGAGATAACTGATCGCCGTCTTGTCGTAGCGTGAGATTCCTCCGCTGCCGTGGACACCCCCGATGTGATGACTGGACCTGTAAGAGGGCGAGTCCGTCGCGGCGTCACAACGGACTCAGCGCTCCGACTCCTCGTCCTCCTGAAGCAGCCCGTGCTTGCGCAGCTTGTCGTGCAGCGTCGCCCGGCCGATGCCCAGCGTCCGCGCGGCCTCCGTGCGCTGGCCCTGTGACGCCGCGAGCGCCGCGAGGATGATTTCGCGCTCGTGCGCGTCCATCCGTTCCCTCAACGTGGCGCCGGAGGGGACCTGGGGCGCTGATACATCGGAGCCTCCGGGCAGCAGGTCCGGATCCAGCGTCCCGTCGGCGGACAGCACCACGGCGCTCTCCAGGGCGTTCTCCAGCTCGCGCACGTTGCCGGGCCAGCGGTACGCCGTGAGGCGCTCCAGCAGCGCTGGCGTCAGCGCCACGGGGGGCATCCGGAAGCGCTCGGTGTGGCGCGCGAGGAAGTGCCTCGCCAGGGCGGCGATGTCCTCGGGGCGGCTTCGCAGCGGGGGCACCTGGAGTGTCACCACCTTGAGGCGGTAGTAGAGGTCCTCGCGGAAGCGGCCCTCGGTGACGCGCTGGGGCAGGTCGCGGTGGGTGGAGGCGAGGACGCGCACGTCCACCGGGAAGGCGCGGTCCTCTCCCAGCGGGCGCACCTCGCCCTCCTGGAGGACGCGCAGCAGCTTGGCCTGGAGGGGCAGGGCCAGCTCCCCCACCTCGTCGAGCAGCAGTGTGCCCCCGTCCGCCTCGCGGAAGAGCCCCCGTCGCAGCCGCACGGCCCCGGTGAAGGCGCCCTTCGCATGGCCGAACAGCTCCGCCTCGGCGAGCTCCGGCGCGAGCGCGGCGCAGTTGAAGCGCACGTAGGGTTTGTCCGCTCGCGGCGAGGCGCGCACCAGGGCCTCGGCGACGCGCTCCTTCCCGGTGCCACTCTCGCCGGTGATGAGCACGGTGACGTCGCGCGGGCCCACGCGCTGGATGAGCAATGCCAGCCGCGCCATCGCGGGCGACACGAAGACCAGCGAGCGCAGCAGGTTCACCTCGCCCGCGAGCCGCTCGTTCTCCGCCTCCAGCCGCACTAGGCCCAGCGCGCGGCGCACCACCGCGAGCACGTCGTCCACGTCGAAGGGTTTGCGGAAGTAGTCCAGCGCACCCAGCTTCATCGCCTCCACGGCGTGGCGCTCGGAGCCGTGCGCCGTGATGAGGATGACCGGCGGCGCGGGCGAGCGGGCGCGGACCCGGCGCAGCAGCTCCATCCCATCCACGCGCGGCATGCGCAGGTCGCTGAGCACCAGGTCCACGGGAGGCTCCTCGTCCAGACGCGCGAGCGCGGCCTCGCCGTCCACGGCCTCCTCGACCGTCAGTCCGTCGTCCTCCAGCAACCCGCGCAGCGTGTAGCGCACGCCCGCGTCGTCATCCGCCACCAGCACGCGTGCCTTCACGACACGGCCTCCTTCCCGGAGGCTTCCGCCAGGGCAGCCTGCTCCTGGGGCGCGGGCGCGGCTGGGAGGACCAGCTCCGCCACGCAGCCTCCGCCCTCGCGTTCGCGCAGGCTCAGCTCTCCGCCGTGCTGGCGCATCAGCGCTCGCGCCAGGGCCAGTCCCAGCCCGGAGCCCTGCGGCTTCGTGGTGATGCCCGGCTCGAAGACGCGCTCACGCACCTCCGGGGCCAGCCCCGGTCCCCGGTCGCGCACCTCCACCCGGCCTCCCCCCTCCGGCGTCGTCCGGGCCTGGAGCTCCACCGTGGTGCCCCGGGGCGCGGCCTCCAGCGCGTTCTGCACCACGTCGATCATCACCTGCCGCACCTTGCGCGCATCGCACCACGCCTCCACCGGGGGCCCTTCCGCGACGCGCAGCCCCACGCCACGCTCGCCCGCCATGCCCTCGTGCAGCTCCGCCACCTGTCGGCACAGGCCGTCCAGCGGCACGTGCGCCTCGTTGAGCGGGAGCAGCGGCCGGGAGAAGTTGAGGAACCCTTCGAGGATCTCCTGCATGCGGTCCACCTCCCGGCGCAGCACCCCCAGCCGCTCCGCGGGCCGGCCCTCCACCTCGCGCGCGATCATCGCCGCCAGCCCCTTCACGCTCGCCAGCGGGTTCTTCAGCTCGTGGGCGATCTCCCCCGACAGCGTGGTGAGCGAGCGCACCCGCTCCTCGTGCGCCTTCAGCACGTCGTCGCGCGCGTCCAGCGCCGTGAGCACCATGCCCCGGAAGGTGCGCCGCAACGTCGCGCCGATGAAGTTCGCCCACAGGACGAGGAACACCGTCACCCCGAGCATCGTCAGCAGGAGCGCATCGTTGTGCCCCGCACGCCGACCGCCTCCGAAGAGCTGCGGCACCAGGTCCGGAAGCACGCCCGTCCATGTCATCGCCGCCTGCACGCCCAGCAGCGCCAACAGGTAGCCCGCCCACCTGCGGCCGCGCGCCGTCGGAAAGAGGATCGCCGTGGCGAAGCTCGCGGGCACCACCAGGAAGATGAGCGGGCTCTCCAGCCCTCCCAGCGACAGGTTCACCACCGTGAAGAGGGGAAAGGCCAACAGCGGCAGCACCGTGCCCGGCTCCGACGACACCACCTGCTTGCGCCGCCACGACGAGACGACGACCAGCGCCACCAACACGAGCAGGAGCACTCCGCCCACGCTCCACCGGCGCCAGGTGGACGTGTCCCCGATGAGGCCCAGCGACACGAGCACCACCGGGAGCGGGCTCAGGAACACCAGCACCTTCGTCACCTGACGGAACATCCGCGAGAACGCCTCGCGCTGGACCTGCTCGATTCCGGCGGCCGTGGGCTGGGGCATGGGATGCAAGGCGTTCTCCTGGACCGTGGGTCGCTACCCTATGCCCAAGCAAGGCGGATGCCCCACCCCGAGCGTCAGCGCTCCGACACGAAGGTCTCCCCCGCGTCCCGCGCCCCGTGTCCGGGAACCCGGCGCCCGGCGCCGGAAATCCGAACACGGCGGGCTGGCTCCCCAGTGTCGCCCGGGCAACCGCGGGCTGGCACGCCGGGTGCTCAGGACGACGTGCATGGCGACGGTCGCCGCGTCGGGAGGCACGGATGTCGGGGCAGGGGAAACGCTCGAAACATTCCAGACGCGCCGTCGTCGCGGGGATCGTCCTGGTCGCCGTCGTCGTGGGGGGCATCGCGTGGCTGCGACGTCCCCCCACGCGCGAGCCGCCGCCGCGCTTCACCGGCTACGTCGTCAGCGACAACGTCTACCTCTCCTCGCCCGTGGCCGGCATGGTGGCGGAGGTGGCGGTGGAGCGCGGGCAGCGCGTGGAGGTGGGGACGCCGCTGTTCCGCATGGAGCCCACGTCGGGGCAGGCCCGCGCCGACCAGGCGCGGGCGCAGGTGGGGCAGACCGAGGCGCAGCTCCTCGCGCGCCGCTCGGACGTGGGACGGGCCCGCGCCTCGCTCGCCGTCGCTCAGGCGGAGGTGGACCGCGCGGACGCGGAGCTGGCCCGGCTCCTCGCCGTCCAGCGGGCGATGGACGGGGCCGTGACGCCCCAGCAGCTCGACCTGCTCCGCGCGACCGTGGCGCGAGCGCACGCCCAGCGCGACGTGGCCCTCTCGGACGTGGCCTCCGCGGGCGCGCAGCTGGAGGTCATCCGCGCCCAGCTCGCGAGCGGACGCGCCGGCCTCACGGCCGCGGAGCGGCAGGTCTCCGAGCTTGCGCCCGTCTCACCCGTCGCGGGCCGCGTGGAGGAGGTCCTGTTCCAGGAGGGCGAGTGGGCCGCCCCCAACGCCGCCGTCGTCAGCATCGTCCCGGACGCGCGCGTGAAGGTGCGCTTCTACGTGCCGCAGGCCCGGGTGGCGTCGTACGCACCGGGCACCGTCGTGGCCATCGCGTGCGACGGCTGCGACACCGGGATGACCGCCCGCGTGGACTACGTGTCCCCGCGTCCCGAGTACACGCCGCCCATCATCTACAGCCTGGAGACGCGGCAGAAGCTGGTGTTCCTGGTGGAGGCGGTGCCCTCCCAGCCCACGCGGCTCCTTCCAGGGCAGCCCATGGACGTGACGCCGCTACCCCCGGAGACCCTGAAGGTGGCGCGATGAGCGAGCGGGCCATCGATGTGCGCGGGCTCAACAAGTCGTTTGGCGACCGGCACGTCGTGCGGGACGTCTCCATCGCGGTGGACTCGGGCCGCATCACCGGCTTCCTGGGCCCCAACGGCTCCGGCAAGACGACGACGCTGCGGCTCTTGTGCGGGCTGCTCACGCCCGACAGTGGCGAGGGGGAGGTGCTGGGCATGGACTTCCGCGCCCGCGGCGACGCCATCAAGCGCAGGACGGGCTACATGACGCAGAAGTTCTCCCTCTACGAGGACATGACGCTGGAGGAGAACCTCGCCTTCGTCGCGCGCATCCACGGACTCGACCAGCGGCGCGAGCGCGTGGACGCGACCCTCCACCGGCTGGGCCTCTTCGACCGCCGCCGCCAGCTGGCGGGCGCGCTCTCCGGCGGGTGGAAGCAGCGCCTGGCGCTGGCCGCCGCGACGCTGCACGAGCCCCGGCTGCTGCTCCTGGACGAGCCCACCGCGGGCGTGGATCCCCGCGCCCGCCGCGAGTTCTGGGATGAGATCCACGCGCTCGCCGCCGGAGGCCTCACGGTGCTGGTGTCCACGCACTACATGGACGAGGCCGAGCGCTGCCACGACATCGGCTACATCCTGTATGGGCGCCTCATCGCGCGGGGCACGGCGGACGCCGTCATCCGGGACTCCGGGCTGGTGACGTTCCTGGGAGAAGGGCCGGGCATCGACCGCGCGGCGCACGAGCTGGCCCGGGCCGAAGGCGTGCTCAGCGCCTCCGCGTTCGGCGCCGCCGTGCACGTCAGCGGCGTCCAGCGCGAGGCCCTGGAGAAAGCCCTCGCCCCGTGGCGCCGCGAGCCCTTCCGCTGGAGCGAGGTCCCACCGTCCCTGGAGGACGTCTTCATCCAGCTCATGGGGCGCGAGCGCGACGAACGGTACGCCTCATGAAGAGGGACTCGCTGCCGCGCATCCTGGCCGTGCTGCTCAAGGAGTTCACGCAGCTGCGGCGCGACCGCGTCACCTACGCGATGATCCTCCTCCTGCCGGTGATGCAGCTGCTCATCTTCGGCTACGCCATCAACATGGACCCCCGGCACCTGCCCGCGGCGGTGCTGTCCCATGACACCAGCTCCCTGGCCGCCTCCGTCGTGGCCACGATGGAGCGCACGGGCTACGTGGACGTGCGCTACCTGCCGCGCTCCGACGCGGAGCTGGAGCAGCTGCTGCGGCGCGGGCAGGTGATGCTCGCCGTCACCATCCCGCCGGACTTCACCCAGCGGGTGCTCAAGGGGGAGCGCGCGCAGCTGCTCGCGGAGGCGGACGCGTCCGACCCCCAGGCCGCGGCGGGCGCGCTCGCGGCGGTGGCGATGCTGCCCACGGAGGCGCTGACGCACGCGCTGGTGGGGCCGGTGGCGCGAAGGTCCGCCCCGCCGCCGTTCGAGGTGGTGGTGCACCGGCGCTACAACCCGGAGAGCCGCTCCCCGTTCCACATCGTGCCGGGCCTGCTGGGCATCATCCTGTCCATGACGCTGGTGATGATGACCGCCATGGCCGTCACCCGCGAGCGCGAGCGCGGCACCATGGAGACGCTGCTGTCCACGCCCGCCACGCCCGCGGAGATCATGGTGGGCAAGCTCACGCCCTACGTCGTCGTGGGCCTGCTGCAGACCGTCGTCGTGCTGACGATGGCGCGGGTGCTGTTCTCGGTGCCCATGGCGCGCACGCCCGCGGGGTGGGGCGCGCTCGCGTGCGGCATCGTGTTGTTCATCGTGGGCAACCTGTCGCTGGGCTACCTCATCTCCACGGTGGCCCGCAGCCAGCTTCAGGCCATGCAGATGTCGCTGTTCTACCTGCTGCCGTCCATCTTCCTGTCCGGCTTCGCCTTTCCCTTCCTGGGCCTGCCCGCGTGGGCGCGGCTGCTGGGAGAGGTCCTCCCCGTCACGCACTTCCTGCGCATCGTGCGGGGCGTGCTGCTCAAGGACCAGGTGCTCGCGGACATGGGCGACGACCTGCTGGCGCTGGGCCTGTTCGTGCTGGCGGTGGCGGGAGCGGCCATCGCCCGCTCGCGCACCACGCTGGACTGACAGGCGGCCTACCGCACTCCGTCCAGGGGCAGGGGACCGCTGTCCAGCACCTGCTGGCGTGTCACCACCTGGCCGTACTCCGGCGTCTGGACGGACTGGCCGCGCGAGTCCGTCCCCGCGTGTAGCTTCACGCCCTCCGCGTCCGGGAGGTAGCCCACGCGCAGCCGCACTTCGCGCACCTGGGACAGCTCGCGGGTCAGCTCGGGGCCGGTGGGGTAGGGCAGCGACGTGCGCAGGGGCAGCGGCACCACCACGCGCCGGGACGCGGTGGCCCCGGGCTCCACGCGGCTGACCGCGGGGACCTCCGGCGCCTCCACGTCCAGGTCCTCCGGCACGCGCACGAGCATGCGCAGGAGCACCGCGCCGTCACCGGAGAGGTCCACGTAGGCGCGCTCGGGCGCGACGCCGGACGGGCCGGAGAAGCCCTGCTCCGGCAGACCGTCCACGAGCAGCACGGCGCGGGAGGTCCGGTTGTGCACCGCGTAGGTGACGGCGAGCGTGTCCGCCTCGCGCGCCACCGACTCCACCTTCAGCTCCACGTCCAGCTTCACCTCCGCGGGGGCCACGCGTCGTCCTTCCGGGTTCGCGGGACGCTCCGGCGCCCGCGTGCAGCCGACCATGACGACGAGGGCCCCGCAGGCGCCCGCCAGGAGCAGGGCTCGCATGCTGGAGGGCGGCGGCTAGTAGTGCGGCCGGGTGGGCAGGTTCAGGTCGTCGCGCAGGACGTTCTCACCAGGGCGACCGCCCTGGACGACGTCCGGCGTGGCCGGGTTCTGGTCCAGGTCGATGGGCAGGCCCACCGCGGACGTCTCGCGGTTGTTGACGCCGTCCTTCTCCCCGCGCGCCAGCGTGCCGTTCGCGTAGTCGGACGCGTGCACCAGCTCGTGGAACAGGCCGACGACGGGCGGACGGTTCTGCCAGTCCTCGGTGCCCAGCGAGATGCGCGTGGTGTTGTAGTTCACCGTGCCGTTGGTGCCCTTGTTCTTCGTGCCGTCCGTGTTGAGCCAGGCATCGTCGCGGTTGGCGGGACCCGCGGAGTTGCCGCCGGTCGTCTCCTGGATGGTCGTCGTGTGGCCGCTGTCATCCAGCGTGCGCAGCAGCTCCTGGCCCGAGGGCAGGGAGCGCATCGCGTCCAGGTCCGACTGCGTGCGCGCCTGGAACTCCGCGCTGCCCGTCACCGTCACCGACCGGCCCCGCTGGTCGGCGTTCGTCATGTCGACGATCTCCTTCTCGCCCGCGGCCACGTCGGGCGTGCTCTCGCCCTCCTCCACGTAGAGCTTGTCGGTGCCGGTGCCGCCCCGGACGGTGTCCGTGCCCGCGCCGCCCGCCACCGCGTCGTTGCCGGTGCCGCCGCTCAGCGTGTCGTTGCCGCGCCCGCCAATCACCTGATCGTCGCCCGCGCCGCCGTAGGCCTTGTCATCGCCCGCGCCCGCGTCGACGTAGTCGCGCCCGGCGCCGCCCGACACGTAGTCATTGCCATCCAGGCCGTAGAGCACGTCGCGGCCTTCGCCCCCGAGGATGCGGTCATCGCCCGCGCCACCCTCCAGGTAGTCGTCGCCGTCCAGGCCGCTGAGCGTGTCCTTGCCCTCGCCGCCGATGACGGTGTCGTTGCCCGCGCCGCCAATGAGCTTGTCGTTGCCCTTGCCGCCGACGAGCTTGTCATTGCCCGCGCCGCCGTCCAGGGTGAGGTCCTGCGTGACGCTCGCGTCCAGGGTGATGGAGTCATCCCCGT
This sequence comes from Corallococcus llansteffanensis, assembly GCF_003612055.1. Classification (GTDB taxonomy): domain Bacteria; phylum Myxococcota; class Myxococcia; order Myxococcales; family Myxococcaceae; genus Corallococcus; species Corallococcus llansteffanensis. Next base: position 13,883 of record NZ_RAWB01000021.1, read on the forward strand.
CGCCGCCCTGGATGATGGCGCCCTTGGCCTGCTCGGCCGTGAGCGTCACCGAGTCCTTGCCGGAGGTGATGGTCAGCCCGCCGTCCTTGTTCTGCGACACCGTGGCGGCGTTGTTGCCCGCGCCCAGGTCCACCACCGTCTTGCCCGCGGCGTTGGTGCTCACCTGCGGGCCCGCGACGGCCTTCGCCACGTCCTTGGCGATCTTCGCGATGGCGGAGCCGATGCCACCCAGGACGCCGCCGTCCTTCTTGGCGTCGGCCTCGCCGCGGACCGGCGTGGCCGCCGCCTTCACGGTCTGCGGCCGGGCCGGAGCGGCGCGAGGCCCCGCTTCGAAGCCGTCCGTCATCTGCCGGGAGACCGCCGCCTTCACCACGTTGGGGCGCGCGGCCGCAGGGGCAGGGGCCTTCACGGGCTCCTGCTTCACGAGGGGGGTGGGACGCGAACCGGGCTTGCCAATCGTGGTCATGCACCATTGTCGCGCAAGGAGGGCGCCGGTTGCGTCGCCCCCGCCGGGTTCTCTAATCCCGCGAAATCAGGGGACCTGGGCCTTGCGCAGGTCCGCCCAGCAGGCGTCGTAGTCCGACTGCAGCTGCGGGCTCTCCATGGCCGCCCGCGTCGGCGCGATGACCCAGCGGGTCTCGAACATGAACGCGAGCGTGTTGTCGATCTTCCGGGGCGTGAGCTCCGCGGCGACCGCCGCCTCGTAGGTCTTCCGGTCGGGGCCGTGGGCGCTCATGCAGTTGTGGAGCGACGCCCCGCCCGGCACGAACTGGTCCGCCTTGGCGTCATAGACGCCGTGGACCAGGCCCATCATCTCGCTCATCACGTTGCGGTGGAACCACGGCGGCCGGAACGTGTGCTCCGCGACCATCCACCGGGGCGGGAAGATGACGAAGTCGCAGTTCGCGGTCCCCGGCGTGTCGCTCGGCGACGTCAGCACCGTGAAGATGGACGGATCCGGGTGGTCGAAGCTCACCGTGTTGACGGTGTTGAAGCGCGCCAGGTCATACGTGTACGGCACGTGCGTGCCGTGCCACGCGACCACGTCGAACGGGGAGTGGTCGAGCGTCGTCTCCCAGAGGTTCCCCTGGAACTTCTGCACCACGCGCGTCGGCCGCTCGACGTCCTCGTAGCTCGCCGCCGGGGCCTGGAAGTCCCTCGGGTTCGCGAGCCCGTTCGAACCAATGGGGCCCAGCTCGGGGAGCCGGAACGGCGCGCCGTAGTTCTCACAGACATAGCCGCGCACGGGACCGTCCGGCAGCTCCACGCGCATGCGGACCCCGCGCGGCACGAGCGCGACGTGGCCGGGCGGAACCTCCAGCACGCCCATCTCCGTGACGATCCGCAGCGCGCCGGACTGCGGGACGATGAGCAGCTCCCCGTCGGCGTTGAAGAACGCGGTGTCCACCATGGACGCGTTCGCGACGTAGACGTGCATCGCGGCACCCGCGCCGAGGGCGGGTGAGCCGTTGCCGCCCAGCGTGAACAGGCCCTCGAGGAACGTGGTCGGCGCCGTCGGCAGCGGCGGCGGATTCCAGCGCAGCCGGTTGGGCGACGGGGGAACCTCCGTGAAGGGCCCGCTGCGCAGGCCACGGGCCTCCACCTGGCGGTAGGGCGGGTGGCCCGCGCTCGGGCGCAGGCGATAGAGCCAGGTCCTCCGGTTCTCGCCGCGCGGCGCGGTGAACGCCGTCCCTGAGAGCTGTTCCGCGTAGAGGCCGAACGCGACGCGCTGCGGTGTGTTCTGGCCGACCGGAAGCGCACCCGCGATGGCTTCCGTGGCGTGCTCGTTTCCAAAGCCCGAGAGGTGGCGGAGGTTTTCCATGGCACCCGGATGGTAACAAATGAAACCAGATCGGCAAGGCTCAGGGGTCCTGCTTGAGGACGCGGCTGGCGGTGCGCTCGACCCGTTCGAGCAGCGAGCGCAGCACCGCGCGCTCGGCCGGCTCCAGCTCGCTGAGCACCTCGGCCTCGGCGGAGAGGGCCGCGGGGGCCACGCGCTCGTAGATGCGACGGCCCGCGGCGGTCAATGACAGGCGGCGCGAGCGGGCATCGCGTTCGCTCCGGGCGCGCCGCACCAGCCCCCGCTCCTCCAGGGCGCGCGCGGCGCGGCTCACCGGGACCTTCTCCATCCGCGTGCGCCTGACGAGGTCGAGCTGCGTGCGCTCGCCGTCCTCCCCGAGCACCGCGATGAGGCGCCACTCCTGCGTGCTCAGCCCGTACTGCTCCGCGTACACGCGCGCGATGCGCTGACTGACGACGTTCGCGGCGACCGACAGGCGATAGGGGAGGAACTCGTCGAGGGTCAGGCTCGCGGGGCGCGCACGGCTCATCGCGCCCACTATAGCCAGCGTGAATCCGGGGCCGGGTCCTCCGAAGGCGTATGACATGCGTGTCAGGTGGATGACCCGCGGGGGGGACTCGCGGGTGCCTCCGCCCTGTGGGAGCGCATGGCCCCTGACTTGCTAGGCGTGCCCCCGCACTCCCGCGCGTGGCCACGGACGCCAGGGACACCGCCTCTTGGAGCTTCGAAGCATGAGCCAGACAAGTCCGTCCCCCTTCCCGGAAGCCAATCCTCCACCGTCGTCCCCGGGTTCGCGCCTGCGCTCCTGGGCGGCACGTCTCGTGTTGCTCACGGCCTGCATCGGCACGGTGGCCACGGAGCAGGCCACGTCCGACGATGTCTCTTCCAATGAGCACGTCGGTGCTCCCCTGAGCATCACGACCGCCGCGCCCAAGGCCACCCGCCGCGTGGTCGTCCGGGCCACGGCCTCGAAGCCGCCGGACAAGGCCGTCGAGGGTGAGCTGAGGGTCCGCGTCACCGCGCGGTGGATCCCCGACGACCCCGCGCAGACGACGAGCCCCTGGATCCAGTTGCTCGTCTCCCACGCGGATCACAGCTCTGGCCCGGATGCGTCCGGCGTCCTGGTGGCGGGAACGCCCGTCACGCTGGAGGCCTTCGCGAGCCTCTTCGGGGACTGCAAGCTGAACACGGGCTGTGAATGGCCCATGGACGTCGGCTTCCAGATGCAACCCAACGCTGTCCCCGGCACGGTCGAGCTGGAGTGGACGGCGCAGGCCACGGCCCACGCGGTGGACACGTCCAGCGTGCCCAAGGGCTTCACCGTGAGCGTCTCCGCGCCATGACCTCGACCCTGGAGCCCACCTTGCGAATTCCCCTGCTGCTGCTCGGAAGCCTCCTGCTGCTGACCCCGGCCTGTGACACCGGCAGTGATTGGGTGACCCAGAGCACGGAGGTCGAATCGCTCGCGTTGACCCCGACGGAGCCCCACCTCGAGCGACGCCTGCACGTCGTGGCCCGCGCCAGACCCGACACGGGAGCGAAGATCTCCGTGCTCCACATCACCTTCGAGACGGAGCCGCGCTGGGAGCGGCCCGAAGCGGGCGGGTCGGATGTCCACCCCTGGTATCGCGTCAGGCTCGTGGACGAGCGCGATGGACAGGTCGTGGACGAACGCGTCACGGTCTTTGGAGAGGGTTCCACGCCCGATTCGTTGAGCGTGGGGCCTGACGTGGACATCGAGGACGAGATCTCGCGGTTCGAGGCCACCTACCGGCTCGAGCTCGACCGGCAGGGACCTCCCTCCGCGGGCACCCTCCACGTCAACTGGAGCGTGATCACGGAGGCGCTGACCGACGCGGACGACCTGGAGCGCGTCGAGGTCCTCCTGACGCAGCCCTGAAGAGGCTGCCTGGGGCCCTGGGCTCTGATGACGGCAGTCATCAGGGCCCTGTCGGCAGTCATCAGGGCCCGGGCCCCGGAGCTGTCTGGACCCGAGCGAACCCCCTGGAATCACGGCCGTTGCACACGGCGTGGGGGCGGGCATGGCGGGTGCACCAGGGCAGGGACGTCAACGACTTCCGCTCCCGAGGCTCCCCCATGAAGGTTCGCTCCCGGTCTTCTTCGTTCTCTTCGCCCTCGTCCTCGTCCAGCTCGCGCCCCCGGAGCAACAGCACGCCCCCGAAGCTGGAGTCGGGCCCGCACCGGAAGCAGCCGCCGACGAAGACGGAGCTGGTGAACGGCAAGAACAACCTCAAGCCCACGGACTACGGCGTGGTGAGCCCGGACCTGCAGGGCATCCGGACCCGCCGTGACAGCAAGCAGTCGGGCGCGGACTTCGCGGACTTCACGTCGGACGTGCGTGCCTCCACGAACCGGCTGACGAGCAAGCCCGTGGGCAACCAGATGCTGACGGAACTCAACGGCAAGACGGCGCACGTGAACCCCGGCGCCACGGGCACGCAGCGCAAGCCGCTGACGGTGGCGGACATCTTCTCCGGCCGCGACGCCTCGATGCCCATGTCGCACGCGCCCCGGCACGACGGCACCCTCCAGTCGCTCCGTCCGGCGTACCGCTACGACGGCCAGCCCAGCGCGGGACAGGCCAGCCGCATCAACTACAACGAGAAGGATCCGGGCCAGCGCTTCAACAGCCTGGGCCACGAGTCAGTCCACGCCTGGCGCGCGGCCAACGGCCTGCAAGTGAGCCCCCTGGCGGCCAGCAAGCACGCCGACGCCGCCGTCTTCAAGAAGTACCCGGAGCACTCCGCCAACATGAAGGACACGGTGGAGACGCGCCTGCGGCTGACGGAGGAGTTCGAGACCGTGGGCCTGCGCCGCACGCCGAACACGCCCAACAACTGGGCCCCCACCGAGAACGCCATCCGCAAGGAGCACGGGCTGCCGTCCCGCCAGGACTACTCGGGCATGCGTCCCGAGGGGAACCAAAACGACGCCAACCTCAAGGACTACGACCTGGGCTCCGACGACCGGAACCGGTTCCAGAAGCTGATGGGCACGCCGTCGCCCTTCGGGAAGATCCTCGGCGACCTGGAGAAGTGACCCACGAAGCGCTCCCCCTGCAATCCTTCCCCGGCCCATCCGTGAGATGGAGTGGTTGGATGTGGCCTGTCCACGAGGGGAGTCCCGATGCGGTCCTGGTTTCGTGAGGGTGATGGACACTGGCGGAACGGGTGGAAGGCCCTCGGCTGCGTCGTGCTGGCGGCCCCGCTGGTGGTGGGCCTGGCGATGCTCCAGCAGCAACTACCTGCCACCGTCCGCCCGTTCGTGCCGGGGGCCTTCGCCGCCTTCCTGGGAGCGCTCCTCGCGAACGCCCTCTGCCTGCGGCTGGAGCGGCAGCCGCTGGCGTCCATAGGCCTGTCGGGCGGCTGGCGCTGGGGCCGTGACCTGGGCCTGGGCCTGCTGGGCGGCATCGTCCTCCTGGGCGCGGTGGCCCTCGCTGTCCATGGTACGGGCGGCTTCCACCTGGAGCCGGCGGCGGTGCGCGACGGGTCCCTGATCATCAAGGCCGCCTGGATGATGCTGGGCGTGGCGCTCTTCGAGGAGACGCTGTTCCACGGCTACGTGTTCCAGCGGGCCATCCGGGGCATGGGCACGCGCTGGGCGCAGGTCGTGCTCTCCGTCATCTTCTGTCTCGCCCACCCCTTCAGCACCGAGATGGCGGGAAGCACGCGGGCGGTGGCCATGCTCACCACCGTCCTCGCGGGCTGGATGTTGGGCCTGTGCTACCTGCGCACGGGGCGGCTCGCGCTGCCGGTCGGCGTGCACATGGGGTGGAACTGGGCCATGGGCTGCCTGGGCTTCGGCGTGAGCGGCAACGAGTCAAAAGGCTGGTGGACGCCCGTCTTCCACGACCGCGCGGAGTGGCTCACGGGCGGCAGCTACGGCCTGGAGGCCTCCGTCGGCAGCATCGTCGTGCTGGGCGCGGCGGTCGTCGCCCTGACGCTCTGGAAGGGGCTTCCTCAGGCGGAGGTGCCGGTCCTTCCGGTGAGCGACGGTCCCGGACATCCGCCCGCGCTGGGGGCAGGGGAGGCGTAGGCGCGACAGGCGCAACCGGGTTGCCGGGCGCCAGCGTGATGCGCCCGGGGACCTTGCCGCGAGCGAGCCCGGCGCCATCGTAGGAGGGTGCCCCTGCCGGAGGCCCCCATGCGCGCCCGTCTGCTCCTCGCCCTCACGCTGCCGCTGCTGTTCGTTCCAGGCCTGGAGGTGGGAGCCCAGGAGGCATCCGAGCCGTCGCTCCCGGCCGCTGCCGCGCACGGAGGCCATGGCACCCCGCCCGGAGGCCTGAGCCTGCCGTCGCTCGCGAAGGGCGCGATCCTCTTCGACAACCTCGGCACTCACGCGTATCCGGTGACGACGGACTCGAAGGAGGCCCAGGCCTTCTTCAATCAGGGTCTGCGGCTCGCGTATGCCTTCAACCATGACGAGGCCGCGCGCTCGTTCGCCCGGGCCACGGAGCTCGATCCCTCGTGCGCGATGTGCTTCTGGGGCGTGGCCCTGGTGCTGGGGCCCAACTACAACGTGCCCATGCTCCCGGACCGGGCCGCGGTCGCGTGGGAGGGCGTGCAGCGGGCCCAGGCGCTCGCCTCCAAGGCGACCCCGGTGGAGCAGGGGCTCATTGGCGCCCTGGGCAAACGCTACGGGGGGCCGGAGCCCCGGCCGCCTCCAGCGATGAAGCCGTTCAACGAGGCCTATGCCGCGGCCATGCGCGACGTGGCCCGGCGCTTCCCCGATGACCTGGACGTCCAGGTGCTCTTCGCCGAGTCCCTGATGGACTTGAACCCCTGGAAGCTGTGGACGCTCGACGGCAAGCCGGCGCCGGGGACGGAGGAGATCGTCTCACGCCTGGAGGCGGTGCTCGCGCGCGCGCCCCAGCATCCCGGCGCCAATCACTATTACATCCACGCGGTGGAGGCCTCGGAGCATCCGGAGCGGGCGCTGCCCTCCGCGCAGAGGCTGCCAGGGCTGATGCCGGGGGCCGGGCACGTGGTGCACATGCCGGCGCACATCTACCAGCGCGTGGGGCGGTACGCGGAGGCGTCGGAGAGCAACCGCCGCGCCGTCCAGGCGGATGAGGCCTACCTGCGCCAGGTGGAGCCCCTGGGTTATTACCCGATGTACCTCGCGCACAACTGGGGCTTCCTGGCCTTCTCCGCCTCCATGGAGGGCCGTGGCGAGGAGTCGCTGCAGGCCGCGCGCATGTCCGCCCGCGTGCTGCCGCCGGAGATGCTGGCGGCGATGCCCGGCATGGACTTCTTCGTCGCGGAGCCGCTGCTCGTGATGGTGCGCTTCGGGCGCTACGACGCGCTGCTCGCCGAGCCCCGGCCGGATGCGAAGTACCCGGTGCTCACGGGCCTGTGGCTGCACGCGCATGGGCTGGCGCTCGCCGCCAAGGGCCGGTTCGACGAGGCCCGGAAGGACCATGCGGAGCTGGTGAAGCTTGGCGCGGGCGTGCCCGACGAGATGACCGCTGGCAACAACACCGCGAAGGATGTGCTGGACGTGGCGGCGCGGGTGCTCGACGCCTCCATCGTGGAGCGCCAGGGACGCTCCGACGCGCTGGCCCGCTGGGCGGTCGCGGTGCGCGCCGCCGACCGGCTGGCGTACTCCGAGCCCAATGACTGGTTCTATCCCGTGCGCCACTACCAGGGCGCGGCGCTGCTGGACGCGAAGCAGTGGAAGTCAGCGGAGGCCGTCTACCGCGAGGACCTGCGCCGCAACCCGGGCAATGGCTGGGCGCTGTTCGGGCTCACCCGGGCGCTGGAAGGGCAGGGCCGGGAGGCGGAGGCCGCCACCACGCGCAAGCAGTTCGAGTCGGCGTGGGCGAACGCCGACTTCCGCCTCACCCGCACGGCGGTGTTCTAGGAAGGGAACCCGGCTTCGCGGTGACCCCTCAGTTGCATCCCTGGCTCGACAGCCAGTTCACGCCACGGGTCCGCTCGTTCGTGCCGTTCGTGCCGCCGTAGTCCACGTTCGAGAAGGACATGGACACGGCGCTCCCCGTGGACTGGTTGGTGATCTCCATCGTCATGTTGTTGGGGATGAGCGCGGTGGAGTTCGGGTAGTTCGCACCGATGTAGTAGCGCAGCCGGCCGCTCGGGAGGCTCCCGCACTTGGCCATCTTGTTCTCGAGCTGCAACCAGTTGCCGCGGTTGAAGTTGGCATCCTGGGGCACCAGGTTCGCCCGTCCCCCCCAGCCCCCGAGCTGTGAGCCGATGAGGTGTCCCCCGTCGTAGTCGTTGCTGGGGTTCTCCGCGTCGCCCCACTGCCCCACGTTGGTCTGGCAGGTGTCGCTGCGAGGCGCGGCGACGATCAGCGGCAGGTATTTGTACGCCCGGTTCGGCCGGCCCGCGCTGTCGATGAAGTAGTACTCGCCGTCGAAGTTGTGCCAGATGCTCCGGTCGCTCGACGGGAAGAACTTCGGGCAGTCGCTGATCAGGTCCGCGGTGACGTTCCCGTGGATGACGTACCCGACGCCGTAGGGCGCCATCGCCCCCTGGATCTCCTCCTCCGTGTGGCTCTCGAAGAAGTCCATGAGGCCGCTCGGGCCACCGAAGTCCTGCTCGAGCTGACCGGCGACGCCTTCGCCGCCCAGGTCCGGGTCCGTGACTCCGCAACCGCTGAGCAACAGGCCCAACACCACCGCGACTGAAAGCACGTTCATGGTGCGCATTCTTCCGGGTCCTTCCGCATCGGGTTCGCTGACTTCGCGACCTCGAATACCAAGAAACCGGGGGATAAACGAGGAGGGGGGCGATCAGCGGATTGCAAAAATGCTGCGGCAATCCCGCCAGTGCGGAGTTCGACAGAAGCCCTGCCAGACCGGCAGAGCGTGGTCGGTGCTCGGCGAAGCGGAAGACGGAGGCCGTGCTTCGGCTGCTCAAGCGCCCGTCGCGAAGTAGTGGTCGCTGTCGAGGTCGGCGAGGAGTCCGGGCTCGACGGGATGCCAGCCGAGCTGTTCACGCGTGATGGCGCCCGACGCGGGAGCATCCAGCGCGAAGAACGACCCCAGGAAGCCGAGGTAGTCGCCCGCTTCTGCTGGCGCCTTCGAAACCACCGGCACCCCCAACCGGCGGCCGATGACGTTCGCGATGTCCCGGGTGGGCACGCCCTCGTCAGCGACCGCGTGGAGCCTCGTGCCCGCCGGGGCTCGCTCCAACGCGAGCCGGAAGAGACGGGCCGCGTCCAGCCGGTGCACGGCGGGCCAGCGGTTCACCCCCTGCCCGACGTAGACGGCCACGCCCTTCTGGCGCGCGGAGGCGATGAGGTGCGGCACGAAGCCATGGTCGTCCCTGCCGTGAACCGACGGCGGAAGCCGCACGATGGCCGTCCGCACGCCGCGCGTGGCCAGCGCGAGCATCGTCTCCTCCGACACGCCGCGCCCCGACGGGGACGCCGGGTCGGTCTCCACGGCGGTGCGACCTGGCGCGAGGCCCAGCAGCCCCGAGGCGATGACGAGGGGCCGTTGGGAACCCTCGAGCGCGGCGCCGAGGACTTCAATCGCGCGCGTGTCGGCACGGATCGAAGCCTCGAACCGCGAGAAGTCGTGGATGAACGCCAGGTGGATGACCCCGTCCGCCTTCACCGCCCCGGCACGCAGACTGTCCAGGTCGTCGAGCGAACCGCGATGCACCTCGGCCCCCGCCGCCTCCAGGGCCCGGGCCGAAGCCTCCGAGCGGGCAAGCCCGACCACCTGATGCCCCGCCCCCAGGAGTTCAGGGACGACCGCCGAGCCAATGAAACCCGAGGCACCCGTGACGAATACGCGCATGGAAAGCTCCTTGATGTCAGCTACTGACATCACCTTCTAACAGGTGATGTCAGTGACTGCAATCAGGTAGGATGGATTCCATGGGCCGCTGGGAACCCAACGCACGTGGACGGCTCGAAGAGGCCGCGATGAACCTCTTCCAGGAGCGGGGGTACGACCGGACGACGGTGGAGGAGATCGCCGCGCGCGCGGGGCTCACGGAGCGGACCTTCTTCCGCTACTTCGCCGACAAGCGAGAGGTCCTGTTCTGGGGCGCGGGCGAGCTGCGGAAGCTCATCGTCTCCACCATCGTGGAGGCTCCCGAGGAGACCTCGCCGCTCGACGCGGTCGCCGCCGCCCTTGAGGCCACGGCCCCCGTGTTCAAGGAACGCCGTGAATACGCCCGGGCGCGCCAGGCGCTCATCGTCGCTCACACCGACCTTCGGGAGCGCGAGCTGATCAAGCTTGCCGGCCTCGCTTCGGCCGCCGCGGACGCCCTGCGGGGGCGCGGCGTCACCGAGCCTGCGGCGAGCCTGACCGCCGAGGCAGGAATCGCGGTCTTCAAGGTCGCGTTCGAGCGCTGGGTCGGGGACCCGAAGAGCCAGGACCTCTCGCGACACATCCGAACCACCCTCGACGAGCTCAAGGCCGTCACCGCGAGCACGGGCACCTCGACCGCGAACCCGCGGCAGCCCGCCAAGCGGGCCAAGGCCCCCAGGCGCTGACGGGCCCCACCCCGTGGATGGCCCGCTGGCGCGGTGCTTCGCTGGATGTCTTTGCTTGCGCCGGATGTGGAGGCCCCGGCGGGGGGCCAGCTGAGCAGGCGGGTGTCCAAGGGGCTGCACGGCCTCTCCTCCAGCTTGGTGCACAGGCTGGATGGCACTCTACGAATCATCAAAGCCGCAGGCTGCGAAGCGGTTCGCACGTGTCTGGGTTGCAGGAGCCGACGTGAGCGAGCTCGGTGAACTCGGACAGCAGGCGAGGGACTTCGGTGCGACGAACCGCAGCCCGCAGATTCTTTGCATCGTCTTTCACCGCATCGGCTCATTTCAGTGCCAGGGAGACCTGCTCGGCTCTACGGGCAAGGCAACCCCTCTCTGTGAGTGATTACAGGAGAAGTCATGTCTCGAAGCACAATGAAGCCGGCGCTTGGCGCCGCGGTGTTCGTGCCCTACCTGCTGCTCACCGCCTGCGGACTGGATGCAGGCCCGGAAAGCTCGCGCCCGCCAATGAATCCCGAGACGGCGCTGACGGCATCCCGCGCGCCCATCCACAAGGGATACACCTGGAACGCCGCCAGCAAGAAGTGGGAGGTGGTGCATTACGCCAAGGTGGGCGGGCTGGCAGTCATCGGGGGTGACATCGTCATCGGCCCCGTGGAGGAGGTGGAGGCGCGCACGCGCGAGGTGGATGCGCGCGGTGGGCCCGAGGCCGGTGGCGTCCAGGCGCAGGGGGCCGTCATCACCGGCACACAAGACTGGTTTCGGTGGCCCAACGGCGTGGTCCCGTACACGATCTCTTCGGACCTGGCCCAACCCTCAACGCTGGCCGCCGCCATCAACGCCTGGCAGCAGTCCACGCAGATCCGCTTCGTTCTGCGCACGGCGAGCAACGCCGCACAGTACCCCAACTACGTCACCTTTCGAGCGACAGACACCCCCGGCGGGAACTTCAGCTATGTCGGGATGCAGACCTCCCCGCAGTCGGTGCAACTCAGCAGCGGGGCCACCACGGGCATCATGATCCATGAGATTGGCCATGTGCTGGGAATGTGGCACGAGCATACCCGCACGGATCGCGATGCCTACGTGCGCATCCTGTGGGAGAACGTCGACCCCCGATACACCGCGGATTTCGACATCAGGTACGGATTCACCCGGGACGTCTTCGCCTACGACTTCAACTCCATCATGCACTACGATTCGACAATCGCGTCGAAGAACGGCCAGCCCACCGTCGTGAAGCTGGGGGGCGGGACCATCGGAGTGAACTCCGTGCTGAGCGTTGGAGACGTGAATACAATCAGGCGCATCTACTCCATCGATGATTCGGAGTACTTCGTCCAACAGCTCTACACGGATGTGCTCAACCGCACGCCTGACAATAGCGGCTACAGCTACTATTGGAGCAGCCTGAAGAATTGTTCCGGGGATCAGACCTGCCTGGACCTGGCCCGTGTCGCCGCGGCGCGCTCGCTCTTCGAATCCGCGGAGCACCGTCAGCAGCACCCGGAGCTGGATCCGAACTCGCCGAACTACAAAGCCGCCTACATCAACAACTGCTACACGAGCTTCATGCGGCGTCCGCAAAGCCCCGCGGACGGCTCCTACTGGCTGGACTTCCTCAATTCAACGGGTGACTACAACGCGGTCATCCGCGGCTTCATCACCAGCTCCGAGTATCGCTCGCGCTTCATGTAGCCCGTCGCGGGGGCCAGTCCGGGGGTTGCTAAGGGATTGGCCCCAGCGCGCGCAGGGGGGCGTCACTGCCCACCGCGATGAAGGGAGCCCAGTAGTGGGGATGGGCCCGGGTCAGGCGCATGGAGCGCATGGCTTCTCGCAGGGCCTTGGTGCGGCCCTGTCCCGCGAGCAGGTTGCGGTAGTAGGCCTCCATGAGGACCCCGGTCGTCTCGTCGTTCACCTTCCACAGGCTCATCACCACCGTCTCGGCGCCTGCCACGACAAAGGCCCGGCGCATGCCGGAGACGCCCTGGCCCAGCTTGCTCTCGCCGCGGCCCGTGTCGCAGGCAGAGAGGACAACGAGTTGGGTGCCCCACAGGTTGAGCCCGGCCAGCTCGAGCGCCGTGACGAGGGTGGCCTCGGGCTGGGGCCTGGAAGGCTTGCCGGAGTCAGGCGCCGTGTCGCGTGCGCCCGCGAGGATGAGCCCGGAGCGCAGCAGCGGCGCCGGGGGGCTCAGCGCCTGAGGCTTGTCGCCGAGTGCACCGAAGTGGCCCACGGCGCGGGAGCCCGCGGGGGTGGGGGCGTCCTCGAGGAAGAAGCCGTGGGTCGCCAGGTGGAGGATGCCTGGGATGGGCAGGTGGAGCAGCCGCTCCTTGGTGGCCTCAGGGCCGAGGAAGACCTGGGCCTGGGGTAGAAGGCGTTGAATGCTCTCGGCCTCCTGGCGAGTGCCTGGCAGTGGCACCCAGTTGCTGGCCGACAGGTCCGCGCGCGCGGTGGAGAAGAAGCGTTCGAGGGCGTCGGAGGGACTGGCCCGCGGCGGTGTGTTTCCGGAGGCGGGGAGCGGCGTTCGAGGTGAGGCATTGAAGTCCGGGTCGGCGAGGACGAAGACGGAGGACGAGGGGACCGTCTCCTGGGGACGAGGCAGCAGTTCCTTGCCAGAGGTGAGGTAGGTGAAGTCGAAGGAGTCGAGGAGAAAGCGGCGGCCGTCGTGGAGCGCGGCAAAGGGAACCAGTCCCAGCTGTCCGTCGGGAGACAGGAAGAGGCGGCGGGTGTTGCCCAGCAGGGGCAGCAGGGGTTGGAAGGCGAGCCGGTAGAGTGCTTGGGCAGAGGTCTGGAATTGAGCGTCGCGGCGTGCGAGTGCAGCACGCATTCGCGTGGCGGCGAGATCGATGGGAGCCGCGGGTCCCAGGTCCACGGCACGGGTGGACGCATCGGGGAAGAGCACCAGCGCCAGGTAGCGGAGCCGACCCGGAGTCTTCGCAAGCTGCGTGTTGGGCTTGGGGACGAGGGGGCTGTCCGTGTAGGCAATCAGTTCAACGAGGGCACCGTCCTTGGGCAGAGAGGCGGCGACCCGCTGGATGATCTCGGCGGGCGGCGGCAACGCGGTGAGCGCACGCAGGGGCGCGGAGCTTTTGGCCAGGCCCGCTTCAAGGGCGTCGCCTTCGTCGGCGAGCGTCTTGAGGCGTTGTTGGTAGTCCGCGGGGGCGAGCGCGCCAGGTCCCGCGAGTGAGAGGGTCGCCAATCGGGTGCGCAGGCCGCGCAGTCGCTCGAAGGTGTCGCGGTCCCTGGCGCCAAGGTTCCGGTAGAGGGTACGGGAGATATTGGCCGTCTCCTCGACGGAGCGGCCCTTGAGAAGAAGCACGGCGCTGAGCGCCAGGCGTCGCACCCGAGCGTCCTCTGGGTGTGCGCGCAGCAGTGAATAGAGAACCTGCTCGTCCGCGCGCAGATATTGGAGAAAGCTGGAGAGGCGCGACTCGGAGAAGTCGAGCGCCTCCTGGCGCAGGCGCTGCTCGGAGATGGCGAAGGCGTGGGTGTAGAGCGGCAGGGCGTCGGCGAGGCGATGCTGGGCCAGGCGGAGCCGGGCGAGGCTGTTGAGCGTGCGGGCGACGTCGGGATGGTTCTTGCCGCCGGCCAGCTCCCAGATGGCAAGCGCGCGTTGGTAGAGCAGTCCGGCCCGGCCGTACAATCCCTGCACCCAGGAGAGGTCGGCGAGGTTTTCGAGCGAGGATGCGACAAGGGGATGGTTCTTGCCGAGCGCCTCCTCCCAGAGGGCGAGCGCACGCTGGAAGAGTGGCTCGGCCCGGCCGTACAATCCCTGTTGCGCATAGAGGGTCGCGAGTGAGTTGAGGGTGTGGGCGACGTCGCGGGGGTTGTTGCCGAGGGCCACCTCCCTGATGGCGAGCGAGCGCTGGTAGAGTGGCTCGGCCCTGCCGTACAACTCCTGATCGGTGTAGAGGTCAGCCAGATTGTCGAGCGATTGGGCGACGAGGGGATGGCTCTTGCCGAGAGCCGCCTCCCTGATGGCGAGCGAACGCTGGAAGAGTGGTTCGGCCCGGTCGTACAACCCCTGCTCCCTGTAGAGGAGGGCGAGGTTGTTGAGCGAGTGAGCAAAGTCGGGGTGGTGGGGGCCGAGGTTCGCCTCCTGGATGTCGAGAGCGCGCTGATAGATTGGCTCGGCCCGGCCATACTGCCCCTGATGGGTGTAGAGGTCGGCGAGGTTGCTGAGCATTCTGCCGACGTCGGGGTGGTGGGTGCCGAGGTTCGCCTCCAGGATGGTGAGAGCGCGCTGGTAGAGTGGCTCGGCCCGGCCGTACAACCCCTGGTTCACGTAGAGAACAGCGAGGTTGCTGAGCGCTTTGCCGACGTCAGGGTGGTTGCCGCCATGGGCTGCCTCCTGGATGGCGAGTGAGCGCTGGTAGAGGGGTTCAGCCTGGTCATACAAGCCCTGGGACCTGTAGACGTTGGCGAGGCTGTTGACGGCACGGGCGACGTCAGGGTGGTTGTCGCCAAGAGCCGCCTCCTGGATGGCAAGCGCGCGTTGAAGCACTGACTCGGCTTGGACCAGGTCCCCTCGCTGCCGATAGAGATCACCCACCAGGTTCAGACAGCTCGCGACGTCTGGATGCGTGCCTCCGAGCACGTCCTGCCTCAGCGCGAGCGCATGCTCCGCCCGTGCAAGGGCCTCGGAATAACTGCCCGCGTTCTTGAACTTCGTCGCCTCGTCAAAGGCTGCTCGCGCCTCCAGCAGCCGCGCATCGGGCTTTTCCTCGACGGTCCCCCCTGCTGCCGCACAGCAAAGGACCAGCACCGTCATCCACCCCAGCACGTTCCTCATCGCCACCCTCCTCGAACCCGACGAGCGGCGACCTGCTCAGGGCGTCCTGCTCCGGCGGAAGCCGTGGATCCACGCGCCCGTGGCGACGAGCGAGGGAATCACCACGGAGAGGGTGAGGGCGACGAACACGGTGTCATTCGCGGCCTGACCGATGAGGTCCACGCCCGACACCCGCAGCCACGCCTTCACGCAGGTGATGGACCAGTTGGCGTAGTTGGCGACGATGACCGCCCAGGCCAGCCTCCGCTGACCGACCGCGCCATACCGCAGCATGGGCAGCGTCCAGGCCACGCCCAGCAGGAAGAAGGTGCCCAGCAGCGCATTGAGGTGCGCGGCGAGCGCCATCTGCGGATCCGCGGGCACCTTGCCCGTCATCGCGGACGAGACATAGCCGCCCGTGAGCAGGCCCAACAACATCAGCCACGCGGCAGCGTGGGCCATGTGTCGCGCGGCGGGAAGGACTGCCGGCGGCGCCACGGGCGCGGGGGTGCTCTCGGGACGAACACCTTCAGGGGACACTCGGGAGACGGCAGGGATCATGGTGGGCCGGGTGCCATCCTCGCACCCGGCCGCGCGGAAACGCCAATCACACCCGGGGAGTTGGGCGGCTGCGTCAGAGTCGGGCCTGGAGCAGCAGGTTGAAGCCCACGGTGCTCGGCGGCAGGAGGACGGGTTGGGCCACACCCGTGCCGTCGTCCTCGAAGGTGCTCCGGTTGGGGTCCCGCTCATAGGAGACCTCCGCCAGGACCCCGGCCACCGTGCCCAGGTCCCAGCGGGCGGTGGCCTTCACCGTCAGCACCGGCCGGCGCTCCACGCCCGCGGGCAGGATGGAGAGCTTGTTGGGGCCCCGGAGCACCACGAGCCGCTCGGAGCCGACCAGGGGGCCCTGTTGGTCATACTGGAGGGTTGCCGGCAGGGTGACCCGCGCGAGCAGCCCGGGCGTCAGCCCCCAGGCCGCGATGTGGTAGTCGCCGCCCAGCGTGCCCGACACCTCCGTGTGAGTCTCCGTGTCGTCCGAGAAGGCCTGGTAGGGCGGAAGCCCGGGAGCGTCCACCTGGATGAAGGCGGGCGTCCGAAGGTAGGCCAGCGCGTGCAGTCGCCAGAAGCCCTGCTTCAGCCGCGCCTCCAGCGCCGCCGAGTGCGACAGCTCGTCGCGGGGCTGCGGGGGCGCGACATCGGGGTTCTGGAGCTGCTGCGACACGAGGTTGCCCTCCAGCGACACCGATGCGGCGAAGTCTCCCGGCCAGGTCTCGGGAAGGAAGAACCGCTCGAAGAAGGTCGGGTCGCCGGAATAGAGCGACAGGTCCACGCTGCTCCCGATGGGCGCGCCCCGATGCCACGAAGCCTGCGCGGAGGCCCCCTTCACCTTGATCTTCAACTCAGTGCCCTGGACCGCGGCTCCAGGCGCCTGGCCCCGGTTCAGCCAGGTGCCCTTCAACGCCAGACGCACCTCGGGCGTCACGTCCAGGGCGCCCCCCAAGAGCAGGGCGTAGTGGCGGGCGTCTTCCAACGCCAGCTCGTTGAGGACGGCCGCGGACTTGATGGCCACGAAGGCGTCCCACCGACGCCGCGACAGGCTCAGCTCCAGCGCGGACTCGGTCGACGAACGACGGGGGAACGCCTCCCGCTCCCAGGTCACGGGGTAGGAGAAGCCCATGTAGAGCCGGGTGGTGCTCAGCGGAAAGACACTGAGCGCCCATCCCTCGCGAGCGTCCCATCCGGAGGGGTGGTAGCGCAGGCGGAAGGCACTGCTGTTGTCCACGATGCCCACGCCATGGCCAATGCCTCCCGTCGTCAGGAAGAGCGAAAGCGCCGCCTCGGCACTCAGGCCCGAGGCCAGCTCGGGTGAGCGAGCCTCCAACGCCGCTTGGAAGGTCGTGAGGGAGGGCTCGGTGTCGGCGCTGGAGTCGGCGCCAAGGAAGGACAACCGTGCCTGGATCCGGGGCTCCGCCTGGACGGGAGCTTCTGCCTGGAGCGGTTCGGGAGTCTGGCCCAGTGAGAGCAGCAACGGGAGCGTCAACAAGGGATGCGTCATGAGTGCCGCCGCCTCTACCACCTGCGGCAGTCCCATCCCATGTCTAGCGGTGACGTTTGAGGGGCCGGGTGGTCTGGGACTCGATGGGCGGTGCGAGGACCTCGGTCGTCGCGGGCGCCTCGACAGGTTCTGGCCGCGGCGCACCCTTGAGGAGCGACTCGACCTCGGCGGGGGAAGGGTCGCTCAGCTCCACCAGTGCCCGTTCGCGCGCCCAACGCTCCGCGTAGTGTCTCCGCAGCCATCCGGCGAGGTCGACCGCCGGCAACACCTGCCGCGCCGGTTCGAGCGCGAGGTGAAAGGCTTTGGCGTCCGGGAAGCGCTGCTCCGGCCGTGGATGGAGCGCGACCTCGAGGACGCTCCGGAGCACGCGCGAGGCGGCGGGGGACTCGGGGCGCTCAATCCCTGGCAACTGGCTGGACGTGGGGGCCACGTGGGGCAGCGTGCGCGAGAGCAGCTCGTACAGGATGCAGCCGAGCGCGAAGAGGTCTCCGGACGGGGTCGCCTCCGCGCCCTCGACGCGCTCGGGTGGCATGTACGCCAGCTTCCCGATGATGCCCCCCACCTGCGTGAGCCTTCCCACGGCGGGCACCGAGGCCGTCCCGGACGGCTCCTCCGGAAGCGCTCCCGCGCCCTGGGCAATCCCGAAGTCGACCACCTTCACCACGCCGTCGAAGGAGACGACGAGGTTGTCCGTGCTGATGTCCCGGTGCGTGACGCCCCGCTCGTGGGCGTAGGCGAGCCCGCGCAGCGCCTGCTGGCAGAGCTCGACAATCACCTCCAGCGGCAGCGGGCCCTCCTTCCGGGAGCGCTTGACGAGCTCGTGCACGTTCACGCCGCTCAGGTACTCCATGACGATGAACCAGGCGCCGTCGACCTGCCCCAGGTCGTGCACGGAGACGATGTTGGGATGGTGCAGGCGCGCGGCGGTGCGCGCCTCGCCAATGAAGCGGTGGACCCGTACCTCCGGCTCCTCGCTGTCCCCGTCCAGCATCCGCTTGAGGACGACCAGCCGGTGGAAGCCCGCGCGGCCGGTCCGCACCGCGAGCCACACCTCGCCCATGCCCCCGCGCCCCAACCGCACGAGCCGGCGGTAGCGGTGGATGCCCGTGCCCAGGTCCGCGCCCCGCAGCGAGCGCGCGGTGAGGATCGCGAGCGCGGTGGAGGACAGCAGCAGGAACGGCAGCCCCACGAGCGCGAACCCGTGCAGCCCCTCGCTCCAGCCGACGTCGATGGCGAGCTCGCGGCCCAGGAGCGCGAGCGCGCAAAGGGAGGCGACGAGCACCGCCACCGCCATCGCGCCCCGGCGCTTCAACAGCCGCGTCGCCTCCACCGCCCACATCCCGCCCACGCCCACCGCGAGGAGCCAGAACAGCGGCAGCCCCAACCCCGCCGTCGCGATGGAGAGTTGCTCCGACGTGAGCCCCGTCGCCGCGGGCGTGACGAGCCACACGCCGGCGTCCAGCACCCGCACCGCGCCGAGCGCGACGGCCACCCCGAGCATCACCCGCCGCCAGCGCGTGAGCGGGAGGTCCAAGAGCGACCACACGACCCGCAGCAGCGTGTAGGGGAGGGGAATGGACGTGAGGACGCCCAGCAGCAGCCACGGGCGCCGGTCGCCGATCATCGCACTGGCTTCGCTGCTGCCCATGCCCACCGAGAAGCTGATGGCCGCGAACCCCAGGAAGCTCGACGCCAGCCACAGCTGGACCCGCTGGGTCCTCACCGCGGCCCAGGTCGCGAAGTGCACCAGCGCGAGCACGACGAAGGCTCCCGTCAGTGCGAGGTGCAGCATCGTGTAGGAGGTCACGGAGACGAACCCTAGTCAGCCTGGAAGTCCCGGGTGAAGGGCCCCGCCGTGGAAGCGTCGAATCCGCTCCGAGCGGGCCTTGCCTTGCAGGCCTGTCGCCGGCTCCTCACCTTGAGGAAGCGCCCGCGGCGCAACGCCCCGGAGCCATCCGACGGAAAGGGAACCCCATGGACCCGTCACACGAGGTGGGGCAAGGCCCCCAGGCGGCCACGACGCAGGAGGCCCCAGGGCAGGCACCCAGGCTGGGGCCCGAGCACCAGCGGTTGGAGGCGTTCATCGGGGAATGGAAGTCGGAGGGCGTGCTGGGCGAGGCGGCCGGACCCCAGGCACGGCTCAAGGTCATCGCCATCGGCCGTTACGAATGGCTCCCAGGAGGCTTCTTCGTGCTGCACCGTGGCGAGATGCGCTTCGGGGAGGATCGCCTGGAGAGCACGCAGATCTTCGGCTTCGATGAGTCCACGGGCCGCTACTGGCTCCGCCTGTTCGACAGCCACGGCTTCGCCCGGGAGTACGAAGGGGGGGAGCGGGACGGCGTCTGGCATTTCGCGGGCCCGCACGAGCGCGTGACGATGTCCTTCGAGAACGCGAACCAGCAGCTGGCCATCCACTGGGAGCAGTCGGACGACGGCGTCACCTGGCGTCTGCTGTGTGACCTGAAGGGGACCCGCGTCCACTGACGCGCCTGAAAAAGACAACCCCCGGACGAAGGCCGCCAGGGGGCGGTCCGTCCAGGGGCGTCAGGTGCGACGAATGCGAAGGGCCCTACTGCGCCAGGCTCATGCGCTGCGGCTCGGCGGCGAGCGCGCCGGGCCGGGCGTAGAACAGCGACACGCGGCTCAGCGTGCCGGTGGGCTCGGTCCACAGGTCGTGCGCGGCGCTGGACGCCAGGTTGAACTGCATGCCCAGGCGGTTGAGCGTCACCGGCTGGCCCAGGATGTAGCTGGAGATGGCGCCCGCGCTGGAGGCATAGGAGTTGTACATCGTCGTGGCGTTGCCCGTGGCACCCAGCACGCCGATGGTGTCACCGGCGTTCACCGCGATGAAGGTGCGCAGCACCTGTCCCGTCGGCTGGCCCACGGAGCGGAACAGCGACGTGAAGGCGTTGCTCGGCGTCCCGCTGCTGAAGGGCGGCGGCGTCACGCCCGCGTTGAAGCGCACCACCTCCACGTTCTGGAGCGGCTGGCCCGCCTCGTTCGGCACCTGCACGCCGGTGAGGATGAAGGCCGTGGGCGACGTGAACCACAGGCCGCGCGTCGTGCTGTCGGTGTACGTGTAGCCGAACGGCGGCAGCGCGACCTGGTTCAGCGCGGTGTAGAGGATGCGCACCCGGCCAATGGCGCCGGCCGTCTCCGTCCACAGGTCGTGGGCGGTGCTGGACGCCAGGTTGAACTGCATGCCCAGGCGGTTGAGCGTCACCGGGTGCCCGAAGATGGACGTGGTGACCGGGCCGCTCGTGGCGGAGTACGAGCTGTTCATGATGCTCGCGTCGCCCGTGGCGCCCAGGATGCCAATCACGTCACCGGCATGGACGGGAATCTTCACGGAGAGGACCTGCCCGGACGTCACGCCCACGGCGCGGAACACCGACGTGAAGGCGTTGGTCGTGCCGCTGTAGACGGGCGGCGTCACACCCGCGTTGAAGCGCACCACCTCGATGTTCTGCAGCGGGTGGTTTGCCTCGTTCGGGACCTGGAGCCCGCTGATGGTGAAGTCCGTGGGCGCCGTGAACCACAGGCCGCGCGTCAGCGAGGGGCTGCCGAAGGTGCTGCCGAACGCGGGCAGGGTGACCTCCGGGTCCCCCCGCACGATGCGGCCGCCGCTCACCACCAGGGCGAAGTCGGCGTCCACCGCCGGCGTCGCCAGGTAGGCGTCCTGCACGAGCTCGTCCGCGAAGACGTCCACCCGCCAGGTGCCCGACACGGGGTTCTGGAGGAAGACGTTCTCCACCGTGTCCACCTTGTTGGACACGCCGCCGGAGGTGGAGAAGTTGCCCGCCGTCAGGCCGTTGTTGCCCCAGTACACGACGCCGAACGGCGACGTCACGCGCACCGACAGGTCGTTGATGCGCGCGACGGCCGCGCCCACCGTGCCCATGGGGTCGGTGTACGCCATCGTCACGTTCAGCTCCGTCTCACCCGGGGCGACGGAGACGTTGTACGAGCGGACGCCCAGGGGCGACAGCAGGTCCGACTCGTCGATGATGCTCGTCTTCGGCGCGCGGTCCAGCAGGCGCGTCAGGTCGGAGGTGCCCCAGCCCTGCTTGAAGCGATCCACGTCGGCGTTGGAGCCGCCCGCGGTCCAGTTGTAGCGCCAGGCGTTGTTGATCATCAGCGCCTTGGCGGTGGCCATCTGCGGGCGGCTGGCGAACACGTCCGCCTTGCCGCCGTGCCCGGCCCACACGCCCTGGTGCCACATCTGGAACAGCAGGGCGAAGTGGCCCGCCGTCTGCGGCGTCGCGGAGCTGGTGCCGCCGAACTCCGTGTAGTCCGTGGGCCCCGAGCCGTTGGCGGAGGTGATGGAGTCGTAGAAGAACGACAGGTCCGGCTTGATGCGGCCGTCCGCGCCCGGGCCGATGCTGCCGCCGAAGCCCCAGTTGTCGTCCGTGCGCGACAGCGTGTTCTGGTGGCGCACGCCGCCCACCGACACGATGTTCTTCGCCCACGCCTGCGGGCGCGAGCTGCGGCTGCCCGCGTTGCTCTGCGACTGCGTGCTGAGGATGGGGTGCTTGAAGAGATAGTCATCCACCTCCGCGGAGATGGTGGTGTACGCCGTCGTCAGCGAGCTGCCCACGCTGGAGGTCTGGAACACCGCGCGGTAGGGCCCCGCGGGGTTGGTGAGCTCCTGGTTGATGTCGTAGCGGGACTTGGTGCCACCGAACTGGGTGGACTCGCTGTAGAGGAAGAAGATGCCCTGCGCGTTGGGCGCCATGCCGCGCGCGTTGGGCGTCACACCCCGGGCGAAGACGTTGCTGTAGCAGCTGGTGCCGTGCAGCGACCCGGAGGCGCCCACGCTCTGGACGATGGGGGCGTTGAGCCACTCCTGGTGGGTGGTGAGCACCTCGGTGTCGAAGACCTCACCGCGCACGCCCTGGCCCGTCCAGCCCTTGAGGCCCTCGATGTAGTTGGCGCCGCCCGTGTCGCGCACGATGTTCATGTCGAGCTCACCGGGGCCACCCCAGCGGTCGATGAACTGCACCTCGTTGGAGCGCACCACCTGCTGGAGCTGCTCCTGGGTGAGCGTCGCCTCGATGCGCAGGCCGCCCGGCTCCACCAGCTCCACGCGCCCGCCCAGGCGCTTGACCTGGTCGCTCAGCGCCTGCTGCCGCCCGGGACCGCCCTCGCCCAGCATGATGGAGTAGCGCTGCGTGTCCGGCAGCCGCGCGGCCACGCCCATGAGCGCGTCCTTCAGCTCGCGCTCCAGGCGGTACTCGGGGTGGTAGTCGCCCACCCAGCGCACATAGGGCAGCTGCGTCACGCGGGAGCGCACGTCCGCGTCCATCTCCACGATGTACGTGTGCTCCGCGAGGAAGCGCAGCACCTTGCCGCCCGACGCCTCGATGGTGGAGCGGAACTCCGGCAGCGGCGAGGCGATGAACTGCACCAGGAACAGGTGGTTGTCGCGGTCCGCGGACAGCAGGCTCGTCATGCGAGGGCTGGGGTCGCGCAGCGGATCAAACCCCGCGTCGCGCAGCCGGATGACGTAGTCCGTGGAGCGCACGCGGCCCACGGGCAGCACGCCGCCCTGGCTGTAGGCGTAGAAGGACTCGGTGCCGCCCTCGGCCCGCTGCTCCTCCCAGGTGTAGAGCTGGTAGGCGGAGCCGGGCACGTCCACCGTGCGCAGCGAACGCACGGCGCGGTCGGTGCGGTGGAACGTCATGCCCGCGCCCGTCGTCAGCGCGTAGCGGCCGGCGGTCGCCGTGGGCGCGATGCCCCGCTGCGCGTCCGACGCCACCTGCGTGGACTGGTCCACCACGCGCGCCGCGGGAACCTTCGACGCGGGGGCCAGCTGGGCCTGGGGGGACGGCTTGTCGGCGGAAGGCGCCGTGGAGGCCGCGACGGCCGTGAGGGCACCCAACAGCGTGCTGCCGAGGACAGATGCAGCCAGCGGGCGCCAGGGGCCCGTCAGCCAGGATGGCTTCAGTTTCATGTGGTGCTGCTCCTTGGAT
>NZ_RAWB01000220.1 GCF_003612055.1 Corallococcus llansteffanensis
CCGCCACAAGCGCTCAGAGACAGGACCAGGGCACAGGCAGCCAGGGAGGTCACCAGGGTGTTTCGCTTCGTCAATCGGTTGCCTCCGTGAATTCGCATGAGCAGGGGCAACGCATGGCGTCGCCGGTTCTATTCACTGCCGGTCATCCCGTGAAGGACTCGCCGCAGTGGAAGGGAGGACCGTGACGCCTGACCGCGCGGCGGCTACGGTGCCGCCGCCGTGTCCAAAGCCGTCCTGCTCCTGACCGCCCTGCTGCTCGCCTCCTGTGCCACGTCGGCGCCCGCGCCTTCCCCTGCGCCCAGCACCCGAAGCCTGGGCGAGCCGGAGGTCACCGCGACCGCGCGGGACCTGGCATCTCCGAAGGTCCCCTCTCCGTCCGGGGCCTCCGACGCGGGCGTGGCGCTCGCCGCCGCGAGCGACCCGGTGGATCCGCTCACCTCGGGGCTGCCGGGGCCCCAGGACCTGAAGCGCCTGGACTTCCGCAACGGCGAGCCCCGCCTGCCCATCAAGCTCATGGAGGGGCGCGACGCGGTGACGTTCTCGCCGCGCGGTCGGATGCGGCTGCGCTTCGGGGGGCCGGGCGACAAGATGCTGGATGCGCCCGCGGGCTCACGCTGGACGGTGCGGGTGACGCAGGGCGAGCCCGCGCAGTGGAGCGCGCGGCTGCAGCTGGGGGAGTTCCGCTTCGCGGACAAGGCGGGGCTCGCGGAGGCGCAGGAGACGTGGCGCGCGCGGGGGCTCGCGGTGCGCACGCACACGCTGGGCTCCGTGTACGGCATCGCGGGGAAGGTCATCGACAACCGGCGCTACCTGCTCTTGGGCGACGAGGCCCTCACGCCCGCTGGCGCGGCGCAGAAGCAGGCGGAGCTGCTGCGCCAGTACGGCCTGCGCACCACCCTCTTCGAGGAGGTCCGCAAGCCGTCGAGCGCCATCCTCGAAGTGAGGGACGAGAACGACGCGGTGGTGGGGCTCGCGCAGGACCGGCTGGACGCGGAGACGCCGGATGGCAGCGGCTTCGACGTGCGGCAGGTGGAGTACGGCGTGGGCTACGACTTCCACGCCTTCGAGGACCGCAGCTTCCGGGGCGCACTCCAGTTCGCGGCGGACCGGAGCGGCAAGCTCGCGGTGGTGAACGTGGTGCCGCTGGAGGACCTGCTCAAGGGGCTGGTGCCATCCGAAATCTTCGCGCGCGCGCACCCGGAGGCGCTCAAGGCCCAGGCCGTCACCGCGCGGGGCGAGGTGCTGGCGAAGGTCGGCATCAAGCACCTGGCGGATCCGTACCTGCTGTGCTCGGAGCAGCACTGCGCGGTGTACCGGGGCCGCACCGGCGAGGCGGCCAGCACCACCGCCGCGGTGGAGGCCACCCGGGGCGAGGCCCTCTTCAGCAAGGACGGGCGACTGGTGGACTCCGTCTACAGCGCCGTGTGTGGCGGCCACACCGAGGACAACGACGTGGTGTGGGGCGGCCCGCCCGACCCCAGCCTGCGCGGCCGTCCCGACCTGCTGGAGGCCGCGCCGGACGTGCCCCGTCCGTCGTCGCTCAAGGCGTGGCTGGCCGCGCCGGACGTGCCCGCCGCGTGCCGGCTGTCCAGCTTCGCGCAGCCCACCAAGTTCCGGTGGGAGAAGCGCTTCACCCAGGCCCAGGTGGACGCGCTCACGGAGAAGCTGGGCGTGGGCTCCATCCAGGCCCTGAGCCTGTCCGAGCGCGGGGTGTCCGGGCGGGCCCGGCTGCTCTCCCTCTCCGGCGCGAAGGGCGCCACCCAGGTCCGGGGGGAGCTGAACATCCGCAGGCTCTTCGGGATGCTCAACAGCAGCATGGCCACCGTGGAAGCCGAGCGGGACGCCGAGGGCCGCCCCACCGGGTGGCTCTTCCGGGGCGGTGGCTGGGGCCACGGCGTAGGCATGTGTCAGACAGGCGCCATCGGCCGGGCGGAGGCCGGGCAGCGCTACCCGGAGATCCTCCGCTACTACTTCAACGGCGCGGAGGTCGCGCCCATCTACTGAACCGAAGAGGACACTTCGCGCGTATCCAATGCTGGCCACGCGAATCTCTTTCGATTTTCGAGTGTTACGGGCCGCACGTTCGGGACTGAAGAGGCGGTCCGGAGGTTTATCATCAGGCCGTGGCGAAGGGTTCCCCGACAGACTGGCGTCAGCGGCGCAAGGAGCGCGCATCCCTGCGCTACCTGCTGGCGCTCGTCCTGGCGCTCGTGGGGCACGTGGCCTTCGTGGGGCTGGTGCTCCTGCTGTCCTACGTGCAGATGAACCTGCCCGGGGGCGAGAAGCGCCCGGTGCCCCGCCCCACCTCCGTGGCCGTCCGGCCGCTCACGTCCGACCAGTGGGCGAAGAACCGGGGCCCCACGTCCGCGCAGACGAAGCCCCGCCCCACCGAGAAGCGCGAGACGAAGGAAGAGAAGAAGCCGGACGAGACGAAGAAGCCCGAGGGCCAGGTGGTGGACGTCGCCCCGGGCAATGATCAGGTGTCTCCGGACGCGAAGTACCTGGCCGAGAGCAACAACACGGTCCAGAAGGAGACTCGCGCGAAGGATCAAACGGCCTTCTACCGCAACGCCATGCCCCAGAAGACGGCGCCCCAGAAGCAGGAGGGCGCGCGGACGGAGCAGGTGCAGCCCCCGCGCGTGTCCGGCAACAACGGCCAGGGCGCGGATGACCGGCCCAAGGCGCAGGGCGGCCAGAAGCCCACCTTCGAGATGCCGGAGACGCGCCGCAAGCAGGAGATCGCCATGAAGACGGATCCGCGCGAGCGCGGCCCGGGCATGGCGGTGAAGAACCAGTCGGAGAGCGAAGCGACGGCCGGCAACGCGAAGCGCCTGCGCATCCAGCCCGGCGAGGGCGACGACAGCGAGCAGGAGGGCTCCACGGGCCGCACCGGTTCGCCGGGGCTCGCGACGCTGATGCCCTCGCAGGCGGCGATGGACCGGGTGGTGGGCGCGGCGCCCAACGACATGCTCCAGGACCAGGAGGAGGGCGACGGCACCTTCCTCAACACGCGCGAGTGGAAGTACGCGAGCTTCTTCAACCGCGTGAAGCAGAGCGTGGGCATGCACTGGAACCCCAACGAGCAGCTCCGGGTGCGCGACCCGACGGGGAACATCTACTCCGGGCGCGACCGGCAGACGCTGCTCACCATCACCCTGGACGAGCGCGGCGCGGTGAAGGACATCCAGGTGGAGAAGAGCAGCGGCCTGGACTTCCTGGACATGGAGGCCGTGTCCTCGTTCAAGCGCGCCCAGCCCTTCCCCAACCCGCCGTCCGGCCTGCTGGGCCAGGACGCGACGGTGCGCTTCCAGTTCGGCTTCTTCCTGGAGATGGGCGGCGGCCCCCGGATGCGCCTCTTCCGGCAGTAGCCGCACCGTCCGGCGCCGTGCATCCCGACCCAACGGATGCTCGCGGACGGGAGGCCGGGGCACTACCCTGCCCCGCCGTGGAAGCCACCTCGCCCATCGTCGACCGCAGCGCCGCGCTCCAGGAGCGCAACCGGAACGTCCGCTTCGTCCTCCTGGCCATCCTCGTGGCCAACTGGGTGGTGGCGGTCGCCAAGCTCGTCTTCGGCCTGCTCGCCCACTCCGCGTCGGTGACGGCGGACGGGTTGCACTCGTTCATCGACGGAGGCTCCAACGTGCTGGGGCTCGTGGCCATGGGCGTGGCGTCCCAGCCCGCGGACGCGGACCACCCCTACGGGCACGGCAAGTTCGAGGCGCTCGCGTCGCTGGGCATCGGCGCGATGATTGGCGTGGGCATGCTGGAGCTGGGGCGCATGGCGCTCGACTCGCTGGTGCACGACAAGCACCCGACGGTGACGGTGACGATGGCGGCGGTGATGGTCTTCACGCTCGTCATCAACCTGGTCGTCACGCGCGTGGAGCGGCACTACGGGGAGAAGTACAAGAGCGCGCTGCTGCTCGCGGACGCGAAGCACACGCTGTCGGACGTGTTCGTGAGCCTCGCGGTGCTGGTGTCGATTGGCCTCGTCGCGCTGGGCTTCCCCCGCGCGGACGGCCTCATCGCCCTGGGCGTCATGGTCTTCGTCGCGTGGGTGGCCTACGGCATCGTCCGGCAGGCGGTGGGCATCCTCTCCGACACGGCGCGGTTGGATCCGCTCCAGGTGTCCCAGCACACGCTGGCGGTGTCCGGCGTGCGCTCGTGCCGCGACGTGCGCAGCCGGGGCATGGAGGAGAGCGTCTACGTGGACCTGAAGATCGAGGTCGACCCGCAGCTCACCACCGCGCAGGCCCACGAGGTGGCGGACCAGGTGGAGGAGACGCTGCACGGCGCCTACCCGCAGGTGGTGGACGTGGTGGTGCACGTGGAGCCCTCGCGGCCTCGCTGAAGCGCCACGGGCGTCGAAAATACCAAGGGCCGCCTTCCCGTGCTGGGAAGACGGCCCCGGTGACTCCCGAAGGAGGTCCGCGCGCTACGCCACCTTCTGCGCGGGCGTCTCGTAGTCCTCAATCGGCGGGCACGAGCACACGAGCTTGCGGTCCCCGAGCACGTTGTTCAGGCGCCCCACGGACGGCCAGAACTTGTTGTCCCGCACCCACGCCGTGGGGAACACGGCCTGCTCGCGGGTGTAGGGGCGGTTCCACTCCGGCGCGGTGAGCGTGCGCGCGGTATGCGGCGCGTTCTTGAGGACGTTGTTGTCCTTGGGCGAGCGGCCCTCCTCCACGTCGCGGATCTCCTGGCGGATGGCGATCATCGCGTCGCAGAAGCGATCCAGCTCCGCCTTGGACTCGCTCTCCGTGGGTTCGATCATCAGCGTGCCCGCCACCGGGAACGACACGGTGGGCGCGTGGAAGCCGTAGTCCATGAGGCGCTTGGCCACGTCCTCCACCTCCACGCCCGCGGTCTTCTTGAGCGGGCGCAGGTCCAGGATGCACTCGTGGGCCACCCGGCCGCGCTTGCCCCGGTACAGCACCGGGTAGTGCGGCTGGAGGCGCTCGGCGATGTAGTTGGCGTTGAGGATGGCCAGCTTCGTGGCCTCCGTCAGCCCCTCGCCGCCCATCATCTGCACGTACATCCAGGAGATGAGCAGGATGCTGGCGCTGCCCCACGGCGCCGCGGAGATGGCGCCGATGGCCTCCGCTCCGCCCGTCGGGATGACCGGGTGTCCGGGCAGGAACTTCACCAGGTGGCTGGCCACGCAGATGGGGCCCATGCCCGGGCCGCCACCGCCGTGCGGGATGCAGAACGTCTTGTGCAGGTTGATGTGGCACACGTCCGCGCCGATGTGGCCCGGCGCGGTGAGCCCCACCTGCGCGTTGAGGTTGGCGCCGTCCATGTACACCTGGCCGCCGCGCTCGTGGATGATGGCGCAGATCTCCTTGATCTCCTCCTCGAACACGCCGTGCGTGGACGGGTAGGTCACCATCAGCGCCGCCAGCCGGTCCTTGTACTCGTCCGCGCGGACCGCGAGGTCCTTCAGGTCGATGTTGCCGTTCTCGTCGCACTTCGTGACGACGACCTGGTAGCCGGCCATCACCGCGGAGGCCGGGTTGGTGCCGTGCGCGGAGGACGGGATGAGGCACACGTCGCGGTGCCCCTGGCCCCGCGCCTGGTGGTAGGCGCGGATGACGAGCAGGCCCGCGTACTCACCCTGGCTGCCCGCGTTGGGCTGGAGCGAGCACCCGGCGAAGCCCGTCACCTGCGACAGCGCGTGCTCCAGCTGCTCGAAGATGACCTTGTAGCCGGCCGCCTGCGAGGTGGGCGCGAACGGGTGCAGCTTGCTGAACTGCGGCCACGTCACCGGGATCATCTCCGCGGTGGCGTTGAGCTTCATGGTGCAGCTGCCCAGCGGAATCATGGAGTGCGTGAGCGACAGGTCCTTCGCCTCCAGCCGCCGCACGTACCGCAGCATCTCCGTCTCGGAGTGGTAGCGGTTGAAGACCGGGTGCGTGAGGTACGTGCTCGAGCGACGGACCTCCTTCGCCAGCGGGCTCTCCAGGTCGGCGCCGAGCTCCTCCAGCACCACCGGCCCGGCGGCCTTGTTCGCGCCCTGCACGAAGGCCGCGAGGATGTCCTCCACGTCCTTGGCGCGCGTCGTCTCATCGAGCGCGAGCCCCAGCGTCTTGTCGTCGATGCGGCGGAAGTTCATCTTCGCGCCCTCGGCGGCGGCCAGCACGCCGCGCACCTGCGCCGTGGTCAGCTCCACGCGCAGCGTGTCGAAGAACTGGTCGTGGCGCGGCTTGAACCCGAGCTTCGCGAGGCCCCGGGAGAGCAGCACCGTGAGCCCGTGCACGCGCTCCGCGATGGCCTTGAGGCCGTCCGGCCCGTGGTAGACGGCGTACATGCCGGCCATCACGGCCAGCAGCACCTGCGCGGTGCAGATGTTGCTCGTCGCCTTCTCGCGGCGGATGTGCTGCTCGCGCGTCTGGAGCGCCATGCGCAGCGCGGGACGGCCCTGCGCGTCCTCGGACACGCCGATGAGGCGGCCCGGCATCACGCGGGTGTAGGCGTTCTTCGTGGCGAAGAAGGCGGCGTGCGGGCCGCCGTAGCCCAGCGGCACGCCGAAGCGCTGCGCGGTGCCCACCGCCACGTCCGCGCCGAACTCGCCGGGCGGCGTGAGCAGCGTGAGGCTCAGCAGGTCCGCCGCGACGACGAACAGGCCGCCCGCCGCGTGCACCTTCTCACCGAAGGCGCGGTAGTCGTGCACCACGCCGTCGGTGGCCGGGTACTGCACCAGCGCGCCGAAGAACTTCTTCGCGGACAGGTCCACCGTGCGGTGGTCGCCCACGACGACCTCCACGCCCAGCGGCAGCGCGCGCGTGCGCACCACGTCCACGGTCTGCGGGTGGCAGGCCTCGGACACGAAGAACGCGCCGCCCGTGCTGTCGCCCTTCGCGTGCAGCGCGAGGCCCATGGCCTCCGCCGCGGCGGTGCCCTCATCCAGCAAGGAGGCGTTCGCCACCTCCATGCCCGTGAGGTCCGTCACCATCGTCTGGAAGTTGAGCAGCGCCTCCAGCCGGCCCTGGGCGATCTCCGCCTGGTAGGGCGTGTACTGGGTGTACCAGCCCGGGTTCTGGAAGATGTTGCGCAGGATGACGTTGGGGACGTGGGTGTCGTGGTAGCCCATGCCGATGAAGGACCGGAACACCTGGTTCTTCGCCGCGATGGCCTCCAGCTGCGCCAGCACCTCGTTCTCGCCCCGGCCGGGCGGCAGGCGCAGCGGCTCCTGGGAGCGGATGGCGGGCGGCACGGTGCGCTCGATGAACGCATCGAGCGAGTCCACACCCAGCGTGGACAGCATCTGCTTCACTTCGGGGGCCTCCGGGCCGATGTGACGGCCGGCGAAGGACTCCTGGTACTTCCAGTTCAAGGACATGTCGGGAGGGCTCGCGTGAGGTGCGGAAGGAGTCGGCGCCCGAGGGGGTCGGGGCCTCGTGGAGCGTCACTAACAGCCAGGACGCGCCACTTCTTGCGCGTGGATTACTTCAGGAGCTCGCCATAGGCGGCGGCGTCCAGGAGCTTGCCCAGCTGTTCGGTGTCCGAGGGCTCGACCTCCACGATCCACCCCGCCCCGTACGGGTCGGTGTTGATGATGGACGGGTTGCCGGTGAGCGCGTCGTTCACCTTGACCACCTTGCCGCTCAGGGGCGCGTACAGGTCCGACACGGCCTTGGTGGACTCGATGACGCCGAACTGCTTGCCCTCCGTGATGGTGGCGCCCAGCTTCGGCAGCTCCACGTACACGACGTCGCCCAGCGACTCCTGGGCGTGGTGGGTGACGCCCACGGTCACCGTCTTGCCCTCGACGCGGGCCCACTCGTGTTCCTTCGTGTACTTCAGGTTCTGCGGAATCGAATCGGACATGGAGGCTGCTCCTCGCAAGGGTGCGGAGGGATGGAAGGAAATCAGGACTTCTTGAGGAAGGGGGTCTTCACGACGACGGCGGGGACGGCCCGGCCGCGGATCTCCACGTCGAAGGTGGAGCCCTCGGTGGCCAGCCCAGCGGGCACGTAGCCCATGCCGATGGGCTTCTTCACCGACGGGCCCTGCGTGCCGCTCGTCACCTCACCCACACGGGCGCCGTCCTTGAGGATGGGGTAGCCGTGGCGGGGGATGCCGGCGCCCGTCAGCTCGAAGCCCACGAGCTTGCGCTGCACACCCGCGGCCTTCTGCGCGACGAGCGCGTCCTTGCCGATGAAGCCGCCCGCCTTGTCCAGCTTGACGATCCAGCCCAGGCCCGCCTCCAGGGCGGTGTGCGCGTCGTCGATGTCGTTGCCGTACAGCGCGTACTTCATCTCCGTGCGCAGCGAGTCGCGCGCGCCCAGGCCGCAGGGCTTCACGCCGTCCGGCTGCCCGGCCTCCAGGAGCGCGTCCCAGAGCTTCACCGCGTCGTCGGTGGCGCAGTACAGCTCGAAGCCGTCCTCGCCGGTGTAGCCCGTGCGGGAGATGATGGACTTCACGCCCGCGACCTCCCCTTCGGTGAAGCGGTAGGTGCCCACCTTGGACAGGTCCGCCTTCGTCAGCCGCTGCACCAGCGCCACGGCCTTCGGGCCCTGGACGGCGATCTGCGCGAACTCGTCCCCCCGGTCCACCGGCGTCACGCCCTCCGCCCGCGCCTTCATCCAGGCGAAGTCCTTCTCGCGGTTGCTGGAGTTGACGCAGATGAGGATGCGCTCCGGGCTGAAGCGGTAGGCGACGACGTCGTCCACGAAACCGCCCAGGTCGTTGAGCAGGCCCGCATAGACGGCCTGCCCGTCCTGGCAGCGCGCGAGGTCGTTGGAGATGAGCCGGTTCACGGTCTCCAGCGCGCCGGGGCCGGCGAATTCGATCTCGCCCATGTGCGAGACGTCGAAGAGGCCGACAGCGGTGCGCACGGCCTCATGCTCGGCGATGACGGAGGTGTACTGGACCGGCATGTCCCAACCGACGAAGTCGACCATCCGGGCCCCCAGCTTGCGGTGGGCCTCGTTGAGGGGCGTACGCCGGGTCATTGACTTCTCCTGGAAGGGGGGTGGTGAGACGGCGCGGACTATAGCGATGCACCTTCTCCGATCAAGGCCGACGCGGAAGGTCTAAACTGCTTGGGACATGAAGATCCGCAACTGCCTCAATCCCTCCCAGCCGTGCTTCTCCTTCGAGTTTTTTCCTCCCAAGACGGACGCGGGCGTGGCCTCGCTCCTGCGGACGGTGGAGGAGCTGGCGCCGCTGAATCCGGGCTTCGTGTCGGTGACGTACGGGGCGGGCGGGAGCACGCGGGATCGCACGGTGGAGCTGGTGACCCACATCAAGCAGCACACCGGCATCGAGGCGATGGCGCACCTGACGTGCGTGGGCCACACCCGGGACGAGCTGCGTGACGTGCTGCGCCGGCTCGCCGCGGCACGCATCGAGAACGTGCTCGTCCTGCGCGGGGACCCGCCGCAGGGGCAGCAGACCTTCGAGCCGGTTCCAGGCGGGTTCCGCTACGCCGAGGAGCTGGTGCGATTCGTCCGAGAAGAGGATTTCAACTTCTGCCTGGGGGGTGCGTGCTATCCGGAGGGGCACGTGGAGACGGCGTCGCGCGAGGACGACCTCAAACACCTGAAGGCGAAGGTGGATGCGGGGATGGACTTCGTGGTGACGCAGCTCTTCTTCGACAACGCCTTCTACTTCGACTTCGTGGAGCGGGCGCGACGCGCGGGCATCAACGTCCCCATCGTCCCCGGCATCATGCCCATCACCAACTACGAGCAGGTCCAGCGCTTCACGCGCATGTGCGGCGCCACGGTGCCCATGCGACTGGCGCTGCAGATGGAGCGCGTGAAGGACCAGCCGGACGCGGTGGTACAGCTGGGCGTCGCGCACGCCACGGTGCAGTGTATGGAGCTGCTGGCGCGCGGCGTGCCGGGCATCCACTTCTACACGCTGAACAAGTCGCCCGCGACGCGGATGATCGTGAGCGCGCTGAGGGCCCGCTCGTGAGCGGCCCCGGACCCCAGCTGGCACCGGGGGACCCTCGCCAGCGGGTGTTCCTGATGGTGCGCTTCCCGGCGTTCTTCCAGCTCATCGTGGGCGTGCTGCACGTCGTCTTCAGCCTGCTGGCGACGGTGCTCGCGGCGCTCAAGGTGGCGTCCCCCTTCTCCGCCCCGGGCCAGACGCCCGCGGTGCTGGAGTTCACGCTGGGCTTCACGCTGGCCATCGTGGTCGGCGTGCTCTGTGGGGTGCTGGCCATCTGGGGCGCCTGGAACGCGATGAACCTCAAGGGGTACGGGCTGGCCATCGTGGGCGCCATCTGCGCCATGTACACGCTGACGCCCGGCTGCTTCGTGGGGGTGCCGGTGGCGGCGTGGATGCTCTTCACGCTGCGCCGGGACGGGGTGCGCGAGGCCTTCGCTCCATGAGCGTTCGCGCCGTGCGCATCGTGCGCTTCCTGCTGACGGGCCTGGGGAACGTGGGCGTGCCGCTGCTGGAGATCCTCCAGTCGCGCGCGTCGCTCCTGATGGAGCGCTACCGGCTGGAGCTGTTGCCGGTGGGGATGGCGGACTCGGGCGGGGCGGCGGTGTCGCCGAACGGGTTGGATCTCGCGGCGGTGCTGGCGGTGAAGCGCGCGAAGGGCTCCGTGGCGTCGCTGCCCGTGGTGGGCCGGCCGGGGATGAGCGGCCGGGCGCTGGTGCGCGACGTGAAGGCGGACCTGCTGCTGGAGGCCACGCCCACGAGCCTGAAGGACGGGCAGCCCGGGCTGGACATCACGCGGGACGCGCTGATGCGGGGCATGCCGGCGGTGCTCGCGAGCAAGGGCCCGCTGGTGCTGGGGTACGCGGAGCTGGCGGCGATGAGCGACCTGGAGTCCCCGGGCCGGCCGCCGCTGCGCTTCAGCGGCGCGGCGGGCGCCGCGATGCCGCTGGTGTCGCTGGGACGCGGGGACCTGGCCCTGGGGAAGCTGGGCCGGTTCGAGGGCGTGCTCAACAACACCAGCCACCTGCTGCTGTGCCGCATGGCGGAGGGCAGGACGTACGAAGCGGCGCTGGCGGAGGCACAGGCGCTGGGCATCGCGGAGACGGATCCCTCGCTGGACGTGGACGGCTGGGACACGGCGAGCAAGCTGGTCATCCTGGCCAACGCGGTGATGCGCGTGCCCACGACGCTGAAGGACGTGTCGGTGACGGGCATCCGCGGCGTGACGCGCGCGGAGCTGGACGCGGCGCGGGCGAAGGGCGGCCAGGTGCTGCTGCTGGCGCAGGGGGAGCCGCTCGGGGGCGGAAGGTGGGAGTGGAGCGTGCGGCCCACGGGCGTGGACGCGGCCCATCCCCTCGCCCGGCTGGGCGCGATGGAGATGGGCGCGGTGTTCCGCAGCGACCTGCACGGCGTGAACACGATCATCAACGCCGAGCAGGGCGCGCGCGGTACTGGCGCCGCGATGCTGAAGGACGTGCTGGAGATCTTCCCGGACTGAAGGGGCCGCGTCAGCCCGTGGCCTTCAGCAGGCGCTGAAGCAGCGGCGCCACCAGTTCCTCGCCTCGCAGCATGGACCGCCAGCGGTGCGGGATGCCTTGGAGGCCGTAGACCAGGCCCGCGATGCCGCCCGCCACCGCCGCCGTGGTGTCCGTGTCCCGGCCCAGCCGGATGGCCGCCTTGACGACCTCCTCGTAGGTGCGGCCCTGCTCCACGCAGTCGCGCGCGGAGCGCAGGCAGTCCACGACGTAGCCGCTCCCCTGCCCCGGCGTCAGGTCCTCCGGTCGGAGGTGCAGGTCCAGCTCCGTGCGCGCGGGGAACGCCTCCGGATACAGGTCGCGGAAGGTGGCCACGGCCTCGTTCCACGGTGACTCCGCGCCCTGCAGGATGCGCCGGGCCCAGAGGCAATACACCGCGCAGCAGACCTGGGAGCGCAGGTGCCCGTGCGTCACGCGCGACTGCGCCATCGCATCCGAAACGAGGGCCGCGTCCTTGCCCTGGTGCCACAGCGCCAACGGCAATACACGCATCAGGGAGCCGTTGCCGTTGTCCTTCTCTCCCGCCGGCCCCGCGAGGAGCGCGGGTGAACCGCCCCGCAGTCGTCCCAGCGCGGTACGGGTCTGGATGCCAATGTCGAACACCCGACCGTCCACGGCGAGGTAGCCCTTGTCGAACCACGCCACCAGTCGCCGGCCCAGGTCCTCGCAATCGAGCCGCTTCTGGTGCGTCAGGGAGTCCAGCAGACACAGCGCATGGGCGCCGTCATCCGACCAGGTGCCGGGCGGGACGCCGTCGTGCGCGCGATCGAAGCCAGGCGGGGGCGTGTAGTCGATGGCCTCCGGCGCCGGGATGTCTTCAGGAGGATGAAACTCATAGGGAACGCCCAGGGCATCGCCAATGAGCAACCCATACAGACCTCCCGCCACACGTTCTTCGCGCCCCACCATCCTCAGACATCCTTTCGTCGCACGTCTTGCGCTGTTGTAGTCCAACCGCTGTCTGTCGCAAACCGGCCTGGAATTCCTCCGGACCGGACACCCGAGGGGGATGCAACACATGTTGAAGTCCATCCGACGACCCGCCTTGCTGCTCAGCGCGCTGGCACTGGCGCTCCAGGCCTGTGGTGAGGGCCTGCCGCCTTCCGAGGAGACGGCAGCGGCCACGGACGCCCCGGCGCGTGCCCAATCCCTGGCATTGGAAGCCGAGGCCCCGGACACCGTCGTCGCCGCGCTCCAGGCGATTCCCGGCCTCACCGTGGTGAGCGAGGTGCCCGTGCCGGTCGCGGGCGTGCGCTTCTTCTTCCTCACCTACGAGCAGCCCGTTGACCACTTGAAGCCCCAGGGCCGCAAGTTCCAGCAGCGCCTGTCGCTGCTGCACCGCTCCGCGCAGGCGCCCTTCGTCCTGGCCACCACGGGCTACAACCTGCTGGAGTTCCCGTTCCAGGACGAGGTGACCGCCGTGGTCCAGGGCAACCAACTGCTCGTGGAGCAGCGCTTCTTCGGGCCGTCCACGCCGCAGCCCGCGACGTGGCAGCACCTCACGCTGGAGCAGGCCGCGGCGGACCACCACCGGCTGGTGAAGGCGCTGAAGCCGCTCTACACCGGCAAGTGGATCAGCACCGGCGGCAGCAAGGGCGGCATGGCGTCCGTCTACCACCGCGTCCTCTACCCGAACGACGTCAACGGCACCGTGGCCTACGTCGCGCCCAACAGCCATGGGCCCCAGGACCCGCGCTACATCGAGTTCCTCAGCAAGGTCGGTGACGCGGACTGCCGCGCTCGCATCAAGGCCTTCCAGCGCGAGGTGCTGACCCGCCGTGAGGAGTTGCTCCCGCTCGTCGCCGAAGGCGCCTGGGCCCGGGGCCTGACGTTCGACTTCCTCGGCGTGGACAAGGCGCTGGAGTTCGCCACGCTCGAGTTCCCCTTCGCGTTCTGGCAGTACGGGAACGCGTCCTATTGCCCCCTCGTCCCTCTGCCCGGCGCACCCGCGGAGGCCCTCGTGGAGGTGCTGGACGGCGCCGCGGGCCTGTACGCGCTGACCGACAGCGACATCGACTTCTTCGCGCCCTACTACTTCCAGGCCGGCACGCAGCTGGGCAGCTACGCCTCCGACGAGCGTCACCTCCAGGGACTGGTGCACTACCCCCGCCAGTACGCGCCCGCCTCGCTGGTGCCCTTCTCGATCAAGCCCTACCCGTTCAATCCCTTCGCCATTCCGCTCATCGAGACGTGGGTGAAGGCCTTCGGCCAGCGCATGCTCTTCATCTACGGAGAGAACGACCCCTGGTCCACGAACGCGTTCGAGGTGAGCCGGCGCAATGACTCGTACCGGTTCTTCGCGCCCAACGGAAACCACGGCTCGTCCATCTTCGACCTGCCGGAAGCGGAGCAGACGCTCGCCCTGGAGCGGCTGTCCACCTGGGCCGGGGTGCCCGTGAATGCCATTGCGCCGAAGGCCAGCGCACGCACGGCCGGCGAGCTCCCGGTGCTGACGCTCGCCCGTGAGCGCCCGGGTCAGGGGCCTCGCAACTGATTGCATCGCGAAGGATGCGATAACGTCTAGCATTCCCGCCTCCCTGCCATCATGGGCAGGGAGGCATTGGAAGCCGGCTACTTCACACCGCGCTGCGCGGCCTCCAGCGTGTTCTTCATCAGCATGGCGATGGTCATGGGACCTACGCCGCCGGGCACCGGGGTGATGAAGGAGGCGCGCTCGGAGGCCGCGGCGAACTCCACGTCGCCCACGAGCTTGCCGTCCGCCTTGCGGTTCATGCCCACGTCGATGACGACCGCGCCGGGCTTGATCCACGCGCCCTTCACCAGCTCCGGCACGCCCACCGCGACCACCAGGATGTCCGCCTGCGCCACCTCCGCCGGCAGGTCGCTCTTGCGGTGGCACACCGTCACCGTCGCGTCCTTCTGCAGCAGCATCAGCGCCTGGGGCTTGCCCACGATGTTGCTGCGCCCCACCACCACCGCGCGCTTGCCGGCCGGGTTGCAGCCCACCTCTTCCAAGAGCCGCATCACGCCGTAGGGCGTGCACGCCCGCGTCGCCGGCCGGCCCAGGAGCAGGTTTCCCGCGTTCATCGGGTGGAAGCCGTCCGCGTCCTTCTCCGGCTTCACCGCGGAGATGATGGCATCCGCATCGATGTGCTTGGGCAGCGGGAGCTGCACGAGGATGCCGTGCACGGCCGGGTCCTCGTTCAGCTTGTGCACCAGCGCCAGGAGCTCCTCCTGGGTGATGGTCTCGTCCGGGTGGTGCTCCCAGGAGTTGAAGCCCACCTCCTCGGCGGCCTTCTTCTTCCCCGTCACGTAGATTTTCGAGGCGGGATCCTCCCCCACGCGCACCACCGCGAGCCCGGGGGTGATGCCGCGCTCCGCCTTCAGGCGCGTCACCTCCTCCTTGATTTCCGCCCGCACGCGCGCCGCCACTGCCTTGCCGTCGATCAACTGGGCCGTCATGCGCCGCACCTTATGCAAAACTGGCGGGAGGCAAGGGAGCGAAGCGAAGCCATGGGTGCGGGAAAAGTTCTCGGGGCGATGTTGGGACTCATGCTCGGCCTCCTCATCGGCGGGCCCTGGGCCATCGTGCTCGCCCTCATCGCGGGCTTTGCCGCCGGCCACTACTTCGACGAACAGCACGCCGCGCCCCAGGACTTCCCCGAGCTGTTCACCGACTTCCCCGCCACCTT
>NZ_RAWB01000221.1 GCF_003612055.1 Corallococcus llansteffanensis
CACCCGTCCCGGCCCCGCGCCCGACGCCGGCACCGGCGGGGGCACCACCAGCGACCCCACGGATCCACCGCCTCCCACGGATCCACCTCCCACGACTCCGCCGCCGCCCGCGGCGCAGTACTCGCGCGTGCTCTGGGTGTCGCCCACGGGCAATGACTCCGCGGCCGGCACGGAGGCCCTGCCCCTGCGCACGGTGGCTCGAGCGCTGTCGCAGGTGAAGCCCGGTGAGGCGGTGTTCCTCATGTCCGGCACGTGGCGCGAGCGCGTGCAGCTCCAGGAGAAGCAGGGCACGGCCGCGAAGCCGCTCACGCTCCGGGCCGCGCCGGGCGCCACGGCCATCCTCAAGGGCGGCTCCATTGGCGCCACGGCCCTGGTGGACGTGAGCGGCGCGTACTGGAACCTCGAGGGGCTCACGGTGGACGTGGGCGGCGAGCGGACCTTCGCGGTGATGTGGCGGGGCGCGGGCGCGCACCACGGCGTGCTCAAGGGCAGCATCGTGAAGAACGGCACGGAGGGCTCGGGCGTCTACGTGACGGACAAGGCGCACGACGTCCTCATCGCGGACAACGAGATCTTCAACTTCGACCAGGGGGAGGTGGACAGCCACGGCGTCACGGTGCAGACCTCCGCGAGCAACGTGGTGGTGCGCGGCAATGACATCCACCACAACTCCGGCGACGGCGTGCAGTGCCTGGGCCCGGAGGGCGGCGCCACGTCACCGGGCACGCCGTTCGACAACCTGCTCGTGGAGGGCAACCAGCTCCACGACAACCGGGAGAACGGCGTGGACATCAAGACGTGCACGCACGTCACGCTGCGCGGCAACACCATCTACAACCACCGCAGCGTGTCCACCTCCGCGGGCGAGGGCGTCATCGTCCACCTGTCCCCCTCCGACATCACGCTGGAGGACAACGTCTTCTACGCCAACGCGCGCGCCATCCAGATTGGCGGCTACCGCGAGGGCGCGCCGCCCACCCGCGTCCTCATCCGCCGCAACGTCATCCACGACGGCCTGGGCGCGTCCGAGGGCGAGGAGGGCACCGGCATCCGCGTGGACACCTCCGCGGACGTGAAGGTGCAGCAGAACACCGTGTGGAACCTGAGCGGCGCGTGCCTCATCTTCGGCGAGGGCTCCTCCGGCGCGAACCAGGGCCTGGACGTGCGCAACAACATCTTCTCCGGCTGTGGCATCGCCGCGCGCGGCGGGCCTTCCCGCGGCAACGCGGTGGTGGACGGCAACCTCTACTTCCTGAGCGGGAGCGCGGTGTCGTTCCGCCTGGACAACGCCGCGGTGGGGCTGGCGGACTGGCGCTCGACGGCTGGCCTGGACAAGCGCTCCCAGGAGCGCGCCCCGGGCTTCGTCAACACCGGCGCGGACGACTACCACCTGTCCACCGGGTCCGCCGCGCGCGAGGCCGGCCTGTCCCTGGGCCTGCCCTTCTGTGGCACGGCGCCGGACCAGGGCGCCTTCGAGTCTGGCTGCCCCTGACCCCAGGGGAGGTGTAGACTCCGGGCCCCCTCGCTCCGGAGTCTTCCGCCCCCCGTGCCGGCCCCGTCGGAACCCGCCTTCGGTATCGTCCTCGTCCCACCGGTCTCGGTTGCCCGCGAGCCCCTGAACGCCGCCGCCGAGCGCGCGGGGCTGCGCGTGGTGGACAACCCGGACGATGCCGCCCTGGCGTTGGTGGACCTCACCGCGCCCGGCTGCGGCCCCGCGGTGGTGGAGCTGCTCACGTCCCTCAATGGGCCGCACCTGACGCTGCTCGCGCTGGTGTCGCCGGATCCGCGCGGCTTCGCCGCCGTGGACACGCTGCGCCCCACCGACATCCTCACCCACCAGGGGCTGCCGCACGAGCTCACCTGGCGCCTGCAGCGCGCCGCCGAGCGCCACCGCGAGCGCGAGGAGCAGGCCCGCAGCCAGACGGACCTGGCGCTGCTGCTGGAGCTCACCGCCGACTACGCGGAGAGCTCCGACGTGGAGGCGCTCCTGCACGGCGTGACGCGGCGGCTCGCCGAACAGCTGGACATCGCGCGCGCCACGCTGGTGATGCTGGGCGGCGGCGCGGACGAGGGCATCATCGTCGCCGCCAGCGACGACCCGGGCCTCAAGGACCTGCGAATCGACCTGGCGCGCTACCCGGAAATCCGAGAGGTCGTGCGCACCGGCAAGCCGGTGGTGATGCAGGAGGCGGCGACGCACCCGCTCCTGGGCGACCTGGAGCGCCGGGCCGTGGCCGCGCGGGGCATCCACGCCATCGCCGCGCTGCCCCTGCCCATCCGGGGCGAGGTGCGCGGCGTGCTGCTGCTGCGCGCGGCCGGACGCAGGCGGGCCTTCAGCGCCCGTGAAATCGACTTCCTCACCACGGTGGCGCACGCCACGGCGGTGGCCCTGCGGAGCGCGTCGGTGCTCCAGTCGGTGCAGACCGCGCGGCTGGCGGCGGAGGAGAAGGCGGCTTCCTTCAAACCCTACCAGCTCTTCTTCGCGCACGTGAGCGAGGGCGTGGCCATCCTCGACGACAAGGCCGGGGTGCTGTCGCTCAACCCCTCCGGCGCGCAGATGCTGGACACGACCGCGAACGAAGCGCGCGGCAAGCACCTGAATCAAATCACCCAGCCGCTGGACGAAGGCGTGCTGATGGAGCTGGTGACGTCCGCGTCACGGGGCGAGGCGCGCTCGGGCGTGGACGTGGTGGTGCGCACGCCGGCGGGCCGGTGCCTCACGCTGTCCATGTCCGCGGCGCCGCTGCGCGACGAGGACGCGGCCACCATCCTGTCGTTCCGGGACGTGACGCACGCGCGCAAGCTGGAGGACGAGCTGCGCAACACGAAGGACTTCCTGGAGCGGCTCATCGACTCGTCGGTGGACGCCATCATCGCCGCCGACCTGAAGGGGCGCATCATCCTCTTCAACAAGGGCGCGGAGGCCATGTGCGGCTACACCGCCGCGGAGGCCCAGGAGAAGCTCACCGTCCTGCAGCTCTACCCGCCCGGCGTCGCCCAGCGCGTGATGGCGCAGCTGCGAAGCCCGGAGCTGGGAGGGCGCGGCCGGCTGTCGCTCATCCGCCAGGAGCTGATGCACCGCTCCGGCGAGCGCGTGCCCGTCAACATGACGGCCTCCATCGTCTACGAGGGCGGTCGCGAGTCCTTCAGCGTCGGCATCTTCACCGACCTCCGGGACCGGGTGCAGCTGGAGCGCAAGCTGTCGGACGTGGAGACCCGGCTGGAGGAGAGCGAGAAGAGCGCGGTCATCGTCGCGCTCGCCGGCACCGCGGCCCATGAGCTCAACCAGCCCCTCACGTCCGTGATGGGCTACGCGGAGCTGCTCAAGCGCAAGCTCAAGGAGGACGACTTCGCCTGGAGGCCGGTGGACATCATCTACCGCGAGGCGGAGCGCATGGCGGAGATCGTCCGGAAGATCGGGAAGATCACCCGCTACGAGACGAAGTCGTACGTGGGGGCGCAGCAGATCCTCGACCTCGACAAGGCCACCTCCCATGAAGAGTGAGGTCCGCGCCGTGCGTCCGCCCGGAACCCCGGCCCCCGACGCCTTCCAGGCCTTCTTCGACGCGCTCGACGAGCCCGCGGCCCTCTGTGACGCGGCCCTGCGCGTCGCGGCCGTGAACCCCGCGCTGCGCCGCTTCTGCGCGGAGCGCGGCATCGCCGTGGAGGTCGTGGAGCAGGCCCTGACGGACGCCACCGCGCCCGAGGACGGCCACTCCCACGAGATGGACGTCGTGCTCCAGGACGGCACCTCGCTGGTGCTCACCCTGTCGCGCAAGGCGGACACCGTGGCGGTGCGCGCCCGGGTGGACACGGAGGTCATCAGCGGCCGGCTGGTGGTGGCCGAGCGCGCCCTGCTGGAGCAGGCGCGCACCGAGGGCGTGCTGCTGGACCTGGGCCGCAGCGTGGCGGAGGTGGGCGGCGAGGAGGAGCTGGTGGCGGCGGTGGCGCGCGGGGTGAAGGAGCTGTTCCCCGGCCGCTCGTTCTGCATCCGCATCGTGGATGCGCGCACCGGGGGCCTCACGTCCCTCTACGCCGAGGGGCGGCTCAAGGAGGGCGCGCACGAGCCGCTGGTGCTCTTCCAGCGCTCGGTGGAGAAGACGAACCTGCCGCTGTCGTCCCTGCCGCGGGGCCGGGTGAGCATCTCGGAGGAGGTGCCGCTGCTCTTCCACGGCAGCACCCGCGCGGTGAGCGCGCCCCTGGTCGCGAGCGGCCAGCTCTTCGGCGCCATCAACATGGAGTACCCGGACGGCCTGGACGCGGACGTCGCGCACGACGAGCGCGTGCTGCTCCAGCTGGCAAGCCAGGTCGCCGTCGCCGTGAAGAACGCGAAGCTCATCGACGAGCTCACGTTCGTGCGCAAGTACCTGGAGGAGCTGCTGGAGAAGGCCAACGCGCTCATCCTGGTGGTGAACCGGGACAAGCAGGTGGTGGTCTTCAACCAGGCCCTGAGCGCGCTCACCGGCCTCTCCAAGGACCAGGTGCTGGGGCGCGACTTGTCCTCGCTGGTGGCGAGCAGCGAACAACTGCGCCTCGCCCCCGTGCTGGCGGCGGCCATGCGCGGCGAGTCCGTGAACAACTTCGAGACGCGCCTGCTCACCCGCGACGGCGGCGAGGTGCGCGTGTCCTTCGCCACCTCCTCCATGCTCACCCAGCCGGGCGAGGTGGAGGGCGTCATCGCCATTGGCCAGGACGTCACGGTGGTGAAGGAGCTGGAGAAGCGCATCATCCACGCGGAGAAGCTGGCCTCCATCGGTCAGCTCGCGGCCAGCGTGGTGCATGAAATCAACAACCCCATGACGGCGGTGGCGACGTACGCGGACGCGCTCCTGCAGCGCTCCCGGATGACGCCGGGCGCGAACCCGGCCGACCAGGAGAAGCTGCGGAAGATATTGGAGAGCAGCCACCGCATCCTGCGCTTCACCCGCGACCTGGTCAGCTACGCGCGCCCCGCGCAGGACCGGCCGGAGCAGGTGGCGCTCAACGCCGTCGTGGACATGGCGGTGGGTTTCTGCGAGCACGTCGTGTCCCAGGCGCGCGTCACCGTGCACCGCGAGTACGCGGGAGACGTGCCGCCCCTGGCCGCGGTGCGCGCCAACCTGGTGCAGGTGTTCGTCAACCTCATCACCAACGCCTGCCACGCGATGGCGCCGGGCGGAGAGGTGCACCTGTCCACCGCGCAGGAGGGGCAGGAGGCCGTGGTGCGTGTGCGCGACACCGGCACCGGCATCGAGCCGCGCAACCTGTCGCGCATCTTCGAGCCCTTCTTCACCACCAAGCCCGAAGGCCGGGGCACGGGCCTGGGCCTGTCCATCTGCCAGGGCATCGTGGAGAACCACGGCGGCCGCCTCACCGTGGAGAGCGCCCTGGGGCAGGGCACCACCTTCACCGTGCGGCTGCCGCTGGCGCTGGGCTGAAGAGAGCCGGGGCGTCTCCAGAGCTTCGGGGAGCTTCGGGGAGCTTCGGGCCCCTGGCTTCAGCCCTCGCCGCCCTCGTCGTCCAGCTCGCGCCGGAACTCCTCGTTCGTCAGCAGGCCCTTGCGCGCCATGATGCGCATCAGGGCCCAGAAGCGGCGCTCCAACTCCTCCAGCCTGTCCGGCTCCTCGCGCGCCGCCTGGCCGAAGAGGTAGTCCAGATCATCCAGCACCCCGCCCGCGGGGGCCCCCGGGCGCGCCTTGGGCTTCTCTCCCGCCGGGCTCGCGCCGGTGCTCCGGCGCCGCTTCGCCTGCTCCTCGCGCTCGCGGATCAGCTCCGCCAGCGACGTGCGCTGCGTCTTCTCCGCCGCCGGCAGCTCCTCCCCGACGATGACCTCCTCGTCGTCGTCCACCGTCGCCGGACGCGCGGGGGGCGGAGCGGGCCTTGCAGGGGCCGCGGGCCTTGCAGGCGCCGCGCCGGGGCGGGGGCCGGCCGCCACGGGCACCTTGTGGTAGTAGCGCAGGATGGCGCCGCGCACGGCGGACAGCGCCGTCACCCGGCCGCTGACCTTCAGGCCGCTGGTGAATTCAATCTCCTCGATGGCGGTGATGTTGAGCGGGTCCGCCATGGCCACCACCAGCTGGCGCCGGCCGCCCACGCTCTCCAGCGCGAAGGGGAACAGGTCGTGCTGTTCGCAGAAGCGCGCGCGCAGCAGGTGCACCGCCGCCCAGTCCGGGGTGATCGCCGCCAGGTCCACCTGGGGCATCCCCAGCGCTTCACTGAGCGCCTGGGCGAGCGTCGCCTCCGTGATGGCGCCCTGACCGATGAGCGTCACCCCCAGCCGCTGCCGCGTCTGTCGCTGGGCCGCGAGCCCCGCCTCCAGCTGGGCGGGCGTGATCGCGCCCCGTTCCACCAGCAGCTCCCCGATGCGCTTCCTGGCCATGGTTTCCCGCCCTAACACGGCATTCAGAGGTGCCCAAATCGCTGGCACGCCTGGGGCGGAAGCCACGGCAAAGGGCTCGCCATGTACCCTGGTCAGCGGCTTGGCAAGCCGCGCGCCAACGCAAAATTCCTGTGAGATTTCAGGATCTAACGCTGAGGGTGCCTGCCTTGACACCTCTGGAAGCGGTTCCTAGACTCGCGCCACCGTGATCCAATATTCCTGCTGACGACCTGGGTGGATGTCCACCCGGCCGGAAGCAGTCCGGAACGGCTCGCAAGCGCGAGTCTCGCCGCCCATCTGGAGGCCATCAGTGATGAACCTGGGGTTTGTAGCCAATCTGTCCGTTCTCGCCAACGCTGGCGGAGGCAATGAGACGTTCCTCCAAGAGCTG
Source organism: Corallococcus llansteffanensis (assembly GCF_003612055.1). Classification (GTDB taxonomy): domain Bacteria; phylum Myxococcota; class Myxococcia; order Myxococcales; family Myxococcaceae; genus Corallococcus; species Corallococcus llansteffanensis. Next base: position 6,750 of record NZ_RAWB01000221.1, read on the forward strand.
GGCCGCCGCTGGGAGTCCGGTCAGGCCGGCATGTACCCCATCGCGGTGTGTCTCGTGGTGGCGCTGTCCATCATCATCGAGCGCAGCATCGTCCTGTTCGGCAAGGCCTCCATCAACAAGGAAGGCTTCCTGCGCGGGCTGAAGAAGCACATCTACGCGGGCGACCTGGACAAGGCCATCAACTACGTGGCCGGCCAGAAGAACACGCCGCTGACCAACGTCATCAAGGCCGGTCTGATGAACGTCCCCAAGGGCCAGGAAGAGGTCCAGGCGGCGCTCGACGAGGCCAGCCTGCGTGAGACGCCGAAGCTGGAGGCGCGCACGGGCTACCTGGCGATGCTCGGCAACGCGGCCATGCTCGCCGGTCTGCTCGGAACGGTGAACGGTCTCATCACCTGCTTCGAGGCCGTGGCGAACGTGAACCCGGCCGACAAGGCGACCATTCTGGCGAACGGTATTTCTGAAGCCATGAACTGCACGGGCTTCGGGCTGCTGACGGCCATCCCGGCGCTGATCGCGTTCTCCGTGCTGATGGGCCGCACCCAGGGCCTCATCAACGACATCAACGAGACCAGCGTGTCCGTGCTGAACCTCATCGTGGCCAACCGCGACAAGTTCAAGAACCTGAACATCCCGGCCGCCGCCCACGCGCACGCCGAGGAGTAGTCCTCCTCGCGGCAGCGCAGGTTGGAACCGGATGCACCGGCGCGCTGTCTGGTAGCCCCGAGGTGGTGGACCCAGACAGTCGCGCCCTTTCCTGAAACTTCTTGAAACGTCGTTCGTGCGCGAAGAGCGCGGTAGAGCAGGGAGGTAGTCGCCATGGCCGGCGGAATGGATCTGGGCACAGGTGGGAAGGGTGGCAAGAAGCCGCTCGATACCGCCATCAACATGGTGCCCTTCATCGACCTGATGGCAGTGACCATCAGCTTCCTCATCATGACGGCGGTCTGGACCCAGATCGGCCGTCTCCAGGTGTCGCAGGCTGGCGGGGCCTCCACGGACGAGCAGCAGGAGGAGGAGAAGACCAAGACGGTCCAGCTCACCCTCCTGGTGTCGCCCACGGAGATGCGCCTCACCGCCGACCAGAGCGCCTTCGACCCCATTCCCCTCACCCGGGATGACAAGGGCCGGCCGGACCTGACCAAGCTGGTGGCGCGCTTCAAGGAATTGAAGGCGCAGCTGCCGGATCAGGCCGCCATCACCCTCCAGACCGAGGACCTGGTCCGCTACGAGGACCTGGTTCGCATCATCGACGAGTGCATTGGCTCTGGGTTGCCCCAGGTGTCCGTGTCCGCGGCGATGGGCTAACAGGAGCACTTCAAGCCATGGGTATCAAGGTTCCGGGTAAGCGGTACGGCAAGCGGCTGGAGCACTCCAAGGTCTTCGGCCACGGCGGGCACGGCAAGAAGAACGGGAACGCCGACCTGCTCATCACCCCGCTCGTCGACATGTTCGTCATCATCGTGCTCTTCCTCATCGCGAACTTCTCCGCGACGGGTGAGGTGCTGATGATGACCAAGGACATCCAGCTTCCCGAGGCGGTCAACGTCAAGGAAGTGGAGATGCATCCGGTGGTGATGGTGTCCAACGACCAGGTCAGCGTGTCGGGCACCATCGTGGGCCGGGTGGAGGACCTCACGAAGGACGAGTACCTCAACATCCCCGCGCTGGAAGAGAAGCTGCGCGACATGAAGAAGCAGTTCGAAGACCTCCACGCCATGGCGAACGGCACGGACGGCTTCAAGGGTGACGTGAACATCCAGGCCAACAAGGACGTTCAGTTCAAGGTCATCAAGCGCGTGATGTTCAGCTGCGCCACGGCGGGCTACAACAACATCAACTTCGCCGTCATCCAGGCCGGTGGCGCGGCCGCCGGTGAGAAGACCGCCGCCGCCACCCCGTAGGTTTTTGCTCGCGGCGGGCCCCGGCCGGTTCCGGGGTCCGCGCTCTACCAACAGACGCCCTGACCCCCTCGTGGGTCGGGGCGTTCGCGTTTCTGCAAGAAAGGCCGTCGTCGTCATGCCCGCCCTGCGCGCTGTCATCTTCGACTTGGATGGGACGCTGGTGGACTCGCTGGGGGACATCGCCACGGCGATGAACCACGCGCTCGTCCAGCACGGCCTCCCGCCGCACCCGGAAGACGCCTACCTGCTGTTCGTGGGCGAGGGCGTGGCCCGGCTCGCGGAGAGGGCCACCGGCGGGGCGGACCCGGCGCTCCAGGGCGAGGTGCTGGCCACCTACCACGCCTACTACGACGCGCACCTGTTCGACCGGACGCGCGCCTACCCGGGCGTGGTGGACGTGCTCACCGCGCTCCACGCGGACGGCGTGCGGCTGGGCGTGCTCAGCAACAAGTCCGACGACTTCGTGAAGCGGCTCGCCGCGAGGCTGCTGCCGGGCGTGTCCTTCACGGCCGTGTACGGCGAGCGGCCGGGCATCCCGCGCAAGCCGGACCCCACGTCGGCCCTGGCCCTGGCGGAGGAGCTGGGCGTGCCGCCGGATGCGTGCGGCTTCGTGGGGGACACCTCCATCGACATGGACACCGCGCGGGCGGCGGGCATGTACGGCGTGGGTGTCACCTGGGGCTTCCGGACGGCGGCGGAGCTCCACGCGCACGGGGCGCGGGCCGTCGTGTTCACGGCCGAGGGCCTGCTGGCCGTGCTGCGCGACGCGAGCCCCTGAGGCACCCACGAAGAAGGGGCCGCCTCCTTCGTGAGGAGGGCGGCCCCTTGGGAGGCTTCCAGGAGGCTTCCTGGTGGCTCAGGCCGCCACGGCGAGCTCGGGCTTCGGCTCGTCGGAGGCGACCACCGCGGGCTGCTTGCCCAGCTGCTTGAGCATCCGGTAGTGCGAACCCACCGCGCCCAGGAACGTCTCCGCCTCCGGGTAGGGCAGGCCGTGCTCCTTGGCCGTCGCCTGGACGATTTCGCTCAGCGCCGGGTAGTGGATGCTGCACACCTTGGGGAACAGGTGGTGCTCGATCTGGTAGTTGAGCCCGCCCACGTACCAGCTCAGCACGCGGTTCTTGCGGGCGAAGTTCGCCGTGGTGCGCAGCTGGTGCACCATCCACGCGTCCTCCACGTTGCCGCCCTGATCCGGCACGGGGAACGCCGTGTCCTCCACCACGTGGGCCAGCTGGAAGACGATGCCCAGGATGAAGCCCGCGGTCATGTGCATGGCGAGCAGGCCCACCGCGAACTGCCACCAGGTCACGTTCAGGACCATCCACGGGATGACCAGCGTCCAGCCGTAGTACACGGCCTTCATGCCAATCAGGCGCGCCCACTCGGCCGGTGCGTGCTTCTTGTCCTTGTAGGGGCCCAGGTCCTTCTGGAAGAAGTACTTGTAGTCCTTGGCGAAGACCCAGAAGACGGTGGTCAGCGAGTAGGCCAGGAACGCGTACAGGTGCTGCGCGCGGTGGTACGGCTTCCACTCGGAATGGGGCGAAAGCCGCAGCTGCGGGCTCACCGTCAGGTCCTCGTCCATGCCCTGGATGTTCGTGTACGTGTGGTGCAGGACGTTGTGGGTGATGCGCCACATGTAGCTGTTCGCCCCGATGAGGTCGAACGCCAGGCCCACCGCCGTGTTCACGCGGGGGTTGTCGCTGTAGGAGCCGTGCACGCCGTCGTGGCCCACGCAGAAGCCGATGCCCGCGATGCCCGCGCCCATCAGCACCGCCATGCCCAGCATGGCCCAGGGGCCGAACCACCCGGTGAGCAGCAGGCCGTACGTGCCGAAGGTGAAGCCCAGGATGGCCAGGGCCTTCACGTACATGGCGCCGTTGGCTCGCTGGGAGAGGTTCCGGGTCTCGAAGTATTCGGAGACCTTGCGCTTCAGGTCCTCGGCGAAGGACGCATCGCGCTGGCCGAAGGTCACACGGATGGGAGCGGTCACGGGGAGGGGCGCCTCATGGGTCGGTGCGAAGGGGTGGAACGGGACTGGCGGCGCGCAGGATAGGACACGTCGGTGTGGAAGTGTTCGGAGCTGGAAACTATTCCAGCCCTCCCCTCGAACACCGGGGCCCGGGGGAAGTGTCCCTTCCCCGGCCGCCTGGAGCGTCAGCCAGCGGGAAATGGACGGCCCCGTGAAGGCGTTTCACCGCAGGACCCGGGTTGTTACGTTGGATGGCGTGAGCCCGTGCTGGGAGTGGTTCCCGGCTCGACTTCATGGCTGTTCAGGGCTAAGGCGCGGTCTACGTCCCAAAAGCAGGGGCGGGCAGTCTGGCGATGAAGCCTTACTGTCAGTGGGAGAAGGAAGCAGATTATGGCAAGTGGTACGGTGAAGTGGTTCAATGATGCGAAGGGCTTCGGCTTCATCACGCAGGACAGCGGTGGTCCGGACGTGTTCTGCCACCACACGGCCATCGTCGCGGACGGCTTCCGCACCCTGGCCGAAGGCCAGAAGGTGGAGTTCGAAGTGAAGAAGGGCCCGAAGGGGCTCCAGGCGGAGAACGTCCGCCCGGTCGGCTGAGCCTTCCGGCTCTGCTGCTTTTCACTCATCCACGAGGTCCGGCCTTGAACGAGGCCGGGCCTCTTTTTCGCTAATTTTTCCCGGGAGGTCCCATGCAGGGAAGGTCCACGAAGCGGCAGAAGGAGATGGCGCGCCAGCAGAAGCAGCGCGAGAAGGACACCAAGAAGGCCGAGCGCAAGACGGAGAAGGATCAGCGTCCGGCGCGGGCCCCAGGTGAGGAGGATCCGGACATCGCCGGCATCGTCCCCGGGCCCCAGCCGTTGCCCGAGGCCTTCAACAGCTAGCACGGCCTGAAAAGCCAACCGCCCCGGCCTGTGCAGGCGCCGGGGCGGCGGTAGGAGGGGGCCGGCAGGCCCCTTTTTCATGCCCGCCCCTGTTCGCGGGCGGGCGCGGGACGGGCTCAGCCGGCGCCGTAGCGCAGCCGCTCCCGATCCTCCGCGCGGTTGAACGCGGTGGCCGCGGCGATGACGTGGCACACCCAGCCCAGCACCCCGCCCGTGCCCAGCCAGAAGCCGGGGGTGATGATGAGCCAGAAGACCCCGCGCAGGATGTCTCCGTTGTAGATCTGCCCCACGCCAGGGATGAAGAACGACAGCAGCGCAGCAAGACCGGGACGCGACATGGATTCGTTCCTCCTTGCCCGGGGATACGGCCCGCCGGGGCACCCATTGCATCCCCTGGTGGACACCGCCTGCCTGCCCGGTGGGCGGGCCCGCGGAGGGAGTGCAAACGGGTCGCCGTCCCCGCTAGCATGACGCATGTTCCTCCGGCCCTGTCATCCAGGCCCGGAGGCACCGGGGGGAGTCATCATCCAAGGTCAGCAGCAGGCCCGTGCGGCGTCGTCGTTCCCGGTCCGGGGCCTGGCCGAAGGCCTGGCGCTGGTGGGCATGTACCTCGTGGCCGCGCGCGTGGGGCTGTTGCTGGCGGCGGAGGACAGCCACATCGGACCGGTCTGGCTGTCGTCGGGCGTGGCGCTGGGCGGACTGCTGCTGCTGGGGCTGTCGCGCTGGCCCGCCGTCTTCGTGGGCGCTGCGCTGGTGGCGCTCACGCTGGAGATGCCCTCCGGGGTGGTGCTGGCCATCGCCGTCGGGTCGACGCTGGAGGCGGTGGTGGGGGCCATGCTGCTGCGCCGGGTGGCGTGCTCGCGGGAATTGCACCGCGTGCGCGACGTCGCGTGGCTGGGCGCGGCGGCCGGGCTGGGCGCGCTCATGGCCGCGGCCATGGGCCCGCTGGGCCTCGTGGTGGCGGGCGTGCTGCCGCTCGCGCAGTGGTGGCCGGGGGCCTGGCTGTGGTGGATGGCGGACCTGCTGGGCGTCCTGCTGGTGACGCCGCCGCTGCTGCTGCTGCGCAGGCCCCGGCGCGTGCGGGCGGCGTGGGAGATGGGCGTGCTGCCGGCGGCGACGGTGGCGGTGTGCGTGGGCGTCTTCGCCTTCCCGCAGCCGGGCTCCGGTTCCGCGCACGCGCTGGCGTTCCTGCTCTTCCCGCTGTCGGCCTGGGCGGCCCTGCGCTTCGGGCCCCGGGGCGCGGCGCTGTCCTCGCTGTTCATCGCCATGGCGGCCATCGCCGGCACCGCGCGGGGGCTGGGGCCGTTCTTCACGGCCGGCGCGCTGCCGCAGGGGCTGGTGGTGCTGCAGCTCTTCATCGGCATCACCGCGCTGACGGGCCTGCTGCTCGCGGCGGCCCGCGCGGAGCGCCGTCAGGCGGTGGAGGTGCTGGAGCTGCTCGCGACCACCGTGCGCGCGGTGCACGAAGGGGTGCTCATCTGCGAGGTGCGCGAGCCGGGCGTGCTGCACACGGTGTTCGCCAACGAGGCGCTGTGCGCGCTCGTGGGCCGGCGGCGCGAGGAGCTGGTGGGCGCGCCCCCCGGGGCGCTGCTCGCGTCGGGCGACAGCGGGGAGCGGCTGCGGCTGGCGGAGGCGCTGCGCGAGGAGCGGTCGCTGCGCGCGGAGGTGGCCCTGACGCGGCCGGATGGCACGCGGGTGTGGAGCGAGATGCAGCTGTCCCCGGTGCGCGCGGACGGCGAGGCCGTGACGCACTTCGTGGCCACCCACCGCGACGTCACCGCGACGAAGGAGCTGCAGGCCCGCCTGGTGGCGGCCGAGCGCGTGGCCGCGGTGGGGACGCTGGCCGCGGGCGTGGGCCATGAAATCAACAACCCGCTGGCGTACCTGGCGCTGAATCTGGAGGCCGCCCAGCGCAGCCTCGCCGCGGAGGGCGCGGAGGCCCCCGCGCGCGTGCGCGACGCCCTGGGCAGCGTGCGCGGGGCGCAGGAGGGCGCCGAGCGCATCCGCCTCATCGTGAGGGACCTGCAGGTGTTCAGCCGCGAGGGCGCCCCCGAGCGCGGGCTGGTGGACCTGAACGCGCTGGTGCCGCCCGCGGTGCGCGTCGTGCTCCACGCGCTTCGGCCCCGCGCGCGGCTGGTGGAGCAGTTCGGGCCGGTGCCCCGGGTGCTGGGCAGCGAGGCGCGGCTGGGCCAGGTGCTGCTCAACCTGCTGGTGAACGCCATGCAGGCCATCCCGGAGGGGGACCCCGCCCGCAACGAGGTGCGCGTGCGCACCGGCACGGCGCCGTCCGGCCACGCGCGCGTCGAGGTGGAGGACACCGGCGGGGGCATCCCCCCGGACGTGCTGCCGCGCATCTTCGACCCGTTCTTCACCACCAAGGGCAGCGGGGAGGGCACCGGCCTGGGGCTCGCCATCTGCCAGCAGATCATCCGCACGCACGGGGGCGAACTGCACGCGCACAGCGTGCCGGGCCAGGGCGCCACCTTCACGCTGCTGCTGCCGCCCGCGCCCGTGCAGAGCGCGGGGCCTTCCGTGTCGCCGCTCCTGCGCGGAAACGCGCGAGGCGCGGAGGCGTCCCCGGGCGCGCTCCCAGGCCGGCGGGGCCGGGTGCTCATCGTGGACGACGAGCCCCGGCTGGCGCAGTCCATGCGCCTGCTCCTGGAGCCCTACCACGACGTCGTCACCGCCACCGGCGGCGAGGACGCGCTGGCGCGGGTGGCGGGGGGCGAGCCCTTCGACGTGGTGCTGTGCGACCTGCAGATGCCGGGCATGGACGGCATCGCGGTGTACCGGCGGCTGGTGGCGGAGGCGCCCGTGCTGGTGTCCCGGGTGGTGTTCATCTCCGGCGGCGTGTCGTCACCGGAGGCCCGCGCGTTCATGGAGACGGTGAGCAACCCGGTGCTGGAGAAGCCGGTGCGCCCGGACGTGCTGCTGTCCACGGTGGAGGCCACGCTCGCGAGCGTGGCGCGGGAGGAGGCGCGCGGCGCGGTGGGCGCCACGGGCCTGGGCTAGCGCGTCAGACGCGCAGCCACTTGCGCGCGGTGGGGCCGAAGAAGCGCACCACGCTGCCCACCAGGAAGAAGCGCACCGAGCGGCCGATGATGGACGCCAGCAGGAAGCGCTCCAGCGGCACCGACACGAGCCCGCTGCCAATGGCGACGATCTTGAACGGCGTGGGCAGGATGGAGCACAGGAGCGCCAGCACCCAGAAGTTGCGCCCCAGCAGCTCTCCCACCGTGCCGGACACGCCGAAGCGGTCCACGCGCACGTCCAGGTCGATGTGCAGGAGCTGCGCGATGCCTTCACCCACACCCGCGCCCAGGCCGTAGCCGATGAGGCCTCCCACCAGGCTCGCCAGGGTGCCCAGCAGACAGTAGCGCACCCACTTCTTCGGCTGGGCGAGCACCATGGGGACGAGGATGGCGAACGGGGGGATGGGGAAGACGGACCCGTCCACCACGGACACCGCCATCATCGTGGCCAGCGCGTGGGGCGTGGAGGCCGCGGCTTCCACGCGCAGGTACAGCCGGCGGTACCAGGACAGCTTGGAGGCATCCACGGCGGGGGTGGCCGGGGCC
>NZ_RAWB01000222.1 GCF_003612055.1 Corallococcus llansteffanensis
CCACCTCGATCGCCTTCGCGCGCAGCCGGGAGGTCCGCTGGGACGGCGCGGGGCTCACCCGCCACAGCAGCAGGAGCACGACGGCGTGCAGTGCCAGGGACAGGAGGCCAGCCCATCCAAGACGTCGCAGGCGCCGCATGCCCGGACGCTTTCAGAAAGCCCCCTCCCACTCAACCAGGACCGGCGCGGGCGTTCGCGAACCGACGTCCAACCCCGCCGAGCAGGCAACCCCTGGACGCGCGAAACAGTCCCCGGGGTGACTCGACGGAGGCCGTGACTCCTGGTGTGCTGCCCTCACACGTGCCTGCCATGCCCCCCGCCTGTCTCGATGAACCCACGTTCATGGACCTCCTGCTCGGGACGCTGCCGCCCGCACGGGCCGCCGTCGTGGACGAGCACCTGGACACGTGTCCCTCCTGCCGGCGCATGGTGTCCGAGGCGCTGAAGGTGCAGCCGCCCTCCCCCGAGGAGGCGCAGGCTCCCGAAGAGGAGGTCCTCGGCAGCCAGTTCGCCACGCTGCCCGTGGAGCCGTGGCGGGGCCGGAAGCCGCGCCTGCGCCTGCCCACGCCGCCGCTTGCCCGGGGCACCGCGGTGGGGCGCTACCTCATCCTGGAGATGCTGGGCGTGGGCGGGATGAGCGTCGTGTACGTGGCGTATGACCCGGAGCTGGACCGGCGCGTCGCGCTCAAGCTGCTGCAGGTGGAGGCCCTGGGCCTGGGCGCGGAGGCCGGCCGCACGCAGGTGCTGCGCGAGGCGCAGGCCATGGCGCGCGTCTCCCATCCGCACGTCGTCTCCGTCTTCGACGTGGGCACCTTCGGCCGGCAGGTCTTCCTCGCCATGGAGCTGGTGGACGCGCAGACGCTGCGCAAGTGGGAGCAGGACGGCCCCCACCCGTGGCGCCAGGTGGTGGACGTCTTCGTCGCCGCGGGCCGGGGGCTCGCCGCGGCGCACGCGGTGGGCGTCGTGCACGGCGACGTGAAGCCGGAGAACATCCTCGTCGGCCAGGACGGCCGGGTGCGCGTCACGGACTTCGGCCTGGCGCGGATCATGTCCGGCGCCGTGGTCCCCCCGGTGACGCCCGGAGGCTTCGCGCGCCCCCGCGCCATGGAGGGCGGGACGCCCGCGTACATGGCCCCGGAGCAGTTCCCGCCCGAGGAGCGCACCGACGCCTTCAGCGACCAGTTCGGCTTCTGCGCCGCGCTCTACGAGGGGCTCTACGGCGAGCGCCCCTTCGCGGGCTCGACGGTGGAGGAGCTGTCCCAGGCGGTGCACGCAGGGAGGGTGAAGAGCGTGCCCCGGCACTCGGGCGTGCCGCAGTGGCTGCGCCGGGTGCTGCTCAAGGGCCTGTCGGTGCGGCCCGAGGACCGCCACGCCTCCATGGAGGCGCTCATCGCGGAGCTGGTGGCCAACCCCACCGCGCGCCGCACGCGAAGGCTGCGCATCGCCGGCGCGTCGGTGCTGGTGCTGTCGGCGGTGGCCGTCACCGGCGTGCTCCAGCGGCGCGATACCACGGGCTGCGAGGGCGCCGCGCGGGCGCTGGACGGCGTGTGGGACGCCGCGCGCCAGCACGCGGTGGACCAGGCCTTCGTCGGCACCGAGCGCCGCTTCGCGCACGATGCCCTGCGCCACGTGCGCCGCGGGCTGAACGCGTACACCGCCGCCTGGGTGACGACGCGCACGGCGGCGTGCGAGGCCACCCGCGTGCGGGGCGAGCAGAGCGAGGCGGTGATGGCGCTGCGCATGCGCTGCCTGGATTCAAGGCTCGCGGACGTGGCCGCGCTCACGCAGCTGTTCACCCAGGCGGATCCGGACCTCGTGGAGCGAGCCCCCCGCGCGGTGGAGGGCCTGCTGCCGCTGTCGGGCTGCTCGGATGTGGAGGCGCTCACGTCCCGGGGCCGCTCCACGCCGGATGATCCCGCCGCGCGCGAGCGCACCGTCGCGCTCCTCCAGGCGCTCGTGGACGCCAGGGCCCTGCGCGCCGCCGGACGCTATTCGCAGGGCGTGGCGCGCATGGAGCCGGTGGCCCAGGCCGCGCGCGCCGCCGGGGACTGGTCTGGCGCCGCGGACGCGCTGCTGCTGCTCGCGGAATTGAAGGACGGGGCCGGGGACTACCGGGGCGCGGAGCAGACGGTGCTCCAGGCCGCGTGGGCCGCGGAGGCCGGCCGCAACGACGAGGCCGCCGCGCGCGCGTGGACGCTGGCGGTGCGCGTGACGGGCGAACGGTTGGACCACTACGCCCAGGGGCAGCAGGCCGGGGAGCGCGCCAGCGCCGCGGTGGAGCGGCTGGGCGGCAGCGGCGAATTGAGCGGCGCGCTCGCGGCGAACCTGGGCCGCCTGCTGTCGCGGCAGGGCCGCTACCCGGAGGCCCACGAGCAGCTCACGCGCGCGCTGTCCTTCCTGGAGAAGCGCTTCGGTCCGGAGGCCCTGGAGGTCGCGGACGTGCGCGTGGAGCTGGGCACCGTGCGCCGCTCGCAGGGGCGCGCGGAGGAGGCCCTGGCCCTGTACGAGCGCGCCCTGGGCACCGTGCGCGGCGCGCTGGGGCCCGAACATCCGGACGTGGCGCGCATCCGCCTGGAGCAGGCCAGCGTGCGCTGGCAGCAGGGTGACTTCGTGCAGTCGGAGCGGCTGGCCCGGGGCGCGCTGGCGCTCCAGGAGCGCTCGCTGGGACCGGATCATCCCCAGGTGGCGGACGCGCTCAACAGCCTGGCGCTGGCGCTGCAATACCAGGGCAAGCGCGAGGAGGCGCTGCCCCTGTACGAACGCGCGCTGCGCATCGCCGAGCAGGCCGAAGGGCGCGACAGCTCCACGGTGGCCATCATCGTCAACAACATCGGCACGCTGCTGGTGCACATGGGCCGGCTGGAGGAGGCCACCCAGCGCTTCGCCACGGCGATTTCGCAGCTGGAGGCCAGCGTGGGCCCGGACCATCCGACGCTGGCGCTGGTGCTCCGGGGCATGGGCCAGACGCTCAGCTACCGCAACCAGCCGGAGCAGTCCCTGCCGTACTTCCAGCGCGCCGCCGCCCTGCAGACGTCGCTGCCGGACGACGTGAACGGCGGCTGGACGGGAGCGCTGGTGGACCTGGGGCGCACGTACATGGTGCTCGGCCGTCCGCGCGAGGCGCTGGCCCCGCTGGAGAAGGCCGTCACCGGCTGGGAGCGCGCCCGGCCCCGGCCCGCGGAGCGCCCCGCGGCGCGCTACATGCTGGCCCGCGCGCTATGGGACGCGAAGCAGGACACCCCCCGGGCCCTGCGGCTCGTGGCCGAGGCCCGCCAGGAGGTCGCCGCGCTGCCCGACGAGGAGTCCTCCGTCCCCGAGCTGCGTCAGGCCATGGACCGGTGGATCGACCGGCTGCCACCCGCCGCGCGGAAGACCGTCAAGGCCACCATGGCCACGCCCAGGGCCGCGGACCCCTCCCAGGAGACGCTCATCCGCTGAAGGGCCTGGGCGCACCCTGGCCGCCCCCCTCCCCGTCAGGCGGTGGAGGGGACGCCGGGCGGGCGCGGAGGGACGGCGTTATACGCTTGCGCGAAATGACGCTCTCTTCGGCCCCTCCCATCGCCGCCCTTCCGCCCGAAGCGGGCGTGGAAGCCCTGGCCTCGCTCCTCGAGGGCCGCCGCGTCGTGGTGCTCACCGGCGCGGGCTGCAGCACCGAGTCCGGCATCCCCGACTACCGAGGTCCGGAGACGCGCCACAAGGTGCGCAACCCCATCCAGCACCGCGAGTTCCTGAACCGCCCCGAGGTGCGCGCCCGCTACTGGGCCCGCAGCCTGCTGGGCTGGCCGCGCTTCACCTCCGCCCGGCCCAATGAGGCCCACTTCGCGCTGGCGGCGCTGGAGAAGGCCGGCGTGGTGCCGGGCCTCATCACCCAGAACGTGGACGGCCTGCACCACGCGGCGGGCAGTGAGCGCGTGCTCGAACTGCACGGCGCGCTGTCGCGGGTGCGCTGCCTGTCCTGCCAGGCGCAGGAGCCCCGCGCGTCGGTGCAGGCGCGGATGCTGGGCCTCAACCCGGACTTCGTGCACACCGTCGTCGAGCTGCGCCCGGACGGCGACGCGGAGCTGCCGCCGGAGGCCGTGGCGGACTTCCGCGTCCCCCCGTGCACCCGCTGCGGCGGGACGCTGAAGCCGGACGTGGTGTTCTTCGGCGACAACGTCGCGGCGCCGCTGGTGCAGGACGCGTTCGCGCTGGTGGAGGAGGGGGACGCGCTGCTGGTGGTGGGCTCGTCCCTCACCGTCTACTCCGGCTACCGCTTCGTCACCCGCGCCGCCGAGCGCCACGTGCCCATCGGCATCCTCAACCTCGGGGAGAGCCGGGGTGACAGCCTCGCGGATGTGCGCGTGGAGGCCCGCGCGGGCGACGTGCTGCCTCGGCTCGCGGAGCGGTTGACCGGCGGCTGACAGCTCGCCCTCCCACCCCGGGTGTGCAGGCGCGTGGCGCAATGGCCACCTCAGGCCCGGCCCAGGTGTGCCATCATCCCCAACTTCGCGAGGGGCGGCGACGGCCGCTCCCGGGACGGAGACACAGGGCCGATGGACACCGGGCGCCCGCTGGGCGGCAGGTACGCGCTGGAGCGCAGGATTGGCGGCGGTGGCATGGGTGCCATCTGGCTGGCCGTCGACCTGCAACTTCAGCGGCACGTGGCCCTCAAGCTCATCGCGTCGGAGGTCGTGGCCCGCACGCCGGAGGCCCATCGCCTCTTCGAGCAGGAAGCCCAGGCCGTGGCCCGCCTGCGCCACCCGCACGTGGTGCAGGTGCATGACTCCGGCGTGGACGCGGGCGTGCCGTACATCGTCATGGAGCTGCTGGAGGGCGAGGACCTGGAGACGCGCCTCACGCAGCGCGGGCGCCTGTCCCCGGCCACGGTGGCCGCGCTCGTCACGCAGGTGGCCCGCGCGCTGGCGGCCGCGCACGCGGCGGGGCTCGTGCACCGCGACCTGAAGCCCGCCAACCTCTTCCTCGCCCACGTGGACGGCGAGGAGGTGGTGAAGGTGCTCGACTTCGGGCTCGCGCGCGCGCTCGTGCGCTCCGGCGAACCCGTGGACGCGCAGGCCGAGGGCCTCACCGGCACGCTGCGCTACATGAGCCCGGAGCAGCTGCGCGCGGCTCCGGACCTGGACGCGCGCGCGGACCTCTGGTCGTTCGCGGTGGTGCTCTACCGCGCCCTCACCGGCCAGTTCCCCTACGGCCCGGAGTCCGTGGGCGGCCTCCTGCGCGGCGTCTTCCACCCGCCCACGGTGGCCGTCTCGCAGCTCGTGCCGGAGCTGGGCGCCGCGGGCGACGCCTTCTTCCTCCGCGCGCTGCACCCCCGGCCGGAGCAGCGCTTCGCCTCCGCGCGCGAGTTCGCCGCGGCCTTCGTCTCGCTGGTGGACGCGGGACGGGCCGCGCAGCCGGCGAAGGTGCTGGTGGTGGACGACGAGCCGGACGTGGAGCTGCTGATGCGCCAGCGCTTCCGCAAGCACGTGCGCGAGGGCATCTACACCTTCGTCTTCGCGCGCGATGGAGAAGAGGCGCTGGAGGTGCTGCGCCAGCACCCGGACACGCACGCGGTGCTGTGCGACATCAACATGCCGCGCATGGACGGGCTCACCTTCCTGTCCCGCGTGGGCGAGGTGGATCCGCTGGTGAAGGTGGTCATCGTCTCCGCGTACGGCGACCTGCCCAACCTGCGCACGGCGATGAACCGGGGCGCGTTCGACTTCCTCGTGAAGCCGGTGGACCTGGACGACCTGGAGTCCACGCTGGCCAAGACGGTGCGCCACGTGAAGGAGCTGCGCCGCGCGGTGCGCTCCACGGAGGAGAACGCGCTTCTGCGCATGTTCGTGCACGGCGGCATCGTGGAGCGCGTGCTGCCCCTGGTGCGCGGCCCTGGCGCGCTCGCGGGCGAGCAGGTGGACGCCACGGTGGTCTTCCTCGACGTGGCGGGCTTCACCGCCGTCACCCGCCAGCACCCGCCAGAGACAGCGCTGCGCAGGCTCAACGCCAACTTCGAGGTCATCCTCCCGGAGCTGGAGACGCGCGGCGGCGTGGTGGACAAGTTCCTGGGCGACGCGGTGATGGCCGTCTTCCAGGGCGAGGCGCACGTGGCGCGCGCGCTGGACGCGTGCCTCGCGGTGAAGCAGCGGCTTCAGGCGCTCGCGTGGGGCGGGGGCGACAGCTCCCCGTTTGCGCACGGCGTCTGCATGGGCGTGGACACCGGCCCGGTGGTGTCCGGCAACGTCGGCGCGGCGGGACGGGGACGCCTGGACCACACGGTGCTGGGCGACGTGGTGAACACCGCGGCGAGGCTCGCCACCGTGGCCACGCGCGACCAGGTGCTGGTGAGCGAGGCCCTGGCCTCACGGCTCGCGGACGCGTTCGACTGCCGCCCCGCGGGCGAGCGGCGCCTGCCCGGACAGGACGCGCCCCCGCTCGTCGTGCGGGAGGTGGTGGCCCGTCACGCCAGCGCGTCCGCGTCCTCCTCGGACGGCACGTCGCGGCAGGTGGCGCCCACCGTCGGCTTCACGGCCAAGGGGCCTTCCTGGTCCACGTCCTCCTGAGCGGGAGCGCATGCGCCTCATCCTCAACCCAGGGCAGGTGGACGAGCGGGTGGTGATGCTGCCGGAGGGCACCACCACCATCGGCCGCACGGAGGAGAACGGCATCCGCGTGCCGCACCCCAGCCTGTCCCGGCGCCACGCGCGGCTGGAGCGCGAGGGCGGGCGCGTGGTGCTGGTGGACCTGGAGAGCAAGAACGGCACCTTCGTGGGTCCGCACCGCGTGACGCGCCAGGAGCTGGGCCACGGCCAGTCCTTCCGCTGCGGAGAGGTGTCCTTCCAGCTCGTGTCCCCGGACGCGCCGCTGCCGGACGGCTGGGGCCCGCTGCGCACCCAGCCCCTGGAGACGCGCTTCTCCGGCGGGCCCATGGAGGCGCTGCTCGACACGCGCTCGCCGGACCGCACCCGCGACAAGCTCCAGGTGCTCCTGAAGGTGGGGCAGATCCTCTCGTCGCCGGGCCCGGTGGACGGCCTCCTGGAGCGCGTCGTCCAGCTCGTCTTTCAAATCTGGGCGGTGGACCGGGCGGCGGTGCTGCTGAAGGACCGGGACAGCGGGGAGCTGGTGCCGCGCGTGGCCCGGGGCGCGCGGGGCGGGGCGCTGCCGGAGCGCTTCTACAGCCAGCACATCGTGGACTACGTGCACTCGCGCGGCGTGGCGGCCCTCTTCACCGACGCGCGCGACGACGCGCGGCTCGCGGGCGCGGACTCCGTCTTCCGCCAGTCCATCCGCGCCTCGCTGTGCGTGCCCCTGCGCACGCGCGACTCGGTGCTGGGCGTGCTGTACCTGGACAGCCTCAAGCAGGGCGGCCTCTTCACCGACGAGGACCTGGAGTTCCTCACCGCCTTCGCCAACCAGGCCGCCATCGCCCTGGACCACGCGCACCTGGCGCGCCGGCTGGAGGAGGAGGCGGTGCTGCGCAACGCCTACCAGCGCTTCTTCCCGCCCGACGTCGTGCGCCAGCTCAAGGCCCTGCGCGGCGTGCCGCTGGAGGTGCGCGAGGCGAACGTCACCATCCTCTTCTCCGACATCACCGGCTTCACCGCCATGTCCTCCCGCCTCCAGCCCCGGCAGGTGGTGGACATGCTCAACGCGTACTTCCCGGTGATGGCGGACATCGTCTTCCGCCACGAGGGCACGCTGGAGAAGTACATCGGCGACGCGCTGATGGCGGTGTGGGGCGCGCCGTTCGCCCGGCCCGACGACGCGGAGCGCGCCGTGCGCGCGGCGGTGGAGATGCAGCGCGCGCTCCAGGTGCTCAACGCCCGCTGGCGCGCGGAGGGCGCGCCCGAAATCCACGTCCACATCGGCCTCAACTCCGGCCCGGTGGCCGCGGGCAACATCGGCTCGGAGCGCTACCTCCAGTACGCCACCGTGGGGGACGCCACCAACGTGGCCAGCCGCGTGTGCGGCGTCGCGCGCCCGGACGAGGTGCTCCTCACCGACTCCACGCGCGCCCTCCTGGACGAGGACGCCTTCGCCCTGGAGCCGCTGGCCCCCGTGACGGTGAAGGGCCGCGAGGAGCCCCTGTCCCTCTTCCGCGCGCGGTGGGAGCCGCCGGGCGCGGGCTGACTACTCCGCGTCCTGGCCCAGCCGCTCCGGCTGGATGAGGACGATCTGCCCGCCCTCGAAGCTGAGCATCCCCTCGCGCACGTAGTAGCGCAGCCACTTGTTCACGCTCTCGCGGGTGACGCCGCAGAGGTTGGCCAGCTCCGACTGGGTGAGCTTCGGGCTGATGACCAGCCCCTCGGGGCTCGGCCGCCCCTGCGACTTCGCCAGGTCCAGCAGCACCCGCACCAGCCGCGAGCGCGCGTCCAGGAAGGCCGAGTCGTAGACATGCTGCGTGGTGCGCCGCACCAGCCGGCTCAGGTTCGCCAGCAGCGCCAGGCTCACCTGCGGCCGCGTCTCCAGGTAGCGGCGGAAGTCGTCGCGCTGGAGCGTGAGCAGGTGCGCCTCCTCGCGCGCCATCGCGTCCGTGGAGCGCGACTCGCCATCCAGCAGCGACAGCTCCCCGAAGGCGTCTCCCCGGTCCAACAGCGCCAGGGTGATCTCCCGCCCCTCGCTGGAGCTCAACCGGATGGCCACCTGCCCCCGCCGGATGATGAACAGCGCCGTCCCCACATCCCCCCGGTGGAAGATGACCTCCCCCCGGGCGAAGCGGCGAGGTTGGAGCAGCGACGACATGGTCTCCAGATCCTCGCGGCCGAGGCTTTCGAACATGGGGATTTCGGCCAGCAGCTGCGCGTAGGACATGGGGGGGTCACCATTGTGCCCGGATTCCCTGGATACAGGTAGGGAAGGCTCCCATCCAGGCCGGGCGGACAAGTCCGGTGGGTGTGAACGCCTTCACACCTGCCCTGTGGGCCGCTTCACAGCCCCGAAAAGGGGGTCCCGGTACTGTCTCTTCATCGCAGCACGGGAAGCAGGGGGGCCCGCTCGAGCGACACGGTGCGTGAAGGGAGTCGGGGGACTTCCTAGCGCACCAGGGGACGCCCGGGAAACGGGGGGAGTCAGCAGGGGTCGGCACGTAGAAGGGGGAAGCGCCGAGTTTCTGAGGGGGAACTCGACGCGAACACGAGTGCCGGCTCCCGCTGGAGCCAGAAGCAACGAACCCGGGCCAGGAGGCCCGTCGCTCCGGGGGGAGTGACGGCCTTCTTGTCCGGGTTGTTTTATTTCACGAGCGCGACGGCCGGCGTCAACGTCAGCGTCGCCTTGCGGTGCTGCTCCACGGCGTCCCGCGTGAAGAGCATCGGGTGGAACTTCACCTCGCGGCTCAGCTCCAACAGGTCGTCACGGTGCGGGTGGAACAGGTGTTCCGTCTGCCCCGGCGCGTGGACGGACACGGAGCGGGACACGTCCGCCAGGTCGACGATCATCCGCAGCGCGGTGCCGTGGACGACCTTGAACGGGTGGCTCCACAGGAACGAGGCGCCGTCCACGGAGTAGTTGTCGCCCCGCGCCGGCACCGTGCGGGTGTTGAAGGCGCGGCGCACCGGGCCCGGGCTCGCGGGCCCGCCCAGCGGCTGGTGCACGTACGTCAGCGTGTGCACCTTGCCCCACGCCCAGCCCTCCGGGTCCGGACCATAGGTCTTCACCAGCCACGCGGTGGCGTCCGCCAGGGCCGCGCGGAGGATGTCGTCGCGCGTCTCCTTCGCGGGCGTCTTCGGGTCGTCCCACCAGGGGCTCTCCGGCTGGGACATCAGGCCGATGACGAAGGGCATGTGGAGGCTGCCGTGCCGCTCGTACTGGCCCATCAGGTAGCGCTTCACCAGCTCCGGCCCCAGCTTGTGCTGGAGCAGCTTGCGCAGCACCTCGATGTACCAGGCCTGGAACACCGTGGCGCCCACCCGGTCCGGCTCGAAGCGCAGGTCCCACGCCTGGAGCGCGGCCACCGCCTGCTGCTGCTGCGCGTCGCCCGCGGCCACCGACAGGAAGTAGGGGCGCAGCGCTTCGGCGGGCAGCGAGTACGTCTCCGCCTGGATGCGCCGCATGTCCTCCACGGTGTGCTTCGTGCCCGCCTCAATCAGGTCGGTGATGCGCTTGGCCCGGTAGCCGGGGAACCAGTTGTGCGCGATGAGGTACGGGTAGTCGTCGTCGGTGATCTTGTTGTTCGCGGTGGCCGCGTAGCCCGCGGGCGGGTTGAACGACGCGGGCAGCTCCTCGAAGGGGATGAAGGACGTCCACTCGGATTCGCCCGTCCAGCCCGGCATGGGGACCAGGCCCTGGTGGCCCTGCCGGATGGGAATCTTCCCCGACGACTGGTAGCCGATGTTGCCGGCCGTGTCCGCGTACACGAAGTTCTGGCCCGGGCTCTCCCACAGCTTCATCGCGCCGCGGAAGGACTCCCAGTCCGTCGCCAGGTTGAGGCGCAGCACGGAGTTGATGAGCGGCTTGCACTCGGCGAGCCCCCACTTGAGCGACATGGGCTCGGCGTCCTTCAGCTCGTCGCCCAGCACCGCGTTCATCAGCGGGCCGTGGCGCGTGCTCTTCACCTCCAGCACCACGGGCTTGCCGCCCTTGACGGGGATCTCCTCGCGGCGCACCTCCAGGTCGTGCCACGTGTCCTGGAAGAGGTACTTCTTCGGCGCCTTCGGGTCGTCCAGCTTCTCGATGTAGAAGTCCTGGGTGTCCGGCCCCAGGTTGGACATGCCCCAGGCAATCTTCCCGTTGTGCCCGATGATGAGCATGGGCACGCCGGGCAGGGAGAAGCCCACGTGGTCGAAGCGGCCGCCGTGCAGGCCGTTCTCGTACCAGGTGGACGGCAGCCCCAGGCCGATGTGCACGTCGTTGGCGAGCAGCGGCTTGCCGCTCTGCGTGCGCTGGCCGTGCACCACCCAGTTGTTGCTGCCGGAGACGATGTTCGGGTCGCCCAGCACCGCGTCCATGCCGTCCAGGCCGGACATCTGCTTCACGTTCTTCAGGCCGGGCAGGCGCGCTTCCTTCGGGACGATGAGCGGCGTCTGGGGCGCGTTCTGCGGCAGGAGCGCGTTGGCCACCTCCTCCCCCGCGGTCTCCACCAGCCGCGCGCGCAACAGCTCCAGCCGGTAGTTGCCGCCTAGCATCAGCGCCAGCAGGTTGCCGCGCACCAGCGTGTCCATGGGCGTCCAGGGCGCGGGCGTCGCGTCCATGACGGTGAACTCGTAGGGCAGCGGCTCCGCGGCGATGCGCGCGTTGAGGCCCGCGCTGTAGGCCTCCAGGATGGCGCGGGCCTCCGGGTCCACCTGCTGCCAGGTCTTCTCCGCCATGTGGCGCAGGCCCAGCGTCAGCAGCATCTTGTCCACCGGCACCACGGCCGGCCCCAGGAGGCTCGCGAGCCGGCCGTCCACCAGCCGGCGTCCCATCTCCAGCTGCCACAGCCGGTCCTGCCCGTGCACGTAGCCCTGCGCGAAGAACAGGTCGTGGTCGTCCTGCGCGTAGAGGTGCGGCACGCCCCACGTGTCGCGCACCACCTCCACCTTGCCGTGCAGCCCGGGCAGCGTGAGGGTGCCGTCGGCGCGCGGCCACCGGCGACGGGCGAGCCAGGGGCCCAGGCCAGGGGTGGCCACGGCCATGGCGGACGGCAGCATGCGCAGCATGCGCAGGACCTGGGAGAAGGCACTCATGACGCGGAAGCTCCAGCGGTGGAGGGGGCGGTCGGGGTGGTGTTGCCAGCGGCATCCACCGTGGTGGCGGGCACGTCGGGCAGGGCGTCCGGCAGCTCGCGGTCCAGGTTGCGCAGGCGCGGGTTCATCCACGCCGCCGCCACGTTGGCGAGCGTCAGCAGGCCCAGGACGATGAAGATGACGGCGATGCCACGCCCGGGGCCCACGCCCAGAAGGCGTCCCATGCTGCCGGCGAGCGCGCCGCCCGGGGCCATGGCCGGCTCGAAGAGGTCGTCCGCGAGCGGGCCCGCCATGAGCGCCACGCTGGGCGGCACGCACAGCAGCACCATGCGCTTCACCGCGGAGGCGCGGCCCTGGAGGTCCGCCGGAATCTTGCGCTGCCAGATGGACTGACTGGAGGCCAGCATCGGCGGCATGGTGAACAGGTAGAGCGCGGCGGCGGTGGCCACCAGGGGAACGCTGGGCACGGGCGCGGCCATGAAGAGCACCAGGCCCGACAGCACCTGGAAGCCGAGGATGCCGTGGAGCTGGTTCTTGGGCCCGCCCCACACGCCCATGCTGACGGCGCCCACGAGCGCGCCCGTGCCGGCCACCGACGCGATGATGCCCAGCGTGGAGATGTCCGTGAAGGCCAGCACCAGCGGGGTGATGAGCAGCATCACCAGGTCCATGCACAGCGTCGCCACGATGGTGAAGCCCAGCAGGCTCAGCAGGCCCGGCCGCGTGCGGATGAAGGTCCACCCCTGCTTGATCTCATCCTTCAGCGACCCCTTGCCCCGCTGGCCCTCGGCGGTGGCGGTGGGGCGGGGGAAGCGGACCATCAGGAGCGTGATGACGGCGAAGCTGAAGCTGAAGACGTCCACCGTCAGCACGCCGATGAGGCCCATCTTCTCGATGAGCGCGCCCGCGACGATGGGGGAGAGGATCTGGCTGGCGCCGCTGGCCACCTCCGCCATCGCGTTGGCGCGGCCCAGGTGCTGCTTGGGCACGAGCAGCGACACGGTGGCGAAGAAGGCCGGCCAGCGGAAGGCGCCGAAGCACGAGCCGATGGAGACGGGCAGGTAGAAGTGCCAGGGCTGGATTTCAAACAGGCCCCGGTTGCTCGCGAGCACCATGCCGAAGATGAGCAGGGTGCTGAAGCCGTTGCCCAGGTCCGCGAGCAGCATGGCGCGGCGGCGGTCCCACCGGTCGATGAGCGCGCCCGCGATGGGCGACAGCACCAGCATGGGCGCGAAGGCGAAGAACGACAGCAGCGCGAACTGGGTGGTGGAGCGCGTGTCGAGGAAGATCTTCGCGCCCACGCCGAAGGCGGTGAGTCCGGAGCCGATGAGCGAGATGAGCTGACCGAACCAGGTGATCCAGAAGACCCTCATGGGCTGGGTGACGGTCAGGCGTTGAGTGAGGCTCATTCCACGTCTCTTTTCTCCTGGGGGCAGGAGAGGCAGGGGCCCGCGCACGGTACTACGGGAGGGCGCGCGGACCCGGGCATTCCAACGGCGGACTTCAGGCCTGCTCCAGCTCCGCGAGCATGGCTTCCAGGGCTTCGGGATCAAGCTGGCTGGCGCTTGCTTCGACGATGGCCACCGTCATCACCTCCACGGTGGGGGACTCGAAGAGGGCGCGCATGGACAGCTCCACCTGGAAGGCCTCCCGGATGCGCGACAGCAGCTGCACGCCCAGCAGCGAGTGGCCTCCCAATTCGAAGAAGTTGTCCGTGATGCCCACCGTCTCCAGGCCCAGCAGCTCCTGCCAGAGCCCGGCGACGCGCTCCTCCGTCTCGTCGCGCGGGGCGACGAAGGCGTTGGCCAGCGGCGGCCGGGGATGCTTGCCGCCGGACTTCGCGCCAGGACGCGTGGCTGCCGCGCCCTCGCGTGCCACCTGGAGCCGCGCCGCCAGCGAGCCGAGCGTCGCGAGGTACCGCCCGCCGGTGGGCTGGGAGATGAGCGCGCGCAGGAGGCGGAAGCCCTCCGAGGGGGAGATGACGGCATCGGGACGGAAGCCCTCGCCCACGCCCCACACGTCCCAGTCCACGGTGTACCAGCGGGTGCCGCCCCTGCGGCCCTGCTGCGCCGCCACCGCGTCCATGCCGGCGTGGGCCGCCGCCACCGCGCTGACCGCCATGCCGCCCAGCAGGACGGTGAGCGACGACTGCACCACGACGAAGTCCGGGCTCCGCGACGCCAGCGCCTCCGCGAGCCGCGACAGCCCTCCGAGCCGGCCGGAGAGCAGGGGCGCGGCGGCCTCCGGCGTGGACTCGGCCACGGAGATGCGCGTGGCCATGCCGCCGTCGCCCGCCGCGTAGAAGACGCCGTCGATGCGGCCGAACTTCGCCTCCGCGAGCTGGAGCGCCTTGTCGAGCTGCCCCGCCACGCCCGCGTCCGCGCGCAGCGCCAGCACCTGCGCGCCCGCCTGCTCCAGCGAGCGCACGCGCTCGATGATCCGGGACGTGGCGTCCTGGGCGTCGTGGCCCGCGCGCCATGCGTCCCACTCACCGGGCGCGGGCAGCGTGCGGCGCGACAGCAGGACGAGCTTCGGCTTCACCGCCTGGGTGAGCTGCTCCGCGAGCGCGAAGCCCACGCGTCCCAGGCCGCCGACGATGACGTAGACCCCGCCGGTCTTCAGCGCCGCCGATGCCGACGGCACGGCCACGGGTTCGAACGACTCCACGTGGCGATACGGGCCGCGCAGCGCGACCACCGGCTCGCGGCCGGAGGACAGCTCCGTCACCAGCCGCTCCAGCCACGGAGCGGAAGCGGCCGCGTCCGGCGCGGGCCAGGTGATGTCCACGGCGCGCACGGTGAGGCCCGGGTACTCCTGCGGCAGCACCCGGCTGGCGCCCACGGCGGCGGACTGCCAGGGCACCAGGGGCTCCTCGCCCGTGACGTCCTGCGCGCCCGTGGTCACCACGTCCAGCGTCACCGGCGCCTTCGCGGCGCCGGGGCCCAGCGCCTTCGCCAGCGCGAGCAGCCCGTGGAAGGACGTCCCGAGGCCCGCATCCAGGTCGCGGTGCTCCTTGAGGAGCGGCCACAGGTACGCGACGTGGTCGGGCGTCCAGCCCTCGCCGCGCAGGCGCTCCAGGTGTTCGGTCAGGGCTTCAGGCTGGGAGGGATCCACGGCGAAGCACTTCGCCACCGGATCCGACGTGCCCGTCCCCGCGACGAGCGACACCACGTCCGCGCCCGCGAGGTGCAGGCGCTCCGTCACGCTCGCGGCCCCCGGCGCGGCCGACTCCAGCACCAGCCAGCGCTGGCCCGCGAGCGACGGGACCTGGGGTGAGGCCTGCGTGCGCGGCCACGTGGGCACGGACAGCTCCACGCCCTGGGCCGTCATGGTCATCGCGGGCACGGAGGCGCGGGGCTGCGCGGGCGGCTGCCCCTTGAGCAGGTCGTAGCGCTCGCGCACGCCACGGACGCCGCCGCGCGGCGCGGGCAGCGACGTGAGG
>NZ_RAWB01000223.1 GCF_003612055.1 Corallococcus llansteffanensis
CTCCCGGAGGGCCGGAGCCCGGCCGGACCTCCAGGCGCTGCTTGCAAAGCTGCAAGGAACGACCGCCCGTGATAGTTGGCCTCGGATCATGGCCAACGAGCTAGAGCGGGAGGTCGCACGGCGACGTACCTTCGCCATCATCTCCCACCCCGACGCGGGAAAGACAACCCTGACGGAGAAGCTGCTGCTCTACGGCGGCGCCATCCACCTGGCAGGCAGCGTCAAGGCCAAGCGGGCCCGGCGTCACGCGACCAGTGACTGGATGGAGCTGGAGAAGGAGCGCGGCATCTCCGTCACGTCGTCCGTGCTCCAGTTCACCTACCGCGACCACGCGGTGAACCTGCTGGACACCCCGGGCCACCAGGACTTCTCCGAGGACACCTACCGCACGCTGAGCGCCGCGGACGCGGCGGTGATGCTCATCGACGCGGCGAAGGGCGTGGAGCCGCAGACGAAGAAGCTCTTCAAGGTCTGCCGCCTGCGCAACATCCCCATCTTCACGTTCGTCAACAAGCTGGACCGCTACGGCCGCGAACCGCTGGAGCTGATGAACGAGCTGGAGCAGGTGCTGGGCATCCGCTCCTACCCGATGAACTGGCCCATTGGCATGGGGCCGGAGTTCCGCGGCGTCTACGACCGGCAGGCGCGCGTGGTGCACCTGTTCTCCGCGGAGGGTTCGCACGGCGAGTCGGAGGTCGCGGAGCGTTCGGTGTCCATCGACGCGCCGGAGATCCGCGAGGTCCTCACCGAGGCGGAGCTGACGAAGCTCAACGAGGACATCGAGCTGCTCGACATCGGCGGGGACGCGTTCACGCGCGAGAAGGCGGACTCCGGGCAGCTCACGCCCATGTTCTTCGGCAGCGCGATGACGAACTTCGGCGTGCGGCCCTTCCTGGACGCGTTCCTGGACCTGGCGCCCGCGCCCACGTCGCGCCCCACCACGCAGGGCCCGCGCGAGCCGACGAACCCCAAGTTCGCGGGCTTCGTCTTCAAGATCCAAGCGAACATGGACCCCGCGCACCGCGACCGCATCGCGTTCATGCGCGTGGTGAGCGGCCGCTACGTCAAGGGCATGAACGCGTTCCACTCGCGGCTGGGCAAGGAGGTGCGGCTCGCCAAGCCCAGCCAGTTCATGGCCGCCGAGCGCACGTCCATCGAGGACGCGTGGCCGGGGGACGTCATCGGCCTGTTCGACCCGGGGCAGTACCGCATCGGTGACACGCTGGCGGAGGGCGCCACGGACGTGGCCTTCGAGGGCGTGCCGCGCTTCAGCCCGGAGTTCTTCGCGGTGGTGCGCTCGCGAGACCCGCTGCGCCGCAAGCAGATGGAGAAGGGGCTGGAGCAGCTGTCCGAAGAGGGCACGGTGCAGATCTTCCAGCAGCCGAGCATGGGCATGAAGGACCCCATCGTCGGCGTGGTGGGCGCGCTCCAGTTCGAGGTGTTGCAGTACCGCCTGGAGCACGAGTACGGCGCGCGCATCGCGTTGGACCGGCTGCCCTTCAGCCACGCGCGCTGGGTGGTGGGGCAGAACTTCGACCCGCGCTCGTTCGACTGGGAAGGCAACCGGCAGACGGTGCAGGACCGTGACGGGCTGCCCCTGGTGCTCTTCCGCGACGACTGGGCGCTCCAGCACGCCGAGGAGAAGCACCCGGAATTGAAGTTCGTGTCCGAGGCCCCGATGATCCGCGCGGCGACGCCGGTCGCCACGGGCAGCTGAACCAAGGACTGAAAACAGCATGGTCGTGCAAGCGTCAGCGGCTCCGTCCCCTACGTCCTCCGGGGACGGCACTCCGTCCCCCTCCGAGGCCGTGGCCTCTTCCGGCGCACGGCGGGCGCCTTCGTCCTGGCTCGCGGGGGTGGCGCTGCTGGCCATGCTCGCGCTCTGGCCCGCGTTCAAGCTGGGGCTGGGCCCCGCGAACGAGCTGCGCGTGCGCTTTCCCCAGGTGGGCTGGGCCCTGCAGGGCCGGGTGACCTTCGGCGTGGGAGAGGGTGCCCCCGAGCAGCGGGACCTCACCCCCGCGGACCTGGCGCAGGTGCTGGGGGATGGCATCCCGGAGGGTCAGCAGGAGGTGCGCATCCCGCTGCCCCGGGAGGCGACCTGGGCGGAGGTGACGCTGCTCAAGTTCCAGGACCGCTCCGTGGAGCAGGTGACGTGGTTCCCGCCCCGGGGGCCCGTGTTGAGCGGCCCCGGCGTGCGCCCGCTCGCCTTCGAGCTGCGCGACAACGGGGACGGCTCAAGGACCCTGCGCGTGGCGAAGCTGCGGCCGGGCTTCTGGAACGTGGACCTGGCGGACGTGTTCTTCGGCGTGGCGACGTGGGCCTTCTTCTGGCTGCTGCTGGAGGCGCGCTGGGGCCGGGGCCGGGTGGCCGCGTTCGCCCGGCGCCAGGCGGGCTGGGTCCCGTACGCGCTGCCGCCGCTCGTGTCGTGGGTCGCGTGGTGGCTGGTGTTCTTCCCGGGGGTCATCTCGTACGACCCGCTGGTGCAGTGGGGACAGCTCCAGTCGGGACAGCTGGAGGACTGGCACCCCGCGTTCCACAGCGGGTGGCTGTGGCTGATTGGCGGCCCCTTCGGTTCGCTGGCCCCGGTGGGCGCGGTGCAGGCGGTGCTCTTCGCGGCCGTGCTGGGCAAGGTGCTGGAGGAGCTGGGAGCGTGGAAGGTGCCGGCGTGGGCGCGGTGGGTGGTGGTGGCGTGGGCCACGCTGTCGCCCGCCTGGGGCAGCAACGTCATCGCGGCGTGGAAGGACGCGCCGTTCACGCTGGTGTGTCTGGTGACGCTGCTCCTGCTCTTGCGCGCGGAGCGCCGGCAGGGGCTGCGCGTTGTGGACGCGGCGTGGCTGGGCGTGTGCCTGACGTGCATCACGCTGCTGCGCCACAACGGGCCGATGTTGAGCAGCCCCCTCCTGCTGGTGTGCCTGTGGCGGTATGGCGACCGGCGCGCCCGCGGGACGCTGGTGTCCGTGACGGTGCTGCTCACGGTGCTGGTGCGCGGGCCGGGGTATGCCATCGCGGGGGTGTCCCCGCCGCCGCCGGTGCTCAAGCAGGTGCTGACCGTGCACCGGTTGGGGGCCGCGGCGAAGGACCCGGAATTGCCGCCCGAGGACGCGCGCATCCTCTCGGAGCTCATGCCGCTGGAGCAATGGCGCAACCGCTACGCCTGCCTCTCCGTGGGGCCGCTCGTGTTCGGCTCGCCCCTGAAGACGAAGCAGATGGAGGGGCGGGGGCTGGAGCTCGCGGGGATGCTGTGGCGCTTCGCGAAGCGTCACCCGGACGTGCTCCTGGACCAGCAGGTCTGCGTCACGCGCTACGTGTGGTCGCCCGAGTCGGAGCTCTACATCGGGCCCTTCAATGGCGGCGGCAACACCGTGGATCCGAACACCGTGGGCGTCCGGCCCCAGACGTGGTTCGCCCCGGCGCAGCCGTTCTACGAGCACGCCATCTTCGACTCCTACGGGCAGCACGGCCTGTTGCGGACGCTGGTGTGGCAGCCCGCCCTGTCGCTGTACCTCTTCGTCGTGGGGCTGGCCGTTGTCCTCTGGCGGCAGCGCAGCCTGGGGCCGCTGCTGGTGGTGCTGAGCGCCCTGCTCAACACGTTCTCGTGGCTGGCGCTCTCCCCGAACCCGGACCTGCGCTTCCTGTTCCCCACGGTGGTGATGTCGCCGCTGCTGCTCGCGTGGGCGCTCGCGCCCCGGCTCCGCACGGAAGCGGCGGAAGCGAAGGACGGGGCGCGGGACGCCCCACCCGCCGCTGGGGACCGGGTGGCGGCGGCCTGAGGCCCGGACGCTGCTACTTGTGCGGCACCACGGTGCCGCCCCGGAAGGCGGAGTCGCGCAGCACGAGGCCCTCCTTGAAGAGGCGCGCGGCCTTGGGGCCGACGAAGAAGTCCTTGGGGTCGCCCCGGCGGAAGGTCTTCTTGATGAACTCCTCCACCTCCAGGTAGAGGCGGCGGAACTTGTCCGGGGCCGCGTCGCGCCGGCCCGTCTGGGACGTCACCTCCAGCTCCACCCACATCTGGCCGCTGAGCAGCTCGCCCTCTTCGTTGCGGCGCGAGCGCTGGATGAAGATGACGGGGGAGCGCACCTCGTCGATGCGCCATGAGCCCTTGTCCGGCCCGCGCTTCACCTTGTCCACCAGCGCGGGGCCGATGTCGCTCGCCACGAGGTACAGGTCCTCCTCCGGCAGGTGCGGGATGGTGTCCTTGCTGGCGCGGAAGGGCGTCCAGTCCGCGGGCACGCGCCGGGGGTACACCTCCAGCACGTGGCGCTCCAGGAAACGGAAGAAGGCGACCTCATCGTCGGGTGCCATGAAGAATTGGAGGATGTTGGCCATCGCCGCGCCCTCATACCCTGGAAGCACGCTAGAAACCCAGCCATGGACACCTGGCTGCGCTCCCGGATGCACGAGCTGAGTGACTTGCACGGCGTCATCAACCTGGCGGCCTGGGACCGGGAGGTGTACCTGCCCGCCAAGGCGGCCCCCGCCCGCGCTCAGCAGCTCTCCACCCTCCACGCCCTCCACCACGAGCGACTCGTGGACCCGCGCCTGGGCGACGCCCTGGCCCGTGCAGGCGAATCCGGCGACCTGACGCCCGACGAGCAGGCCATGGTGCGCGTGCTCACCCGCGAGCGGGAGCGCGCGGTGAGGATGCCCGCCCGGCTGGTGACCGCGCTGGCGGCGGCGCAGGGCGAGGGCATCCAGGCGTGGCGCGAGGCCCGTGAGGCCAAAAGCTTCGCCCGCTTCCAGCCCGCGCTGGCGGCGCTGCTGGCGCTGCGGCGTGAGCAGGCCGACGCGCAGGGCCACGACGGAGAGCGCTACGACGCGCTCCTGGAGGGCTTCGAGCCCGGCATGCGCGTCCAGCGCCTCACGCCGGTGCTCACCGCGCTGCGCGACGCGCTCATCCCGATGGTGGCCGCGCTCGCGTCCGTCCGGCGGCCCCCGCCCGCGTTCCTCGACGGCCGCGCCTACGACACCGACCGGCAGTGGCGCTTCACGATGCGGCTGCTGAAGGCGGTGGGCTTCGACCTGGAGGCGGGCCGCCAGGACTTGAGCATCCACCCGTTCACCAACGCGCAGCACGCGCACGACGTGCGCCTCACCACGCGCCTGGACGCGGCGCACCCGCTGTCCGCCCTCTTCGGCACGCTCCACGAGGCGGGCCACGGCCTGTACGAGCAGGGCTTCGCGACGGAGCACCAGCGCACGCCGCTGGCCGCGGTGCCGTCCATGGGGCTGCACGAGTCCCAGTCGCGGCTGTGGGAGAACCTGGTGGGCCGCGGCCGTCCCTTCTGGGCGCACCACTTCCCCGCGCTGAAGGAGGCCTTCCCCCAGGCGCTCGCGGACGTGGACCTGGACGGCTTCCACGCGGGCATCAACCACGTGGCGCCGTCGCTCATCCGCGTGGAGGCGGACGAGGTGACGTACAACCTGCACATCGTCCTGCGCTACGAGCTGGAGCTGGCGCTGCTGCGCGACGAGCTGCCCGTGTCGGAGCTGCCGTCCGCGTGGAACGAGCGCATGCGGCGCTACCTGGGCCTCACGCCCCCGGACGACACCCAGGGCGTGCTGCAGGACATCCACTGGGCCTGGGGCGAGTGGGGCTACTTCCCGACGTACGCGCTGGGCAACCTCTACGCCGCGTCGCTGCACGCCGCCGCCGTGCGCGCGCTGCCGGAGCTGGACGCGCACCTGGAGCGGGGAGACACCTCAACCCTGCGCGGGTGGCTGCATGCCCAGGTGCACTCGCAGGGCTTCCGGCTGCCCGCGGAGGAGCGCGTGCGCGCCGTCACCGGCGAGGGGCTCACGGACCGGGACTTCCTCCAGTACCTGCGCGCCAAGTACGGCGCGCTGTACGGCGTCACGCTGAAGGGGTAGGGCGCGCGGCGCCGGCTGCCCGGGCCGGGATGCTCAGGCGGCGAACACCAGCGGCCGGCACGCGCGCGCCAGGTGCAGCGCGTCCCGCGCGAGCTCATGCGAGGCCGCATCCTGCGCCTCCAGCCACGCGGCGCGCGCCACCTGGCTGCCCAGCTCGAAGCACAGGCTCGCGGTGCGCCGCGACAGCCGGGACTCCTTCTGAAGCGCGCGCACGTTGAGCTCGCACAGCTCCGCGCACTGGCGCAGCAGCCGGAACGCCTCGTCATCCGCCGGCAACCCCTGGGCCCTCAGGCGCGCCATGCCCTGCTCGCAGGAGCTCTGGCAGCGCAGGCTCGCGTCGATGCACCGGGAGACCTCTGTCCGCGCCCCACCTGTCCTGGCTCCCAACATGTCGACGCCCTCCCGTGGTGTGGTGCGGGGACAAAGGTACTCACGCCTGCCGGGCTGGCAACCTGCACCGCGGGTCCAGATGGGGCTTGAACATCCCGACCGGGGTGCAGTTGCAGGGCGCGGGGACTGGGGGATGCGTGGGCGCTTCGCGCGATTCGCCCGGGGCTGCCTTTTCGTCCCAGTAAACGTCAGCTTCCCAGCACTGGGAAGGGCGCCAACAGGGCGACGAGCTTGTCGCCGTACAGCTTGATCCGCTTCTCCCCGAAGTACGGCAATTGGCCCAGCTCCTCCACGTTCGCGGGCGGCTTCGCGGCGAGCGCGTCCATCAGCGGGTTGGTGAGGATCACGCTGGGCGTCACCTTGCGCGCCGTGGCCTGTTCGACACGGAAGGCCTTGAGGGCCTCCTCGCGCTTGCGCCGGTGCGGATCTCGCGGGCCCTTGGGTTCGCGGTCGAGGTCCAGCTCACCCCGGACCGCCTTCTCCTG
Source organism: Corallococcus llansteffanensis (assembly GCF_003612055.1). Lineage (GTDB taxonomy): Bacteria > Myxococcota > Myxococcia > Myxococcales > Myxococcaceae > Corallococcus > Corallococcus llansteffanensis. The sequence continues at coordinate 6,744 of NZ_RAWB01000223.1, forward strand.
CTGCTCGCGGATGAGGGCGAGGAGGGCGTCGCCGTGCGCGCGCACCACGGCGCCGCGCACGCCCGCCGCGCGCGCCAGGTCCTTGTGGGTGTTGGGCTGCTTCAGCGCCAGGTCCGTGATGGCCATGTTGGACAGCATGCGGCCCATGGGCACGTTGTCCTTCTCCGCCCACTCCAGCCGCAGGCGGTGCAGCCCCTGGGCGATGGCGTGCGCCAGCGCGTACTGGGCCGCGGACAGGCCGCTGCGCGACAGCTTGGGCTTGTACTCGGCGCCCGTCTCCGGACGGGCCGCGGCCTCGTCGCACATGCGGGCGCAGTCGAGCAGCACCTCTTCCAGGATGTCCGCCTCGCGGCACGCGTCGCGCACCTGGCGGCCCAGCTCGCACAGGTAGCGCACGTCGTTGGCGATGTAGTCGCGCATGCCCGGGGGCAGGGGCCTGAGGGAGAAGTCGGACTGCTGGTGCTCCTTCGGCAGCTCCACGCCCAGCCGCTCACGGGCCAGGTCCGCCAGGCCCACCTTGGGCCATCCCAGGAGCGTCACCGCGCGGTGCGTGTCGAAGAGGCCGCGCACGCGCACGCCCGCCTCGGCCAGGAACTGCAGGTCGCCCTGGGCGGCGTGGAAGAACTTGGTGCGCTCCGGGTCCGCCATCAGGGGGACGAGCAGGCGCGGATCCACGCCCGGCTGGAGGGTGTCGAAGAGGAAGATGTCCGCGTCCGTCCCCAGCTGGAGGAAGCACAGCCGGGCGCGGAAGGCGTGCATCGCGTCCGCCTCCAGGTCCACCGCCAGCTCGGGGGCCGCTTCGAGCACGCGTGTGGCCGCCTCCGCGCCCGCTGCGTCCACCACGTCCAAGGCACCTTGAGGGAAGGTCGGCATCGCGGGGAGCAGGCTAGCGGACCCGTCCGCCCCTTTGACGTGTTTTTTCCCGAACCGCCGCTAGGATGGCCCCGCCGATGAACGACGCCCAACGTCTTGAAAAGAGCCTGCTTGGCCACATGGGCCGGGCCATCGCGGACTTCCGCCTCATCGAGGCGGGAGACCGCATCATGGTGGGCGTGTCAGGGGGCAAGGACTCCTACACGATGCTCCACCTGCTGCGCGAGCTGCAGCGGCGGGCCCCCGTGAAGTTCGATCTCCTCGCGGTGAACCTGGATCAGGGACACCCGGGATTCCCCGGCCACATCCTGGAGGGCTACTTCCAGAAGGAGGGGTACGCCTACAAGATGTTGAAGGAGGACACCTACAGCATCGTCCTGGAGAAGACGCCGCCCGGGAAGACGCAGTGTTCGGTGTGCTCGCGGCTGCGCCGGGGCATCCTCTACAACGCCGCGGTGCACCTGGGCTGCAACAAGATCGCCCTGGGGCACCACCGCGACGACCTCATCCACACGATGCTCTTGAACATGTTCTTCGCCGGCAGCCTGAAGGCGATGCCGCCGCTCCTGAAGAGCGACGACGGGCGCAACGTGGTCATCCGGCCGCTGTGCTACGCGCCGGAGAAGGAGATCATCAAGTTCGCGCAGGAGAAGCAGTTCCCCATCATCCCCTGCGACCTGTGCGGTTCGCAGGAGAACCTCCAGCGCAAGCGGATGCAGAAGCTGGTGGAGGACCTGGGGAAGGAGATTCCCAACGTCCGCCAGAGCCTGCTCAACGCGATGTCGAACGTGCGGCCCACGCACCTGTTGGACAAGACCCTGAACCCGGACCCGCTGAACGCGCACGAAGACGGGCCCGTGGTCCCCACCCCCACCGACGACACGCAAGGGAGCGCCAGTCCATGGCTCGAGACCAGGCAATAAAGACGCGCAAGGAGCGCAACGCGGCGCTGGTGGAAGCCATGCTGCTGGCCGCGATGGCGGATGGCAGCGTGTCCCAGCGGGAGATGCAGACGCTGCTGGCGCGCGTGCTGGAGCGCCCGGAGTTCGAGGGCACCCAGGCCGGAGAGCTGAACCTGCTGGTGGAGTCCAGCGCGGTGCGGCTGTCGGAGGCGCGCAACCTGGAAGAGGTGATGGTGTCGCTGCGCCGGCGGCTGCCGGACCACAAGAACCGGATGCTGGCGTTCGGGTTGGCGGCGGCGGTGGCGCTGGCGGATCAGCGCGCCACGCGCACGGAGCTGGGGCTGCTGAAGACGTTCCAGGCCGCGCTGGGCATCTCCGAGGACGAGGTGGCGCAGATCATCGACGTCATCGAGCAGGGCGGCAGCCTGTCGGAGGCGCTGGGCGAGCCCCTGGAGCGGCTGTTCGCGGAGGTGATGGTGCTGGTGCTGGCGGCGGACGGCCAGCTCAAGGAGTCGGAGGCGCGGGCGATGGTGGAGAGCTTCGCGGCGGATCCGCTCTTCCAGAATGTCAGTCCGGAGCGCGCGCAGGGCTTCGTCAGCGAGTCGGTGGCGGCGCTGGCGTCGGACGGGCTGCCGCAGCGGCTGCACGTGCTGGCGCACGGGCTGGCCACGCACTCGCAGCGGGTGAAGGCGTACCAGCTGGCCACGAAGATCGCCCACGCGTCCGGGAGGACCAGTCACGCGGAGCAGCGAATCCTGGATCTACTCCAGGCGACGTTCGGTCTGGCCGACGATGAAGTGGCGCGGTTGGACCAGCAGGGGTAAGCAGGGAGAGGCATGACCTCGCACGTCCCTTCCGCTTCGCGGCACACCTTCCGCTTCGGCCTGCCGCCGTCGCTGGGCAGCGAGTCGGCGCGCGAGCGCGCGGAACGGCTCGCGTCGTTCCTGCAGCGCGCGCTGGGCAAGCTCGTGGAGGTGGGGGTCGCCACCAGCTACGAGACGCTCGCCAAGGACCTGCTCTCCGGGCGGGCGGACGCCGCCTGGGCGCCGCCCTTCGTGTGTGCGCGCATGGAGGCCATGGGCGTGCGGGTGCTGACGCGCGGGGTGCGCCGGGGCATGTCCAGCTACCGCTCCGCGCTGGTGGGCAAGGCGGGCTCCGGGCTGACGGTGGAGAAGCTCAAGGGCGCCAAGGCGGCGTGGGTGGACCGCGATTCGGTGGCGGGCTACCTGCTGCCCAGCGCCTATCTGAAGACGCAGGGCCTGGAGCCGTCGCGGGCGTTCGTGTCGCAGCAGTTCACGGGCTCGTACCAGGGCGCGCTGGAGGCGGTGCTGGAGGGCAGGGCGGACGTGACGAGCGTGTTCTGTCCGCCGGCCTCCACCGGGCTGTCCTTCGCCACGGGCGTGGAGGACGTGCTGGGGCCCGGGTCGGGCCGGCGCTTCGAGCTGCTGGCCTACACGGACGAGGCGCCCAATGACGGCGTGCCGGTGGCCATGGGGTTGCCGGCGCCGCTGGTGACGGCGCTGGAGACGGCGCTGCTGGGGTTGCAGTCCACGCCGGACGGGCAGGCGCTGCTGCGCGACATCTTCAACGCGGACCGCTTCGAGGTCGCCCCGCGCATGGGCTACCGCGCGCTGTACCGCGTGGCGCTGGCGAGCCTGTAGGCCTCGCGGTCCCGCGCCGGGGCCGGGACTACTTGTCGGAGTCGGGGCCGTTGCCGCGCACGGGGCGCCGGGCGCTGGAGACGGAGCCCTCGGCGGAGCGGGCGGTCTTCGTGGGCACCTTGCCCGAGACGGAGTCCTCCGGAGCGCGGACGGGCTTCGCGACGGAGCCTTCCGGAGCGCGGACGGGCTTCGCGGCGGAACGGCTGTCGCCAGCCTCTTCCGAAGCCCGTACAGCCTTCGCGGCGGACCGGCTGTCGGCGGTCTCTTCCGAAGCCCGCACGGCCTTCGCGGCGGAACGGCTGCCGGCGGAACCTTCTGGCGGACGGACGGGCTTCGCGGGGGCCCTGGCTGCCACGGACTCGTCCGGCGTGGGCGTGGGCCTCGCGGGCGCACGGGCCTCCACGGGCCTCGCGGCAGGGCGGCTCACGGCCGCGTCCTCATCGCTCCGCACGGGCCTTGCGTTAGGACGGCTCACGGCGGCGTCCTCGTCGCTTCGCACGGGCTTCGTGTCCGCGAGGCTCAGGCCGGTGTTCTCCTTCGTCCGCACGGGCCTGGCTTCGGGACGGCTCAGGCCGGAGTTCTCCTTCGTGCGCGCCGGACGGGCCACGCCGGAGTCCTCCGGCGACGCCGCGGCCTTCGTCGACGACTGGCTCACCCCCGAGTGCTCCGGCCCCTTCGCCGGCGCCTTGCCCTGGGACGTCGTCGCGGGAGCGGCGGCCTTCGGGGCGGGGCTGCCCGGCCGGGCCATCAGGCGCGGGTCGAAGAAGATCATCGTCGGCTCGGCCGCGAAGCGCTCCTCCTCCAGCTCCTCCGCGTACACGTCCCGCATGAACGCGGCCAGGTGCGCGCTGGTGCCGTGCAGCTTCTCCTGCTGGAGGAACTCCTCCAGCGCCAGTTGCAGCTCGCCCGCGGTGCTGAAGCGATCATCGCGCTTGCGCGCCAGCGCCTTGAAGACGATGGCGTCCAGCGACTTGGGGATGCCCGGCACCGCCTCCGACGGGGGGACGATCTTGAAGCCCACCACCGCCTTGAGCGTGGCCATCTCCGACTCGCGCTTGAACAGGCGCCCGCCGGTCAGCAGCTCGTAGAACACCGTCCCCAGCCCGAACACGTCCGAGCGCGCATCCAGCGGCTCGCCCCGCGCCTGCTCCGGGGACATGTACGCGTGCTTGCCCTTGATGGTGCCCACCACCGTCTGCGACAGCTTCCCCTGCGCCTTCGCCACCCCGAAGTCGATGAGCTTCACGCCGCCGTTGAAGCCCACCAGCACGTTCTGCGGCGACACGTCCCGGTGGATCAGCGACAGCTTCCGGCCGGACGGACTGCGCGCGTTGTGCGCCGCGTCCAGCCCCGCCGCCGCCTCCGCCGCGATGCGGCACTTCAGCCCCAGCGGGAACCCGCCCGGGTGCGCCGACGCGCGCGGCAAGAGCGACCCCAGCGGCTCGCCGTGCACGTACTCCATGGCGATGTAGTACTGCCCGTCCACATCCCCCATCTCGTAGATCTGCGCGATGTTGGGGTGGTTGAGCAGCGCCGCGATGCGCGCCTCGTCCAGGAACATCTGGAGGAACTCGTCGTCCTCCGACAGGTGGGGCAACAGCCGCTTCACCACCAGCAGCTTCTGGAAGCCCACAGGCCCCTTCTGCCGGGCGAGGTAGACGGCCCCCATGCCGCCGGTGGCCAGCTTGCGCATCAATTCATAGCGGCCGAACGTTTCCACTTCGCCCGCGACGATAGCCGCGCCCGCCCGGATCTCAAAAGCCCGCCACCCGGGAAAACACGAACCGGGCCGGCCCCCTCAAGGGACCGACCCGGCGCGGTGCGTCACGAAGCTGCGACCCCCTACGGCGTCGGGGCGCAGATGCTGCGGTAGCGGATCTCCACGGACTGGCCCGGGGTGGGCACCGAGCCCTCGTTGAAGATGACCGCGTTGCGGCCCGCGTCGTACGTCCACTTGTCGGTGGCGAGCACGCGGCCGTTCACGCGCACGCTCATCTCCGCGGTGCCGTCCGGCTGGGCGGTGAGGGCGAAGTCCGCCTGGGGCTCACCGGCCTGCTGGATGATGGGGTCCAGGAACCCGCGGTAGTCGCCCTCGCAGATGGAGCCCACCGAACCGCCCGTGCCCTTGGCCACCGCGGCGAAGCGCGCCGCGCTGCCACCGGCCGTGGTGCAGGAGGAGTTGGTGGGGATGAGCGCGTGCAGGTTGCTGCGCTGGGACATGCCCGTGCCCTTCAGCGTCTGGAGGAACTGGATGTAGCTGTCGGGCTCGAAGCCGGAGTGGTCGTCCTCGTCCGCCACCACCACCACCGCCATGCGCGCGGCGGCGCGGGTGAAGCCCAGGTTGCCGTCGTTGGGCTGCGGCGTGCGGGTGTCGTCGGCCTGCTCGGACAGCGGGGCGGACAGGCCCTGGCGCATCGTCTCCAGGCCCTGCACCAGGTTGTGGCAGAGGCCCACGTCCAGGTTGGACTGGATGGTGGGGGCCGCGTTGGGGCTGGTGCCGGACACCACGCGGGCGCGGCTGCCGTCCACCGGGAAGAGCCGGCCGGCCTCACCGCCGTTGGCGCCGCCGCCGCACAGCCCGCCGCGCTGCACGAGGCCGGTGCTGGTGACGCCCACGCGCACGTCCACGTTCAGCTCCTTCGCGCGCTGCAGCCAGCCGGGAATCGCGGAGCGCAGGCGCTGCTGGTAGGTGTCCATGGTGGTGGTGTTGGAGACGACGAAGAGCACGTCCAGCTGGCTGTCGGTGCCCTGCGTGAAGCGGTCCACCTGGATGCCCTCGTGGTTGGTCTCCGCGAGCAGCGGGACGAGGAAGCCGTTCGGCTCCGTGTCCGCCTTCAGGTACATGGGGCTGAAGTGCTGGCCCAGCACGTTGCGGGCGTAGCCCACCTCCATCTCGAAGCCCTCGCCCGGCGCCAGGGTGCGCGGCGGGTTCACCGGCGTCATCAGCGAGAACTGCTTGCTCGTGCCGTTGCCGATGACGGCGTCCGCCACGGTGACGGGCTCGCTGCAGCGGTTGGACACGAACGTCTTGCGAGGCTTCGCGGCGCAGTCGTAGCGGATGGGCCCGAAGTCCACGAAGGACGGCGTGGCCACGAGGCAGGACGCCTGCGACACGGCGTGGATGGGCAGCGTCACCGTGGGGAAGGCCGGGTTGTTCACCGTGAGCATCAGCTCGCCGTTGAACTCACCGCCCGTGGTGGGCGCCTTGAAGGCAATCATGGAGCTGAAGGCCGTGTCGTAGAGCACCACGCCGCCGGTGATGGGACCGCCGGGCATGCTGAACACGCCGCCGCCGTCGTTGGACAGGTGCACGTTCTTGATGGCGCACTCGGCCCGGCCCGGGTTGCGGAAGTAGAAGCCCAGCACCGCGCCGCGGCCCGGCGCCACGTTGGCGAAGTCCAGCGACGGCTGGGGCAGCAGCTCGTACACGCAGGGGCCGCTCGCACGGGCGCGGCCCGTGAGGGTGATGGCGCGCTCGGGCGTGAACAGGTCGTTGGACCGCACGTAGAGCGTCGCGGTGAAGGGACCCTCCGTCTTGGGCTCGAAGTAGACCTTGAGCTCCAGCGCGTCGTTGCCCGGGGCGATCTGCAGGCCGTTGGCCTCCAGGTTGGGCCAGGTGCCGGCCTTCCACGGGTAGTTCTGCGCGCCGCGCGTGGGCGTGCCCACGGTGAACTGCGCGCTGTCCCCGTCGGCGCGCACGCCGCTGAAGGTGAGCGGGCCGTTGCTGCCGGCGTTGGTGATGCGGATGACCTGCTCCACCTTGCCGCCCACCGGCAGCTCGCCGAAGTCGAGCGCCACCGGGGCCACGGCCAGCGTGGGCCGGCCACCGCGCGCATCCAGCATCACGCGGGCCTCACGCGCCTTGTCGGACGCGTACGCCACCGTGAGGTTGCCCACGTTGGGGCCGGAGAAGCGCGCGGCGAACTCCATGCGCATCTCCACCACCTCGCCCGGCTGCACCGTGGAGCCCTCGGGCTTGGACAGCGGCGAGAAGGCGCGGTCGCTGGTGGCCAGCGTGGAGATGGTGACCGGGCGCCAGGTGATGTTGCGCGCACGGGTGAAGGACTCGGTGCGCTCGTGCACCGGGATCTCGTCGAAGGGCACCGGCGCCGGGTCGAACTCGAAGGCGCTCGCCACGGAGTTGCCCTTCAGGTCCACCACGGACGGGGTGCACGTCTCGCACGACACGACCTCCAGCCGGGCGCCCATCTGCCCCAGCGCGCGCGGCAGGTACTTGGTGCGCACGACCTGGGTGCTGTTGGGCGGCACGGTGATGGTGTCCGGCGTGAACGGATCCGCCTGGTCGCCGGAGACCTTCAGCGTCAGGGGAAGGTCCACCGGGTTGGTGACGGTGACCTCCAGCACGCGGTCGCTGTCCACCTCCAGCGTCTCGTAGTCCAGCACCGGCGGGTACACGCCGATGGGCGTGGGCGTGCCCAGGCCGCGCACGGGGAGCTGCTGCAGGGCGCCCACGTTGGCGTCCGTCGTCACGCGCAGCGTCTCCTCCACGGCGCCTTCAGCCAGCGGGTGGAAGCGCACCTTCACCACGTGCGACTCGCCCGGCGGCACGCGGCCGCCGCCCTCGGTCAGCTCCACCTGATAGGCGGGGTTCTTTCCAATCCCCAGCGCCTCCAGCGCGGAGAACGGCACGTAGCCCACGTTGCGGATGCGGACTTCCTTCTCACGCCACTCGCCGACCGGCACCTCCCCGAAATCGAGTGCGTCCATGTCCAGCACCGCGGTGGCCTGCACCCCGCGCGTCTGGTCCTCTTCGTGACACGCCATCGTCCCCGCCACCAATGAAGCCAGCAGGACGACCCGACCCCTCCACCCCATCAC
>NZ_RAWB01000224.1 GCF_003612055.1 Corallococcus llansteffanensis
GGGGGCACGGCGGTGACGGGACTCGCGTTCCGGGTACTCCTGGTGGGGCGGGGTCTGCGCGGGCTGGCGCACAGGCTCTTCGACGGGGAGTCGCTCGTGGCCGTGGGTCCGCCCGAAGCGGACTTCGTGGGCCTGGAGGACGTCGTGCGGCGCCACTTCCCGGACGTGCTCCTGGTGGACCTGCTGCACGCGGAGGCCCTGAGCGCCATCGAGCGCACCATGGCGATGCGGCCGGTGCCCATCCTCGCGCTGCACCCGGGGGTGCTCACCGGACAGCAGGCCTTCCAGGCCCTGGCCCTGGGGGCGCTGGACGTGATGGACCGGCCCATCCTACCGGGGCCGGAGTTCTGGCACGCGGTGGGCCGCAAGCTGGTGATGCTGGCGCAGGTGAAGGGCGTGCGCTCGTCACCCTCCGTCAGCAGGCCTGCGCCCGAGGGGCCGGCGGCGCCGTTCCCCCTGGTGGCGCTGGCCGCGTCGCTGGGCGGCCCGAAGGCCGTGGCGCAGGTGCTGCGCATGATTCCGCGCGGCTTCCCGGCACCTATCGCCTACTGTCAGCACATCAGCGAGGGCTTCACGGAGGGGCTGGCGCACTGGCTCTCCTCGGAGACCGCGCTGCGCGTCGTCGAAGCGACGCATGACGCCTTGATGGAGCCGGGGACGGTGTACATCGCCCCTTCAGGAGGGCATCTGCTGGTGAAGTCGGAGGGCCGTCTGGAACTGGACTCGGGACCTGCCCTGCGGGGCTTCCGCCCCTCGTGTGACATGCTGCTCACTTCGGCGGGGGAGGCCTTCGGGCGGCGCTGCGTCGGCGTCATCCTGACGGGCATGGGCCGCGACGGCGCCAGGGGGCTGAAGGAGATTCGCGAGCGGGGTGGACGCACCATCGCGCAGGACGAGGCGTCGTGTGTCGTCTACGGCATGCCGCGCGAGGCGGTGCTGCTGGGCGCCGCGCAGCAGGTGCTGCCGCTCGATCGCATCGGTCCGACGCTGGTGCAGTGGGTGGACGCATGCTGACCGTCGGCAACAAGGTCCTCCAGCAGCTGGCCGGGCTCCTGCTGGAGCGCGCGGGGCTGAAGATCACCCTGGACGGCTATCACAGCCTCCGGCTCGCGCTGTCCACGCGCATGCCCGTGCTGGGCCTGAGCGATCCGGACAAGTACATGCAGCGGCTGCTCGGCACCCACGGCGAGGAGGAGCTGCGCGCGCTCCTGCCCCTGGTGACGGTGGGGCACACGGAGTTCTTCCGCGACGCCAAGCAGTTCCGCGCGCTGGAGCAGAGCGTGCTGCCGGAGCTGCTCGCGCGGGCGCGGCGCGAGATGCGCAAGGTGTCCATCTGGTCCGCGGGCTGCGCCACGGGCGAGGAGCCCTACAGCCTGGCGCTCGTGATGGCGGAGCTGGGCGCGCTCGCGGTGGAGGTGGACCTGTGGGCCACCGACCTGAACCTGGCCGCGGTGGAGGCCGCGCGGCAGGGGCGCTTCACCAGCCGGCGGGCCATGGCCATTGGCACGGAGCGGCTGAAGCGCTTCTTCCGGCCGGTGGACGAGGGCTACGAGGCGTCGCCCATCCTTCGCGAGTACATCCGCTTCGACGGGCAGAACCTGGCCGCGCCGGTGTTCGACAAGGTGGCGCCCGCGTCGTTGGATCTCATCCTCTGCCGCAACGTCATCATCTACTTCGACCTGCCCACCATCCGCGGGTTGATGGACCGGTTCCTCGCCGCGCTGCGCCCGGGCGGGCTGCTGTTCCTGGGGTACTCGGAGAGCCTGTTCAAGGTCTATGACCGCTTCGAGATGATCGAAGTGGACGGCGCGTTCGTGTACCGGCGACCGCTGGGAGAGCGCCCCCTGCCTCCGCCGCCCCGCGTCTCCAGCCCGTCGGATCCGCCGCCGCGGCCCGGCTCCCCGGAGTCCTTCGCGGTGGAGGTCCGCCAGCGCATGCAGGCCAACGCCGCGACCGCCGCGAAGCTGCGGGTGACGGGCGGCCTGGACACCTCCAAATCAAGGCCGGGAGACGTTTCGCGCAGGCCCACCCTCGAGATGCCCTCCGTGGTGAACAACCCGGGCGGGCGGCGCACCGGCGAGTTCCCGGCCGTCCGGGTGGAGCCCCCGCGCCCCGCGGAGGCGCCGGGCCGCGCGGTGACGGAGCGCTCCACGGGCACGTTCCCGGTGGTGCGGATGAACCCCTCCACGCCCCGCCCGGGGGCGGAGGGTTCCCCGTCGCGCCCGGGAAGTGCTTCCGGAGGCTCGTGGCCGCTGCTCCTGCCGCCTGCGGAGCGCCTCAACCTGGCGGTGCGCAAGATGACGCAGGGGGATTTCCCCGGCGCCATCGACGGCGTGGAGAAGCTGCTGGTGGACGAGCCGAGCGACCTGGACGCGCTCCTGACGCTGGGCAACCTGTATTCGCTCACCGGCCGCATCAACAACGCGCGCGAGACCTTCGCGCAGGCGCTCCAGCGCGAGCCGCTGTGCGTGGAGGCGCGCATCTTCGGCGGGGTGGCGGCGATGCAGGCGGGGAGCCTGGCCGAGGCGCGCTCGGAGCTGGCGAAGGCGCTCTTCCTGGAGCCCACGCTGGCCATCGGCCACTACCTGCTGGCCCAGGTGCAGGAGCGCACCCAGGACTTCGAGGCGGCCCGGCGCAGCTACCGCAACGCCGTCGCGCAGCTCAAGCATCCGCAGCGCCCGCTGGCGGGGCACTACCCGGAGATGCTCGATTCGGCGGAGGCCATCTCCCGCGCGGCCCGCTATGCGCTGGCCGCGCTGGAGGAACAGCCGGGCTGAGGCGGTCCCCGGCCTCGGCGGCGGTCAGTCCAGGTTGCCCTTGACCTGATCCAGGCTCTTGGACGGATCCAGCACGGCGCCGAACTTCTTCTGCAGGTACGACTTGGCCTGGCCGCGCAGGAGCATGCCGGGGTCGGTGCCTTCACCCGTGACGGTCTTGTCGGTGATGACGAAGCTGGCGTCCAGGTTGATGCCCATCACCTTGCCGGCGAGCTTCGCGCCCTCCTCGCCCGTCCAGTCGGACTTCACGCCGTACTTCGTGCCCCAGTAGTTGAGGAGCTGCTCGACGCGCTTCTTGACCTCGTCCTTGGGAAGGTTGTGGGGGACCTCGAATTTCAACATGCCCATGGCGGTGACTCCTGTCCGGAAAGGTGGCTGTTCCGAGCGGTTTAGTGACCCCGGGCCGGAAAGGGAACCGCTGTGTTGGGTTTGACGGCGGGGGATGTCCACCGGCGGCCTACCGGGCGGCCTTGCCCGGCTCCCCCCAGCGCTCCAGGTACGGGGCGAGGTCGAACTTCTGGGCCGTGCGCAGCGAGCTCATGGGCCGCACCTTCCCCAGCACCGCGCGCTCCTGGAAGGGCCGGTCGTGCAGCCCCAGGACCCACATGAAGTTGGCGACGCTCGCCGGGTCGCGCCCGTCCACCGCGTAGGTGTCGTTGAGCTTCTCGATGCGCTCCAGCGCCTCCTGCGGCGTGGCGCTCCACTCGAGGATCTTCTTCCCCCAGAGCATGCGCAGGTAGTTGTGGATCCGCCCGCGCTCCCGCAGCTCGCGCTGGGACGCGTTCCAGAGCGGATCCTCCGTGCGGCCCTGCTCCAGGTCCTCGTAGGAGTACAGGTGTGGACGCGGATCCTCCTGGTGGCGGGAGAGCGTCTCGCGCGCCCAGGGCGGCAGGGAGGCCACGGTGAGCTGCTTCGGGCCGGGCGTGTGGAAGCAGTAGTTGAAGCCCAGCTCGCGGCGCACGAGCAGCTCCTCCAGGAAGGACTGCACGGCGGGGTGCTCCCGGCCCTTCGCCGCGATGGCCGCGCGGGCCGCCTCGCCCGGGAAGAGGTTGCCCCAGTGGAAGTAGGGCGACAGGTTGGAGTGCTGGCCCAGGCCCGGATCATTCCGCCCCGTCTCGTAGCCCTCCAGCCGCGCTTCGAGGAACGTGCGCAGGGCCTTCAGGCCCGCCTTGCGGCCGCCGCGCTCGTCCAGGGGCTTCACGGAATGATCCACCGCGAACGAGGCCAGCGCGGCGCGCGCCTTCGTCGCGTCGGACACGGTGAAGTCCGGTTGCAGCGATGTGGCCGGGGCCTTCAGCTTGCGCCGGGGCAGGGTGCGCTCCAGGTACTCCGGCCACAGCTTGCGCAGCTTGGGGCGCAGCGCGTACGCGCCCACCTGGGCCGCGGGGATGCGCTGCATGGGCACGACACACGAGGCGTCCACGGCGATGAGCGGCACGCCCAGCGCCTTCGCCGCGCCGCGCAGGTGGCCCGGAATGATGTACGTGGGGAACAGATCCGACACGACGGCCGCGGCGCGCCGGCCCAGCTTCGCGATCCGGTGCACGTGCTCCTTCTTCGTGCGCGGCAGCTCCAGCCAGTACGGCAGGCCGCGCGCGGCGCAGCCTTTGGCCATGTCCTCCATGCCCTCCAGCGCCCACGCGTGGAGCCGCTCCGACGCGTAGGGATGGTCCGGACGGAGGGCCTGGTAGACGACGACGGGCAGGCCCAGGTGGTTGCCCAGCGCGATGGCGGCGTCCAGCGCGTGGTTCTCCTCCCAGCGGTGGTTCACCATGCACCAGTAGAGGACGAAGTCCCGCTGGCCGGAAGGGAAGGGGGCCTCGTTCACCACCTGGATGCGGGCGGCGTCGACGTCGAGTTCGGACCACGAGATGCCTTCGGGCATGGGGCCGGGAAGATGCCGCATCCGCGCGCGTGTCGCGGTGGAAGTTTCCGTGCGTCGTGCGGTGGACCCCGCGCCTGCGCGACTGTCGACTCGCGAGCGGAAATCCGGCATGTGCGCACGGGTTGTGGTTTTCTGCCGGCCGGCCGGACCCAAGGAGCCCCTACGTGTCACCTCATCGAAGCTGGAACCTCCCTGTCACCGTCCTCGCTGTCGCGCTGATGCTGCCGGGCCTTGCCCACGCGCAGGCGGGTGGCACGTCCGTGTACCCGGCGCCCCAGCCTCCGCCTCCGCCCTCGTCGCCGATGTACGCGGCGCCGCCGTCGCAGGCCGAAGTGCCTCCGCCCTCGCAGCCGCAGGCCGCGCCCCCGTCGAACAACGGCTACGCGCAGCCGCAGTCCGCGCCTCCGTCCAACGACGCGTATCCGCCCTCGCAGGCCACGCCTCCGTCCAACGACGGCTACACGCAGCCGCAGTCCGCGCCTCCGTCCAACGAGGCGTATCCGCCCTCGCAGGCCGCGCCTCCGTCCAACGACGGCTACGCGCAGCCGCAGTCGGGCTACCCGCCGGCGAACCCGAACGACACGTATCCCCCCGCGAGTGACGCGCCCCGCGCGCCCCCGGATCCGGACCGCCTGCGCACCGAGCCGCAGGCCCCGCTGACGGAAGGCCCGCCCGGCGTGCGTCAGGAGTCCGCCCCGGACAGCGCGACCGCGTCCACGATGCGCCCGCCCCCGGAGGACAACGGCGTGTTCCTGGATGGCCAGCGGCGCCGCGGGCCCTTCCTGTCCGGTCCCGGCAGCATGACGTTCGTGATGCACCACACGGCGATGGGCGCGCTGGGTGGCTTCTTCACCCAGGCCTTCTCGCAGGACTTCAGCTTCGACCGCAGCTCGCGCGAGGCGATGCTCGCGGGCACGCTCATCGGCGCGGGCCTGGGCTTCGGCGCTTCCGCGTGGTGGCAGTTCAACAACTGGGTGGATCAGCCCATGGCCAACTTCAGCGTCGGCAACTCGCTGGTGGGCTCCATGTTCTTCGCGGGCTTCATGGACCTGCTCACGCAGGACCCGGGCGTGCTCACCTGGTCCGCGTTCCTGGGCGCGGAGCTGGGCGCGTGGCTGACGGCGGGCATCGGCGGCGGACAGCTCCCGCTCAACGACGGCCTGCTGGTGGCGTCCGGCGCGGGCTGGGCGGCGGCGTACAGCGCGCTGCTGCTCGCCATCGTCCACTTCTCCGGCACGTCCATCTCCGGCAAGACGTGGAAGGACATGCTGCTCATCGCCCCGGGCGTGGGCGCGGGCGCGCTGGCGCTGGCGACCATGCGCTACAACCCGACGCCGTCCCAGATCCTGCGCGCGGACTTCTTCGGCGCCGGCGTGGGCGCGGCGGTGCTGCTCATCTCCGGGATCGTGCTGGGCGGCTTCAACCAGTCCACGCCCTACGTGCTGTCGTTCCTGGGCTCCGCGGGCGCCATCACCACGGTGAGCCTGCTGTGGGAGGAGAGCGTGGACCGCTCCGCCACGACGGTGCGAAGCGGGCACGCCTCCAAGGACCGGCCCTACAAGAACGTCTGGTGGTAGACGGGCAGGAGGGCGAGCGGGCGGGCGTCATGGCACCGGGGGAAGGGCAGCATCACCTTCCCCCCAGATATGGCGCGCGTCCTTCCCTTCACGGCCCTCCTGGCCTCGCTGGATCGCTCCCTGGAGGAGCCCGGCGACGCCGCTTCCCGCGGTAACGCGGCCCCTCGGCCCGCGCATGTCCGGCCCCTCCTGGAGGCCGCGAACCCCAGCGCGGAGCTGCGGCGCATGCGCGACGCGGGCACCCTGCTGCGGGATGCCCGCCCCGCGCTCTACGTTGTCGAGCTGCACGGCCCCGCGGGCAAGTTCTCCGGCCCGCCGGTGCGGTACCTGCTCTGCGCGCTGACGCCGGACGCGGCGCCCCCGCTGGAGCACGACCCGTACCGGCCGCGCGCCTGGGAGGTGGAGCCCGCCGTCACGCTGGTGGCGGACGACCACGGCGCCCTGCGTGCATTGCTGGCCGAGGCCGCCGAGCGCGGCATCTCCGTCTGGCAGGGCCAGTACGACGGCGCGCCGGTGTCGCTCCTGCGCATCGAGCCGTCCCCGGTGTCCAAGCGCCTGCAGGCGGTGCTGGACGAGGCGCCCATGCGGCCCCTGGCCGCCCTGAGCGAGCAGCGGCAGACGCTGGCGGCGGTGGTGCCGCTGTCCGAGCCGGGCCTGGAGCTGTGCCCCATCCACCGCGCGCTCAAGGGCGTGCAGACGTTCCAGGAGGAGACCTTCCTCACGCTGGTGTCCGCCTACGCGCGCGTGACGGAGCTGGACACGCCCCTCACCACCTCGCAGGGCCTGGCGGCGGCGCGCGAGCGGTTGGCCACGCTGGTGCCCGGTCAGCACGCGGTGCTGCTGGTGCTGCCGGGAGGGCGGGGCCGCATCCTGCGCTTCCGCCAGGGGCTGGACCTGGCGCACCTGAAGGGCGCGCCGCGCAGTCCCACGCTGAGGAGCCTGGACCTGGCGCTGCTCAACGCGCTGGTGCTGCGCACGGTGCTGGGCATCCAGGAGCCGGAGGCGTCCGGCCACCCTCAAGTCTATCCGGTGCACGGCCTGGAGGCGCTGGTGCAGGGCGTGGAGGCCGGTACGTTCCAGGCGGGCTTCGCGCTCAACCCGCCGCCCGTCTGGGAGGTGCGCGCGGTGATGGAGGCCCAGGCCACGTTGCCGCCGCGCACCCTGCGCGTGGAGCCTCGCGTGCCCGCGGGCCTGCTGTTCCTGGATCCCGAAGTGTGACGGCCTTCCCGTGCGGGCGCTGACCGGAACCCCGCAGGACTGGCCCCGGCGGGTGCGGCTGGAGCTGCAGGCGGGGCCCGGGGAGACGCTCGACGCCATCTGCGGCGGGGAGGTGCAGGTGCTCCAGCGGCGCGCGGGCTACCGCTTCACGTTGGACCCCGTGCTGCTCGCGCACTTCGCCGTGTTCGAGGCGGGCGCGCACCGGGGGCGGCTGCTCGACCTGGGCACCGGGTGCGGCATCATCCCGCTGGTGCTGGCCCGCAGGCTGGGGCGCACGGACATCACCGCGCTGGAGCTGCAGCCGGGCCTGTTCTCCCTCGCCGAGCGCAACGTGTACCTCAACCGCAGCGAGGGCGCGGTGACGCTGGTGCAGGGCGACCTGAGGCACGTGACGGAGATGTTCCCCGCGAGCAGCTTCGGCCACGTGCTGTGCAACCCGCCCTACCGCGCGCGCACCGCGGGCCAGCGCAACCTGCCCCCGGAGAAGGCGCTGGCGCGGCATGAGATCGCCTGCGAGCTGCCGGACGTCGTGCGCGCGGCGGCCTATCTGCTGGTCCCCCGGGGCGGGCTGTGCATGGTGTATCCGGCGTCGCGCTTCAGCGAGCTCGTGTCGGTGCTGCGCACGCTGCAACTGGAGCCCCGCACGGTGCGCATGGTGCACCCGCGCGCGGACCGGCCCGCGAAGCTGGTGCTGCTGCACGCGGTGAAGGGGGGAAGCGCGGACCTCACGGTGCTGCCCTCGCTCGTCGTGCACGCGGAGGACGACCACGCCTTCACCGACGAGGTGAACGCGATGGTGGGCTGAGCGGAAAATCACACGCCAAGCCCGTCAATTCGTTGCGTGGAGCAAGGAAATCCTGCCAGCGGCCGAATGCCTTTTCAAACGTTGACTCCCTGATGGCGGCAATGGCAGATGGCGCGCGCAACCCTGGGAAGGGGGGAGGCCGTGCTCCTCTTCCACATCGCAGGAGTACCCTTGAAACGCGCTGCAAGCCTTGTCCTGGCCGCGGGTCTGACCGTGTCCACGTCTGCCTTCGCGACGGACCCATTCCAGACGTCGTCCCCCTCCATCACCAGCCCGGCCAACGAATTCTGGAACATCTATGGCATTGGCTGGCACCTGGGGGGCGGGCTCTCCGGAAACCGCAGCAACATGTCCTATGGCGCCAATACCGCCTGGAATGAATGGGACGCCCTGAAGTTCGCCTGGACGAATGATCACAATGCCCGCACCGCGGTGACGGGCTTCGTCCGGGACACGCTCGTCAACGGGGTGACCACGCCCGCCAACCCGAGCCCGCCGCTGGTCCAGCCCACCGGCTTCGTCTGGTCCTGGAGCATCTATGAGCGCTGGCCCGACGCGTGTCCCCCGGGGGACTCCGTGCACTGCGATGCCTCGCACGGAGGCGTGGGCTCCTTCCACTTCGACCAGGTGCCGGCGTACATCAACGGCATCCACCTGCTGTACCTCTGGTCGCGTGACGCCGCCTTCCTGAACCTCATGCTGCCCCGCGCGGAGGTCGTCATGGACGACTACATGCTGGGCGTCATGCAGGGGGCCACCGGCCTGCTGGTGATGCCGGGCACCGCCAACCAGGGGACGTCCACGGGGCGGCCGAGCACGTACATGGATCAGATCCGCTCGGGCCACAAGGATGGCTGGGTGAACGCGTCCTTCTACTCGGCGCTGCTGGCCATGGGGGACCTGGAGGAGGCGGCGGGCAACGCCAGCAAGGCCTTGACCTACCGCAACCGCGCCGCGACCTTTCCCGCCGAGTACCGTGCCGCGCTCTGGACGGGCAACCGCTACGCGGGGTGGCGCGACGTGAACGGCGTGCTGCACGACGCCGGCTACACGTACTTCAACCTGCCGGCGCTGGTGCGCGGCCTGCCCACGCCCGCGGACGCCGACCGCGTGTTGGAGTGGCTGGACAGCCCCGCCACGGTGACGGTGGCCGGCGCGCGGGCGGGCAGCACGTCCGTGTACCAGAGCGTCTTCGCGCCCCGGGCCAACACGCTGCCCGTCCCCGCGGCGGAGTGGGATGGCTGGTCGAACCTGACGAGCGGTCCCATCGGGCCGTATCCGTATGGCCAGCACTTCCAGAACGGCGGCACGTTCCTGTGGGAGTCCTACTACGACATCATGGCGCGCCTGCGGTACCGCCACGCGGACGACGCGCACGCGAAGTTCCAGCGGATGCTGACGCACATGACGACGGACTCGAACCACCTGGCGTTCTGCTTCCCGGACTGGCTCTGGTGCAACGGCACCACGAGGGATCCGAACGACTTCAACGAGCACAAGGGGGAGATTGGCACCAACGGCGAGTTCCCGGAGTCCGGCCTGTCCGTCCTGCCGCTGCTGTATGGCTTCATGGGCGTGAACGCCGACCTCCAGGGCCTGCACGTCGCGCCGGAACTGCCGTCGGCGCTCCTCTCCGCCTCCGCGTCCGGGGTGGACTACAAGGGCTCGGCCCGCACCATCAAGGTGAGCCGGGGGCAGGCCGTCTCGCAGCAGGAGGTGGGCACGGTCGCCACCACCGTGGGCACGTCGCTGCTGATGCAGACCTTCCTGGGCGTGGCCCCCTTCAACGAGGTGGGCGTGCTCGTGGGCACCTACGGTGTGGACGGCGCGGCCTTCACGCTGTCGCTGGAGTCGTCCGCCAATGGGGGCCTGGGATGGGTGCCCGTGGTGACGCGCCAGCTGACGGGCGTGCAGAACAACGCCTGGATCCACATGGCCGTGCCGCCGCAGCCCCTGGGCCTGACGTACCGGCTGACGGTGCGGGATCCGTCCACCCCCCTGGCCTGGTGGCGCGACCCGTCCTCCACCGTGTGGGGCTCCGCCTTCAGCGGGGGCACGCTGCTGACCGGCGACTTCGCCTTCCGGGCCGTGGACGCGCCGCAGGGCGTGCTGCTCAGCCAGACGGCGGCGGACGCGCCGGATGCGCTGAACGGAACGCTGGGCCAGGTCTTCAACGCCGCGCAGCCCTTCGACCGGGCGACGCTGCACATCGGCACCTACGTCACCAGCACGTCGGGCTTCACCGCGACGCTCTTCCGTGACAACGGCGAGGGCTGGAAGCCGATGGCCCGCCAGGTCTTCAAGAACGTCGTGGACAACTCGGACGTGCCCATGAACTTCGCGTCCATGAAGCCCGGCCGCTACTACCTGGAGATCTCCGACGAGGTGGGCACCATCGCGTGGTACCGCGGCAGCACCAGCAACCTGGGCACCGCGTTCTGGGCGGCCCAGAACGGCGTCGCCCAGCCCGGCAACCGCACCTTCCAGCTCTTCCGCGGGCAGTACCGCGTGGAGGTGCCGGAGAAGGGCGTGGACACCACGGTCCTCGCGGGAAACCGTTACACGATGAGCAACTAGTCTGGAGGGGGAGGGCGGGATGCGCCGCGAAGGCCGTATCCCGCTCCTCTCCCGGTAGGGATTGGGAGTAGGGTGCGCACCCATGGAGATCCGCCGTGCGGTGCGCTTGCGATGCGGGGACCCGGGCCGGTGGTCCTGGGTGGCCGTGCTCCTGGCGCTCCTCGGCGCCCCGGCCCTGGCCCAGACCCAGGCGGACCGGCTCTACGTCGGCTACAGCATCTCGAGCGGCGGCACGCTGGACGCGGGCCGGACCCGGCTGGACGAGCGGCGGCAACTGGACCTGCGCCTTCCGCTGCCCCCCATCGTCCTGGGCCGCACGTACCTGCTGCCTTCGCTGGGCTACGAGACGCGGTGGCTGGGCGTGGAGCTGCCCCGGCCCGGAGGCGCGGGTGAGGACGAGGTGGGACGGCGCTTCCACCGCATCCAGCTGGGCCTGACGCTCATCCGCCCCGTGGCGCCGCGCTGGCTGTTCATCGCCGGCGTGATGGGCAGCACCCGCACGGACTTCCAGTCGTCGTTCGACATGGGCCTGGACACCTCGTGGGTGGCCTTCGCCATGGCCAACCATCAACTGGGCGACGAGCCCGGCCTCTCGCTGACGTTCGGCCTGGTCGCGCTGTGGCCCTTCGACGCGCTGCCCGTGATCCCCATGGCCAGCCTGAACTATCGCCGGGGCCCCTATGTCCTGGAGGTGGGCCTGCCCCGGCTCACGCTGCTGCGCAAGCTGGGGGAGACGGTGGAGCTGGGGGTCGTGGGCGGCTTCGAGCAGCAGGTCCTCCACACCCGCTTCGACTCCGTGGGGCAGGACCTGGGCGCGCACTACGTGCGGGAGTCGGTCGTCCGCGTGGCGCCCACCGTCAACGTCCACCTGGGCCGGGACCTGTGGCTGAGCTCCGCGGTGGGCCTGACGCTGATCAACGACTTCGCGCTGCTCGACCGCCAGCGCGACAACCTGAACATCCCGGGGCTCGGGGCCGGGCCCACGCCCTATGCCCGCGTGGTGCTCGGCTGGCGTCCTTCGCCTCCCCAGGCGAAGGCGCGCGCCTCACGCCCCGCGCCCTGAGGCGCGCGGGCTCCGGGCTCACGGCGTCGCCTGGGCATCCCCGGCCCGGGGCTCCTGGGGGGCCGCCCTTTCGGCGGGTGCCTCTTCCCCGGTGTTGCCGTCGAGGAAGGCCGGCGGTTCCTGGGCCACGAAGCGCTCCAGGTCGGCGCGGGCCACCTGGGCCCGGGCATGCCCCCGCTTCGTGTAACAGTCCGCCCGCACCAGCAGCATGGCGTAGTCCCAGGGCACGTGGGGCTCCAGCGGCGCAAGCCCTTCCTCGCACAGCTCGATGCCTCCCACGGAGACCGCCAATTGGGCGCGGATCAGCTTCCGGTGCCGGGTGAGCGCGCTCGCGGCGAAGGGCTGCGCGAGCGCCGCGTAGAGCCGGCGCCCCAGCTCCGGCGAGCGCCGGCCCACCCGGAGCGACGCATCCAGCGCCGCGGCCGTCAGGGGGCGGGCCGGCCAGGGATCCTCGCGCAGGGCCACGAATGCCCGCTCCAGGGCCGGGACCGCCTGTGCATCCTGTCCCTGTGACTCCAACAGCAGCCCCGTTAGCAGCTCCGCCTCGACCGGGAGGTGGGCACGCAGGGCCTGGAGCGTCGCGGGCGCATCCGGATGCTTCAGGGCCACCTGGGCCCGGGCCACGGCGAGCTGCTCGCGCGGTCCCCGGGGCTCGCGCGCCAGCTGCTTCCAGCTCGCCAGGGTCAGGGGGGCGTTGTTCGCCTGAGAGGCCTGGACGAAGGTCTGGTAGGCCCGGAGCGGCGCCGTATCCCGCGGCGACGCGGTGAGCCCCAGCCAGATCCGCAGCTCGTCCACGCGCTCCCAGTTGGGGGATCCTCCCTCCATGCCCACCCGGTCCAGCCTGCGCTGACGCGCGGCCTGCCGCAGGTCCGTCGGGGAGAAGCCCGTGACCCGGCCCACGTTGCGCGCGAAGGCGAACTCCGTGGAGGACAGGTCGTCCGTGTTGATCATCTCCGCGCCACGCTCCGCCGCCAGCCGGCCCAGCTCCGCGTTGCCGATGAAGTGCGCCAGCACCCCCTCCAGCTCGTCCGTCCACCACACCGAATGCAGCGCGCTCCGGTAGGGCTCCTGCGTGATGCGCGCGCGCAGCGTCGCCAGGTCATGCGTGAGCGGCTTGCCGGAGGCGACCAGCAGCAGATCCCCGGTGCGCAGATGCCAGGTCTCCACGGCCGCGAACTCCGAGGACAGGGTGGCGTAGGCGCTCTGCACGGTGAGGGCGTCCACCTCGTAGGCCTGGAGCCACTGCAGGAACAGGCCCCCTTCGGCCAGCCGCTCCTTCGCGGCCTGGTAGAACTCCCGCGTGAAGAGGCTGGAGATGCCGGCGCGGTAGGGGTTGGAGGGCTCGGAGAAGATGAGGTCGTAGCGCTGGCGGGTGGTGAGCAGCACCTCGCGGGCGTCACCGATGGTGGTGTGCACCTTCGGGTTGTCCATCACGTCCGCGTTCACCGCATGGCAGCGCCGCGCCACTTCCAGGATGGCGGGTTCGATCTCCACCACGTCCACGCGGTCCAGGCCGGGCACCTTGCCCATCCAGCCCGCG
This sequence comes from Corallococcus llansteffanensis, assembly GCF_003612055.1. Classification (GTDB taxonomy): domain Bacteria; phylum Myxococcota; class Myxococcia; order Myxococcales; family Myxococcaceae; genus Corallococcus; species Corallococcus llansteffanensis. The sequence continues at coordinate 13,443 of NZ_RAWB01000224.1, forward strand.
GTGCTGCCCGTGCCCAGGCCGATGACCAGCGCGCTGTGGGGCGCCGGGTGAATGAGGGCGCCGAGCAGGCCCGCCATGACCTGGGTGGGCGCGTCGCCAATGGCGTTGCCGTCCACCTTGCCGTTGACGACGAAGCTCAGCCCGTTGTCGTCCGCGAGCGCGACGCTGCTCTCCACGCCCTCGTGCTCCCAGGTGATGCCCGCGCGGGTGGTGGACAGGAACGCGTCGAGCTCCTGGGGGTTGGGTTCGCTCAGCTCGGCGCGGCCCGCGCCAATGCCCGAGTGGCGCCACGCAGCGGTGGGACCCTGCGCGGTGAGCAGCAGCACGGCGATGGTGGAGGCCAGCACCGGGAGCACCCACAGTCCCCGGCGTCGCTCCCGCTGGAAGGAGAGGGCGGCGGAGCCCAGGCCGAGCGCCGCGAGCAGCCCGGCCACGGCCTGCCACGTCACCGGCGCGGTGAGCAGCGGAATCACCCCGAAGCCTCCCGCGAGCGACCCCACGATGGAGCCCCCCGTGTTCCACGCGTACACCTGGCCCACCTGCCGGCCCGCGTCCTGCCGCCCCCTGCCGATGAGCGCGAGCAGCAGCGGGAACTGCACCCCGGCCACGAACGCGGCGGGCAGCACCACGACGGAGGTGATGAACGTCCATCCCAGCGCCATGCCCCCCAACCCCATGCCCCCCAGCGGGCGCAGCAGCACGGCGAGGACGGCCAGCCGGTCCCCCAGCGCGAAGGGCAGGGCGATCAGCAAGGCCTCGGCCGCGCACGTGAGGGCGAAGCCCCCGAGCGTCGCGGCGCGGTGGCGGAAGAGCACCGTGTACGCCGTGCCTCCCAACCCGATGCCCAGCAGCGCCAGCGCGAGGATGAGGCCGAACGTGAACGTGGTGCCGCCCAAGAGCGGCCCCAGCATGCGGTACCAGACCAGCTCCATCAGCAGGAACGCGAAGCCCACCACGGCGGCGGACATGAGCACGAAGCCCCGGGGCGGCAGCGCCATCCCCCCGTCGACGACAGGCGCGGGCTCCACGGAGGCCGGCGTCACGGGGACGGCCGGGCCCTGCTTCGCGCCGTCCGTGGCCCCTTCCATCGACCGGCTCACGGCGCGCGCGGTGACGGCCACGAGCGCGTTGAGCAGGCACGCGGACCAGAGCGTGGTGCGGTTGCCCAGCACCTCCAGCAGCAGGAACGTGGACGCCACCGCGCCCGTCACGGCGCCCAGGGTGTTGATGCCGTAGAGCAGGGCGAGGTCGCGGCGGTGCGGGTCCTCGTCGGAGAGCACCGCGCGCGCGGCGGCCGGGAGCGTGCCGCCCATCAGCACCGTGGGCACCGCGAGCACCAGCAGCGACAGCACCAGCCGGACGACGGTGCCCAGGCCCAGGCCCATCACCGGCGTGCCGCCCAGCGCGATGTACACGGCGCGCGCCAGCTCCACGAGGAACGGGCTCAGCGCCGCGCTCGCGGCGATGAGCAGCTCCAGGTTCGCGTAGAAGGCCAGCGGTCGGGCCTGGCGATCCGCCCGCGCTCCCAGCAGCGCGCTGCCCAGCCCCAGCCCCCCCATGAAGA
>NZ_RAWB01000225.1 GCF_003612055.1 Corallococcus llansteffanensis
GTGCTGGAGGCCGGTGGCGCTCGGGTGGGGGTGGTGTCGCTGGAGCTGCTCTTCGTGACCCCGGAAATCGTGGCGCAGGTGCGCGAGCGCGCCGCGGGGGTGGGGGTGAAGGAGGTGCTGGTGGTGGCCACGCACACGCACTCCTCTTTTGGCGGCTACGACACGCGCTGGGTGGCCCAGCTGTCCGGGACGGGGCGCTACCAGCGCGCGGCGGTGGACGCGGCGGTGGCGGGAGCGAGCGAGGCGCTGACGAAGGCGGCCTCCGCGATGACGGACGTGACGCTGGAGGTGGGTGGCGCGGCGGATGCGGGGCTCGTCACCTCACGCTCCGGGGGCCAGTCCCCCGACGGACAGCTCACGCGGGTGGTGCTGAAGGGCGCGGACGGGCCGGTGGCGGAGGTGCTGGTGTTCGCGGCGCACGCCACGCTCATTTCCCGGCAGCGGGCGCTGGTGGATCCGGACTATCCGGGCCGGCTCAGCGCGCTGCGCGAGGAGGCGGGCCACGGCGTCACCCTGTTCGTGCAGGGCAGCGAGGGCAACGTGTCCGTGGCGTACTCGGAAGGGCAGGGCCCGGAGCGGGCCGCGGGCTTCGCGCGCAAGCTGTCGGAATTGGCGGATGGGGCCACTCCGGCGCCGGTGGCGGGGCCGGTGCGGCTGGCCTTCGCGCGCGTGCAGGCCGCGATGCCCCGGCCGGATTCCTCGCGGCTGGTGCCGGCTTTCACCCGGGCCGCGGGGGACAACTTCCTGTGTGCGTCCGCGCCCCGCGAGGCGGAGGTCGACGCGCTGGCGCTGGGGCCGCTGGAGCTGCTGGCGCTTCCGGGCGAGCCCACCGTGGCCGCGGGACGGGCGCTGGCGGACCTCACGGGCGCGAGCCATGTGCTGGGGCTCGCCAACGGGTACGTGGGCTACCTGGATACGCCGGAGCAGGTGCTCGGCGGACAGGGCGAGTCGCGGCGCCAGTACTTCGGTCCGGCCCTGCTGGAGCGCCTGGGCGCCGCCGCGCGCGTGGCCTCCGGGACGGTGGGCTTCTCGCCTCCGGGCTGAGCCTCGCGGGTGTCCATCCAGGCGCCCGCCCGGCCGCCTGCCCTGCGGACCTCCTGGCGGGGCCGCTCCGGGGGAATCCCCGTCGCTGCCGGAGGGACGGCTGCCTACCTTGGACCGCAGGGCGGATGGACAGGAAAGGGGTACCGGATGCGGTGGCAAGGGGGACGTCGCAGCTCGAACATCGAGGACCGGCGGGCGTCCGGCTTCGGTCGCCCGCTCGCGGTGGGCGGTGGCGCCGCCTCGCTGGTGGTGGCGCTGCTGGTGATGCTGCTGGGCGGAGACCCGTCCGATGTGCAGATCGGCTCGCGGTCCCAGGACCAGGACCCGGCGACGGGCGGTTCGGGGGGGCCGGTGGATCCGCAGCAGGAGGAGATGAAGGACTTCGTCTCCGTCATCCTCGCGGACACCGAGGACACCTGGCCCGCCCTGCTGGAGCCCATGGGCGTGCGCTACGTGCAGCCGCGCCTGGTGCTCTTCTCGGACGCGGTGCAGTCCGCGTGCGGCGCGCAGGAGAGCGCGGTGGGGCCCTTCTATTGTCCGGGCGACCAGCGCGTGTACCTGGACCTGAACTTCTTCAACGAGCTGGAGAGCCGCTTCGGCGCGCCCGGTGACTTCGGCCGCGCGTACGTCGTCGCGCACGAGGTGGGGCACCACGTGCAGAACCTGCTGGGCGTCTCCGAGAAGGTGCAGTCGATGCGCCGCCGCACGAGCGAGGAGCAGGCCAACCAGCTCTCCGTGCTCACCGAGCTGCAGGCGGACTGCTTCGCCGGCATCTGGGCCGGCCGCGCCCAGAAGGCGCGCAACATCCTGGAGCAGGGCGACATCGAGGAGGGCCTGGGCGCCGCCAGCGCCGTGGGCGACGACACCCTCCAGAAGCGTGCCCGGGGCCGCGTCGTCCCGGAGTCCTTCACCCACGGCTCCTCCGCGCAGCGCATGACCTGGTTCAAGCGGGGCCTGGAGCAGGGAACGCTGGAGGCTTGCGACACCTTCAACTCAGGGCGCTGAGGAGGCTGCACGCGTCCCCCGGAGTACGGGGGACGCGGTCCCACTCAACGCGAGCGCGGCGCCCGCGAGGTGCCCGTCCCGTTGAGGGGCTGCTGGAGCTGGTAGGTGCCATTCAGCGGCTGCTGGAGCTGGTACGTCCCGTTGAGGGGCTGCTGGAGCTGGTAGGTGCCATTCAGCGGCTGCTGGAGCTGATACGTCCCATTGAGGGGCTGCTGGAGCTCGTAGGTTCCGTTGAGCGGCTGCTGGAGTTCGTAGGTCCCATTGAGCGGTTGCTGGAGCTGATACGTCCCGTTCAGCGGCTGCGTGTCCCAGGAGCCCTGGGCGGGGGGCTGATACCAGTAATTGTCCCAGAAGGTGCCCTCGTTGGTGCCGGCTGCCAGTGATTGCCCGGCCTCCAGGTTCTGCGAGTCATTGACGCCGGAGGCGGGATCCGCCTCGTCCTGCTGGGCGAGCGCCGTCGTGGCCACGCCGGACGCGAGCGCCACCACCAGGGTCGCCACGGTGCCTGCACGCATGGGAGTCCTCGTTTCTGTCGCGGGGAGAGGGGGGATGGTGCCGCGACACCCCTTCAAGATGACCGCCCGGGTGGGGCCCGGGGAGCGCACGCAGGACGCCCGATTGCCCGCCCGGTCGTCGGGCCCGGAGCCTGGCGTCCATCCCCTTCCGGACACATTCCGGACGAAAGGCTTACCGCGTGCGCGTGCTTTTTCCCGCGTGGCCAAAGGGGCGCTGCGTCAAAACACAAACGTGCAACTTGTGCTTGTCGCCAGTGTGTCTTTGCTCCGAGCATGCCGCCTTCCCGCTGCTTCGCGGGCCCGGGCGCTTCCCCAGGGCCTCAAGCGGAGCGGCTTCGCGGAGGAAACGACATGCCCCGTTTGCAGTGGACCCGCGCATCGAGCGCTGCCCTTCTGGCCCTTCTGGGGGCCCTCTCACTGACCGCCTGCTCCGACGACGACGATGACAAGAAGCCGGACGCGGGCTCGCAGCCGGTGGACGCGGGCACGACGGACGCGGGCACTGACGCCGGCACGGACGCTGGCCCGCCGGTGGACACGGGCATCCCCTGGGACGGCGGCAGCGCGGGCGACTTCTCCTGCCAGGGCAAGGCCACTGCGACGCTGACGTTCGCCCCGGGCCAGGAACAGGAGATCCAGAACCAGGTGAACACGCTGGCCGAGTGCACGACCATCCAGCTGGCCGCGGGCACGTTCACGTTCAAGAACGCCATCACCATCCGCCAGAACGGCATCACCATCAAGGGCGCGGGCAAGGGCGTGAAGGGCGAGGGCACGGGCACGGCCTCCAGCACGGTGCTCGTCTTCACCACCGCCGCCGCGAACTCCAACGGCCTGGACGTGGTGGGCAAGCGCTTCGAGGTGAGTGATCTCGCGGTGTGGAACGCGAAGAAGGACGCGGTGCGCGTCGAGTCCTCCGTCGACGTCGTGATGCGCCGCGTGCGCACCGAGTGGGCCGAGGCCGACAAGGAGAGCAACGGCAAGTACGGCCTGTACCCGGTGAAGTCCAAGTACGTGGTCATCGACGAGTGCGAGGCCTACAACGCCGCGGACGCGGGCATCTACGTGGGCCAGACGGAGTACGCCATCGTGCGCAACAGCGTGGCGCTGCAGAACGTGGCGGGCATCGAGATCGAGAACACGAAGTACGCCTACGTGATTGGCAACACCGCGCGCGACAACACCACGGGGCTCGTGGTGTTCGACCTGCCGGGCAATCCCATCAAGGGCACGGACATCCGGGTGGTGAACAACATCATCACCGACAACAACCGGAACAACTTCGCGTCGGTGGCGGCCAGCAGCAGCACGGTGTCGCAGGTGCCGGCCGGCACGGGCACGTTCATCCTGGCGTCGCGCCGGGTGGAGCTGACCGGGAACACCTGGGAGAACAACAACTCGCTGGACGTGGCGGTGCTGAGCGGCCTCATCATTGAACAGGATCCGGCGCAGTGGGTCGCGGGCGGCCTGAACTTCGCGAGCGCGGACATCAACATCCACGACAACGTGTTCAAGGGCGGCAGCGGCGACAACGTGGACAACGGCAAGCTGGACGCGCAGCGCCGTCCGCTGGGCGCGCTGGTGGCCACCCTCTACACGTTCGGTGAGACGCAGGGCACGCGGCAGGTCGAGCACCTGGTGTGGGACGGCGTGGATCCGTTCGGGCACCCCCGCACGGACGTGAACCCCATCAACATCTGCTTCACGAAGAACACGCTGCCCGCGGGCACCACCACCGCCATCGTGGACCTGGATCTGCTCGCGGCGGGCACCGCCGTGACCGGTGGTGACCTGGCCGGCGGATGGGCGAAGACGCGGCACTACGCGGCCACCGGGACGGCCTTCGACTGCGCGGGCTTCTCGCCCGCGCTGACGATTGGCGACAACATCAAGTAAGCGCGGTCAGGGAGTGTGACACCCATGCGGACGTCGTTCGTGAACCCCCGTCTCTCCGTGGTGCTGCTGGCCCTCGTGCTGGCAGCCTGCGGTTCCTCCGACCCGGAAAACCCCGGGTCCCCACCCGATTCGGGCACGCCCGTGACGGATGCAGGACCGGAGGATGCGGGGGTTCCCGACGCGGGGCCGGTGGACGCCGGTGTGCTCGACGCGGGCACCCCGGACGCCGGGCCGGTGACGGTCATCCCCAACACGCTGTCGGGCTTCGGGTTGTTCACCGGGACCCCGGCGGATGGGGGGCTGGTGCCGGTGGAGGGCAACGTGCCGTACACGTTGTCCACCGCGCTGTTCTCCGACTACGCGGTCAAGTCACGCACCCTCTACATCCCCCCCGGCGGGGTGGCGCATTACCAGCCGAAGGACGCGCTGGACCTGCCGGTGGGGACGCTCATCACCAAGACGTTCGCCTTCCCGGCGGACCTGAGGAAGCCGGACCAGGACGTGCGGCTCATCGAGACGCGCGTCCTGGTGCGCCAGCCCACGGGCTGGCAGGCGTGGCCCTACGTCTGGAATGCGGCGCAGACAGAGGCGGATCAGGTTGCTGGCGGTGATTCCACGACCGTGGCGTTCATCGACCTGGAGGGAAAGTCCCGGTCCTTTGAGTACTCGGTGCCCTCCAAGAACCAGTGCCTGATTTGCCACCACCTCCAGGACGAGGCGGGCGTGCAGGTGATGCACCCCATTGGCGTGAAGGCGCGCTACCTGCACCACCCGAACACGTACGGCGGCGTGGAGCGCGACCAGCTGGAGTACCTGGCGTCGCTGGGCAAGCTGGACGGACTGCCCCCGGCCGCGGAGCTGCCGAAGGCACCGGACGCCTTCGACCCGTCGGCGTCGGACCTGTCCACGCGGGCGCGCACGTACCTGGACATCAACTGCGCGCATTGCCACAACCCGAAGGGGACGGCGGGCATCACCAGCCGGCTGTTCCTCAACATCGACAACGCGGACCTGTTCACGCTGGGCGAGTGCAAGCGCCCGGGGTCGGCGGGCAGCGGCGTGGGCGGTACGTTCGACATCGTCCCCGGCAACCACGCGGAGTCCATCCTCTGGTATCGGATGCACACGGAAGAGTCCGGTAAGATGATGCCGCAGATTGGCCGCGTAGTTCACCACGCGGAGGGCTCGAAGCTCATCGCGGATTGGATCGACTCGCTGCCGCCGAAGACCTGCAAGTAGCTCAGGCCGCGGGCGACGGGGGCTCCTCCAGCCCCACGTTGCTCGAGGCGCGGTTGTAGACGTCCAGGTCCAGCAGGCCCTCCTCGCGGGCCACGAGCACCGGCACCAGCATCTGCCCGGTGACGTTGGTGAGGGTGCGCATCATGTCCAGCACCCGGTCGATGGCGAGCAGGTAGCCCAGCCCCTCCAGGGGCAGGCCCGCGGCGCTGAGCACCACGGTGGTCATCACCACCGCGGTGCCGGGCACGCCCGCGGTGCCGAAGCTGCCCAGCACCGACGCCAGCAGGATGATGAAGAGCTGGGGCGCGGACAGCGACAGGCCGAAGTACTGCGCGACGAACAGCGACGTCATCGCCGGATAGATGGCGCCGCAGCCGTCCATCTTGATGGTGGCGCCCAGGGGCACCGCGAACGCCGCGTAGTCGCGGTTGACGCCCAGGTTGTGGGTGACGCTGCGCAGGGCCACCGGCATGGACGCGAAGCTGGAGGAGCTGACGAACGCCACCTGCATGCCGGGCGCGGCGCCCCGGAAGAAGCGCAGCGGGTTGAGCCCGTGCGCGAGCAGCAGGCCTCCGTACACGAAGACGACGTGCAGCGCGCACGCGAGGTACAGCGTGAGGACGAAGGTGCCCAGGGGCAGCAGGCGCTCGAAGCCGTAGGTGCCCACCAGCGCCGCGATGAGGCCGAAGGTGCCCAGCGGCGTCAGCTCCAGCACGAAGCGGGTGACTTGAATCATGGCCTCGCTGGCCTCGCCCACCAGCTCACGCAGGCGCGAGGTGCGGTCCCCCAGCTTCACCAGCGCGAAGCCCAGGAGCCCCGCGAAGAAGATGACCTGGAGCATCCGGCCCTCCGCCAGCGCGGCGAAGGGGTTGGTGGGCACCACGTCCAGCAGCACCTGCACCGGGCCGGGGACCTGCCGGGGCTTGTAGTCGGTGGCCACCTGGAGCTGGCCCACGCCCACGCCCGGCTTCGTGAGGGCGGCGGTGCCCAGGCCGACGCCCACGGCCAGCGCGGCGGTGACGGCGAACCACAGGAAGGTGCGGCCGCCCAGCTTCGCCATGCTCTTCTGGCCGCGCAGCGCGGACACCGCGTGGATGACGGCGAAGAAGACGAGCGGCGTGGCGATCATCCGGATGAGCTGGACGTAGAGCGTGCCCAGGGGCTGGAGCCAGATGCCGGCCTTCTCACCCAGGGCCCAACCCGCGAGGGCCCCCAGGACGAAGGCGCCCAGCACGCGCTGCCAGAAGGGGATGCGGAACCAGCGGGCCCAGGGACTCATCGCGCGACACCTCTCACACCGGTGGACCCGGGGACCCTAACCGCCTTCCGTCCTGCGCGCCGCGCTCCAGCGCCGCCAGGCGCGCCATGGTCTGTTCGTAGAGGTGGTCCACCTTGGTGTGCAGGTGGGTGACCTCCATGCCCGCGCGGATGTTGGCGTCGTACTCCACGTCGGAGCGGATGCGGTCCTTGGCGGCCTGCCGGCTCTGGCTGATGAGCACGAAGCAGGAGAGGAAGATGGCCTCCAGGCTCACCACCATCGTGAGCAGGCCGAAGGGGAACGGGTCGAACGGATGCACGGTGCGCACCCAGCCCAGGTTGATGGCCATCCACACGGCGAACCACACCGCGTGCAGAAAGAGGAAGGTGAACGTGCCGCTGAAGGCGGACAGCCCGTCCGCGAGCCGCTGGATGGTGGTGAGCCGCTCTTCCACCGTCTGGTTGGGGCTCAAGGTGGGGCGGGTGCGCAGGAGCTGATCCGCTTCGCGCAGGCGCCGGCCGATGGCGGTGAGCACGTCCATGGCGCTGGAGGGGTGGCGGCGGAAGAGCTGCTCCAGGTCGCCCCGGTCCACCTTCAGCGCGCAGGTGTCCTGGATGGCGCGTGCGTCCGCGCTGCGCGGGTCGCCGTCCAGCAGCGACAGCTCCCCGAAGAAGTCCCCGCGCCGGGCTGTCTCGAAGACGATGAGGTGCCCGGTGGTGTCCTCCACGGAGAGCTGCACCTCGCCGGAGCTGATGATGTAGATGGCGCCGCCCGGGTCTCCCCGGCTGAACACCTTCTGCCCCGCGTCCACGCGCACTTCCTCCAGCTGCGTGGCGAGCAGGGCGCGCTCCTCGTCGTCGAGGGCAGCGAAGAGGGGGACTTCCTTCAGCAGGGCCACGTCGGCAGGCATGGCGCCGGAGCTTAGCCTCGCGCCGCGAGCTCCCGCACGCCTCCTGTGCCCGGCTGGTCTAGGGTCGCGCCCATGATCGTCGAATACATCCGCTACAAGGTTCCCGAGGCACGGGCGCAGGCGTTCGAGGCGGCCTACGGCACCGCCCAGGAGAGCCTGCGCGCCTCACCCCACTGCCTGGGCTTCGAGCTGTCGCGCTGCCACGACGCGCCCGACCACTACATCCTGCGCATCCAGTGGGACTCCGCGGAGGGCCACATGGAGGGCTTCCGCAAGAGTGCCCACTTCCCGCCCTTCCTCGCCGCCATCCGTCCCTATGTGCCGGACATCGAGGAGATGCGGCACTACGACGTCACCCCGGTGCGGTGGACGCGGTGACGTCGTAGCGACACGGGGGCTCAGGCCGGGACGCGGTCGTGGTCCTTGCGGTCCCAGTGCCGGTGGTTCGAGAGGGCCTTCGCGAAGGCCGTGGCCAGCGCCGCGCCGCTTCCGGACTTCGCGCCGCTGACGACGCCGGGCGCGGCCGGGTCGATTTCGCAGGCCTTCAGCATGTCCTCGGCGTCCTTGGACACGCCCACCGTCTTGCAGTGCAGGTAGGCCTCCTGCACGAAGTGGCGCGACTCGCCGTCCTTCTTCAGCGCCGCCACGCTCGCGGCGCCACCGGGGACGAAGACGGCGTCGTATTCCACGGAGGCCGTGGTCATGGCGCTCTTGTCCACCGGGACGTCCTTGCCGTTCGCGGCCTTCACCGTGCCCAGCCGCTTGGCGATGATCTTCAGCTGCGCGCCCTGGGCCTCCAGCTCCTTGCGCACCGCCAGCAGCTCATCCGAGTCCACGCCGTCCGCGACGAGCACCGCGATGCGCCGGGTCTTGATGGACGGAGGCAGCTGCAGCTTCATGGCCTCCATGCTCAGGGCCTTGGACGCGGGCGGGCCCTTGGGGGTGACGGGCGTGGCCTTCGGGGCGGGCAGGCCCAGCCCTTCCGCGACGGCCGTCACCAGCAGGGCGTCAATCTTCGCGAAGTGCTCCAGCACGCGCTCCTGGATGGCCTTGGACTCCACCTTGCCCAGCTCGAAGCGGCAGGCGTCGATGAGGTGCTCCTGCTCCGGGGCGGAGAGGCTGCGGAAGAACAGCGCCGCCTGGCTGTAGTGGTCCTTGAAGGACTCCGGGCGCGCGCGCAGCTTCTGCCCGCTCACCTGCTCCGGCTGGTGCACGAAGCCGCCCTGCTGCTGGCCCGCGAGGAAGGGGCAGCCGCCGCCCAGTGAGTTCGGGTGGTAGTTGGCCCGGCCCACGGCGCTCGTGTGCCGGCCGAAGCCATCCTGCTGGTGGTTGTGCACCGGCGCCAGCGGACGGTTGATGGGAATCTCCGCGAAGTTCGGCCCGCCCAGGCGCGTGAGCTGCGTGTCCAGGTACGAGAAGAGCCGCGCCTGCATCAGCGGATCATCCGTGAAGTCGATGCCCGGCACGATGTTGGCGACGCAGAACGCGACCTGCTCCGTCTCCGCGAAGAAGTTCGTCGGGTTGCGGTTGAGCGTGAGCTTGCCCACGGGCAGCACCGGGGCGACCTCCTCCGGGACGAGCTTCGTCGCGTCCAGCAGGTCCACGCCCAGCTTCTGCGCGTCCGCCTCCTCGAGGATCTGCACGCCCAGCTCGTACTCGGGGAAGTCCCCCTGCTCGATGGACTCGAAGAGGTCCCGGCGGTGGTAGTCCGGGTCCTTGCCCGCGAGCTTCTGGGCCTCGTCCCAGACGAGCGAGTGCGTGCCCAAGAGCGGCTTCCAGTGGAACTTCACGAAGCGCGACACGTTCTTCGCGTCCACGAAGCGGAAGGTGTGGACGCCGAAGCCCTGCATCATCCGGAAGCTGCGCGGGATGGCGCGGTCGGACATGGTCCACATGATCATGTGCATCGTCTCCGGGACGAGCGACACGAAGTCCCAGAACGAGTCATGCGCCGTCTGGGCCTGGGGCATCTCGTGGTGCGGCTCCGGCTTGGCCGCGTGGATGATGTCCGGGAACTTGATGCCGTCCTGGATGAAGAAGACGGGGATGTTGTTGCCCACCAGGTCGAAGTTGCCCTCCTCCGTGTAGAACTTCACCGCGAAGCCGCGCACGTCGCGCACGGTGTCCGCGGAGCCGCGCGAGCCCGCGACGGTGGAGAAGCGCACGAAGACGGGCGTCTTCTTGGACGGGTCCTGGAGGAACTTCGCCCGGGTGTACTTCGCCTGGGATTCGTACACCTGGAAGTAGCCGTGGGCCGCGGAGCCGCGCGCGTGGACGACGCGCTCGGGGATGCGCTCGTGGTCGAAGCGGGTCATCTTCTCCCGGAAGTGGAAGTCCTCCAGGAGCGTGGGGCCGCGCGCGCCAATCTTGAGCGAGTCGTCCGTGTGCTCGACGCGGATGCCCTGGTCCGTGGTGAGGAAGTTGCCCGTGGGATCCATGCGCTTGGGCGCGAGCTGCGCGTCCTTGCTGTTCTCGTCGATGTGCACCGCGTCCGGCTGCTTCTGTGAGGTCACTGCGCTGCCTCCTTCAAGGGGGCGTGCAGACTGTCCCCAACGGCGCGTGCAGCGCGGCGCGTGTCTCAGGGCCATGTCCGCGTTTGCGAGGTGACGGACGAAGCGGGCTGCGGCTGTCGGATGGTGTTCGTTGGGGACGTTGGCCAGCGAGCGGAGTTGTTCACACAGGTGCTTCACCTTCGCGTCCGAGCCGGTGCTGCCCACCACGCGGAGCCCTTGCGGCAAGCCAGTTGTCCCGCGACGCCGCCCACCGCGCCCGCCGCCGTGGACACGAAGACGGTCTCGCCCGCCTTTCCGGGAAGACGTGAAGGGTAGGGGACGGAATTGCCACCCTGACGCGTCAGACGCGCGTGCTACCCCTTCCGTTCATGGATAGAGTGATGGGCGGCGGAGAGGACTGGGGAGGATCCATGGCGAAGAAGCCCGCGACCTATGCGGACCTGGAGGCACTTCCCGCGCACGTGGTCGGGGAGATTGTCGCGGGGGAGCTGTATGCGAGCCCACGGCCCGCTGTGCCGCATGCCATCGCGGCTTCGCGGCTGATGAGTGAGCTTGGATGGCCCTTCGATAAGGGGCGTGGAGGGCCAGGAGGTTGGCTCATCCTGATGGAGCCCGAGCTTCACCTGGGAGAAGACGTGCTGGTCCCAGACCTTGCGGGCTGGCGACACGAACGGGTCCCCACGTCGCTGGATGTTCCGGCCTTCACCCTCGCGCCGGACTGGCTCTGCGAGGTGCTGTCCCCGTCGACGCGTACCTTGGACCGCAAGGCGAAGCTGCCGGTGTATGCGCGCGAAGGCGTGCGGCACGTCTGGTTCATCGATCCGGTGCCTCGCGTGCTGGAGGTGTTCCGGCTGGACGCTGGCGGCTACTCGTTCGTGGCCACCCACACCGGAATTGAACCCGTGCGCGTCGAGCCCTTCGAGGCGGTGGCCCTGGACCTTGCCTTCCTGTGGAGCGTGCGGAGCTGACCGGGGCGTTGTCTTTCCTTCGCTCGGAGGGCAGGCGGGCGGGATTCAGGTGCGCGAGATCACAAGGCGCGGGAGGCTTGCCGTCATGCCGTTGTCTTCGTTCTCCCTGCTCATCGCGCTGGGCGCCCTCCTGGGCCACCTGTACCTGTTCCGGCGGCTCGTGTGGAACCTCACCCCGCGCCGCGCTCCCCGGCTCCTCGCCGCGCTCGCGTTGGGCGCCATGACGGTGGTGCTGGTGGCCCGCCGTGCGTTGCAGCGCATGCTTCCGGAAGCGCCCGGCGATGTGGTGGAGCTGGTGTCCTATTCGTGGATGGGGCTGGCGTTGTGTCTGGTGCTCGCGCTCGCCGGGCTCGACGCGGGCCGGGCCATGCTGGCGGTGGGCCGTCGCCTCCGTTCCGGTGCGTCTCGCGCGTCCGAGCCCGCGCCTTCCGTGGACGCTGAGCGGCGGCGCTTCCTGTCCCAGGCGACGGCGGGCGGAGCGCTCGCGCTGGGTGGGGGGCTGGCGGGTTACGGAAGCTGGCGCGCGTTCACCGCGCCGGAGGTGACCGAGCTCGTGGTGCGCATCCCCCGGCTGCCCCGCGCGCTGGAGGGCTTGAGCATCGTGCAGCTCACCGACCTGCACGTGGGTGCCTTCATCCAGCGCCGCTTCCTGGACGAGCTGGTGCGACGGGCCAACGCGCTCAAGCCGGACCTGGTGGCCATCACCGGGGACCTCGTGGATGGCAGCGTGCCCCGGCTGGGCGGCTTCGTCGCGGCGCTCGGCAACCTCCAGGCGCGCTACGGGCGCTTCTTCGTCACCGGCAACCACGACTACTCCTCTGGCGCCGATGCCTGGGTGGCGCACCTGCGCTCGCTGGGCATCACGTCGCTCCGCAACCGGCACGTGCGCATCGGGGACGCGGGCGGCGCCTTCGACCTCGTGGGCGTGGATGACTGGCACGGCGCACGGCGCCTGGGGCAGAAGGGCTATGACCTGAAGCAGGCGCTCGCGGGCCGCGACCCCGAGCGCGCCGCGGTGCTGCTCGCGCACCAGCCCGCCAACTTCACGGTCGCCGCCGAGCAGGGCGTGGACCTCCAGATCTCCGGACACACCCACGGCGGCCAGCTGTTCCCCATGACGGCCCTCATCGGGCTGCGCTGGGAGCACACCGCCGGCCACTACCGGCACGGCGATTCCCACATCTACGTCAGCCGGGGCTGCGGCTTCTGGGGACCGCCGATGCGGCTGGGCAGTCCCCCGGAGCTGGTCAAGCTGGTGCTGACCGCGTGAGGAAGGCGTCCAGCGCCGCGTTGACGGCGTCCGGATGGTCCAGGTGGATCCAGTGGCCAGCACCCTCCACCACCTGGTGGGGCACGCCCTCGGCCAGCCGGTGGAGGCTGCGCGGCGCGTCGTTGTCCGGCGCGACGAGCGAGAACTTCGGGCCCGGGTAGCGCGCGAGCGCGGCCTTCAGGTCGAAGCGCACCATGGAGCGCTGCGCGCCCACCACCGCGCGCAGCGGCGTGGCGTCCAGGTCGGCGAGGAGCCGCTCGCGCACGTCCGCGCGGGGACCGGCCATCTGCGCCCAGTCCTGCCGCACGGCCTGCGCCACGTCGGGCGCGTCGAGCGAGGCGAGGAAGGCCTCCCGCTGCGCTTCGGGGAGCTGCAGCGTGTCCGTCATCGGATCCACCAGGAACAGGCCCGCCACCTGCCGGGGACTCTCCCCCGCGGCGGCCAGCGCCACCCCCGCGCCGACGCTGTGCCCCACGAGCACGAAGCGGCGCAGGCCCAGCCCCCGCACCACGGCGGACACGTCCCCCGCCAGGGACTCCAGCGTGTAGTCCTCCGGCTCCGGCGGCGTGGAGCCTCCATGGCCGCGCAGCTCCAGCGCGATGCCCCGTCGTCCCCGGGCGGCCAGGTGCTCCAGCTGCGCCTGCCAGTGGGACGCGTTGCCCGCGAGCCCGTGCACGAAGAGGACGGGCAGTGTCTTGCCCCCGCCGCCGGTGTCCACGAGCCGCAGGTCGCCCGCGGGTCCCGCCACCCGGAAGTCGTCGAAGCGGACGCGGGGACTCACGAAGGCCTGCCCTTCCGCGAAGGGGACCTCGTAGTGGGTGACGTGCAGGTCGCGGTCGATGAGGTAGCGGTCATCCTCCGGGAAGAAGATGGCGCGCTCCGGCGAGTCCCCGGCGAAGCGCTTCACCGCGTCCATGGACTCCCACAGGGTGACGAGCAGGAACTCCGCGCGCCCGTCCGCGACCTTGCGCAGGCAGTACGCGGCCAGGTTGCCAGGCGTGCGCCGGTAGTGCGTCAGGCCCGTCTGATGGAGGTAGGTGAGGTAGGCGTCGGCGTCTTCCGCCTTCGTCACCCCGCGCCAGGTGCGTGCGAGCATGGTGGGTCCCATTTTCCGGAAGGAAGCGAGCCTGACGTGTAGCGCGGCGCTCGGGACGGTGGCCACCGCGGGAGGGGCGGGGCTCGGGAAGATGACACTTGGCGCCGGAGGGCCACTCACCGACGATGACCGTCGCCCGTGGACACGACCCCTGGAGCCCCGATGGATGCGGACGTGCCCCCTCCACCGGGAGATGCCACCGGACGCGTGTGGCGTGGGGTGCTGGGCGCCCTGGCGCTGGTGCTGCCGGCCCTCTTCTTCTTCCGGGCGACGTTCACGCAGAACATCTTCCTCGCGGGCGACACGCTGCGGGCCTTCTACCCGATGCGGGCCTACCAGGCGTCGCGCATGGCACAGGGGCAGTTCCCGGACTGGTTCCCCGCCGACGGCTTCGGGCAGTCGTTCCCCGCCATCTTCATCTCCGGCGTGTTCCACCCCACGACGCTGCTGCACCTGGTGCTGCCCCTGGGCGTGGCGGTGAAGCTCACCGTGCTGCTGTGCTTCCCGGTCGCGTTCCTGGGCACGGCGGCGCTGCTGCGCGAGTGGGCCGTCCCCCGCGCTGGCGCGCTGTTCGGAGCGCTGACGTTCACCTTCAGCGGCTACCTGGTCTGCATCACCAACAACCCCACGTACCTGCTGGCCGCCAGCACCGTGCCCGCCGCGCTGTGGGGCGTGCTGCGCTTCGTGCGCAGGCCGACGCCCGCGCGGCTGACGGTGGGCGGGCTGCTGCTGGCGCTCGTCGCGTTCGGCGGAGACGCGCAGGCGTTCGCCGTCACCCAGGCGTTGGGGTTGCTGGTGGCCCTGTCGGAGCCCGTGAAGGCGCCGGAGACGTGGGCCCGGCGCGCGGCCGTGTGTCTTGTGATGGTGGTCACCGGCGGGCTGCTGGCCGCGCCCCAGTTGTTTCCCTCCGCGGGGCTGGTGCTGACCGGGGAGCCCGGGGCGCGCACGGTGGCGGAGGCTCAGCGCTTCTCACTGCACCCGCTGCGCCTGGGAGAGCTGCTGCTGGGGCCGTTCCTCACCGACCCGGTGGGGGTGCGCGGCATCCCCGAGGTGGTGGTGCGCAAGCTCGTCTTCATGGGCGGCTTCACGCGCGCGTGGGTGGACTCGCTCTACGTGGGGACGCCCGCGTGCGTGCTCGCGCTGGCGGGCCTGGGGGCGTCGTGGCGCAAGGGGCGCACCTGGGTGTTCGTGGGCGCGTGGGTGTTGCTGCTGCTGCTGGTGCTGGGCTCGACGCTGCCCGTGTACGGCTGGGTGTACCAGGCGCTGCC
>NZ_RAWB01000226.1 GCF_003612055.1 Corallococcus llansteffanensis
CGCGGACGCCGCGCCCTGTCACCTGGAGCTGGGGCGGATGGGGAGCAGGGCGGGCCGCGTCTCCGAGGCCCGCGAGCACTACCAGCGCTATCTGAAGCTGCAGCCGCGCGGGTACGCCGCGGCCGAGGCGCGCAGGTATCTGGCCTCCGGGAAGAAGACCCGGTAGCACGGCGCCCGCGATGTTCCTCGTCCTGTCGAAGGTGTTGGACCTGTTGCTCTCCCCGCTCACCTGGGCGCTGCTCCTGGGCGCCGTGAGCCTGCTGCTGCGCCGGCGCACGCGTGTTTCGGTGGGGCTCCAGCTCGTGGGCCTGGGCGTGTTGTATGCCTTCTCCATCGAGCCCGTGGTGGCGCTGCTCACGCGGGCGACGGAGGGCAGCGCGGTGAGCACCTTCCGTCCGGAGACCGTCTACGACGCGGTCATCCTGCTGGGCGGAGGGCTGGACGCGTCGGCCACGGAGCGCTCGGGCCAGCCGGAGTACAACGCCGCGCCGGAGCGCATCATGCGGGGCTTCGAGCTCTTGCGTGACGGCCACGCGAAGGAGGTGCTGCTGTCGGGCGGCAACCTGGACGCGAGGCCGGAGGCGGTGGTGGAGGCGGAGGTGCTGGCCGGGCAACTGGAGCACTGGGGCATCGCGGCCGGGCGCATCGTGAAGGAGGGCCGCAGCCGCAACACCCGCGAGAACGCGCTCAACGCCGAACCGCTGGTGCGCGAGCACGGCTGGCGCACGCTGCTGCTGGTGACGAGCGCCGCGCACCTGCCCCGCGCCGCTGGCTGCTTCGCGGCGGTGGGGCTGCGGCCGGACACGCTGGCGGTGGACGTGCGCTCCTCGCCGCTGCCGCCGGGCAGCATGAGCTGGCTGCCGCGCGCGGGTGGGCTCAGCCAGAGCACGGACATGCTGCGCGAGCTGGCGGGGCGCCTGGTGTACCGGCTGCGCGGGTGGACGACGGAGTAGCGCAGGGGCAGGCCGCACGTCGCGTCAGCACGCGCCGCCTCTGCAGATCCGTCGGGTGCCACCGCACTCCGGCGTTTGGATGGAGGCCCGCGTCGGAAGCAGCCGCTGCGGGTGACTTCGTCCCTGGCGTGAGAATGGACGCCCGCATCCGAGCTGGCTGCTGCAGGTGGCTTCGCTCCTCACGAGCGAGTGGAGGCCCGCGTCGGAAGCAGCCGCTGCGGGTGACTTCGTCTCTGGCGTGAGAATGGACGCCCGCATCCGAGCTGGCTGCTGCAGGTGGCTTCGCTCCTCACGAGCGAGTGGAGGCCCGCGTCGGAAGCAGCCGCTGCGGGTGACTTCGTCCCTGGCGTGCGAATGGACGCCCGCGCCGTAGGCGGGCCGCCGTGGACTACTTCATCGCCGGAGGCGCCTTGAGTCCGCCCGGAGGCGCGCCCACCAGGGCGATGCGTCCCTGGGGCTTCGCTCGCGGCGCGGGCCTGCCAGAGCTGAAGGCGCCGGTGAGCGCGTCCCACGGTGACGGCCGGTCCTTGCTCGCGGTCAGCGCGGGCAGTCCCTTGAGCATCGTGTAGCCGTCGTTGCCCGAGGCCACGAAGCTCAGCGTGGCCAGCCGGTACACCGCCGCGTCGTCCAGCGGCTGGCCCCGCACCTCCACCCGCGTCACCCGCTCCCCGGCCGCCTTGCGCAGGTCGTAGGTGAAGCGCATGCCGGACACCTGAGGGAAGCGGCCGGGCGGCTTGCCGTCCACGCTGCTCAGGCTGACGCCGTTCTCCAGCGCCGCGCGCAGCGTCGCCCCCGTCACCTCCAGCACGATGAGCTCGTTGCGGTAGGGCATGAGCGAATACAACTCACGCCGCGTCATCTGCCCCGCGGGCAGCACGCGATCCGCGCGGATGGCGCCCCCGTTGATGAGCGCCACGTCCGCGCCTGTCGCCTCGCGGAACGCGTCCGCCAGGAACGAGCCCAGGTTCGTCTCCCCCAGCCGGTTCTGCGCGCTGCGCGCATCCAGCGCCACCGGCGAGCGGCCAATCCGCTGCGCCAGCGTGGCCAGGAGCGGCGTGTACTGCTCCATCCGGGCGTTGAAGGCCGCGTCATCCGGCACCTTCGCGGTGATGGGCAGCACCTTCCACGCCCGCTTCTTCACCGCCCCCGTCTTCGCGTCCAGGTCCAGCGTGAGCCGGCCCAGGTCCACCGCGTCCTCGTCCAGCTTGAAGATGGGCGTGCCCGCGACGGTCTCCTCCACGCGGTCGTGGTCGTGCCCGCCGATGATGACGTCCACGCGCACGCACTTCGCCAGCTCCCGGTCCTGCTCCACCGCCAGGTGCGTGAGCGCCACCACGAGCTGCGCGCCCGCGGCCCGCACCGCGTCCACGGAGCGCTTCGCCGCTTCACAGAAGGGCGTGATGCGCGTGTCCGGGCCCGGCTTGGACGACGTCTGCGTCTCCGGCAGCACCACGCCGAAGAGGCCCACCTTCACGCCGCCCACGTCGCGCACGTCCCACGCCTTCATCCCGTCGAACACCTGGCTCGACTTCACGCTCATCACGTTGGCGCCCAGCCAGGGGAAGTGGGACTGCTGGACGCGCGCGCGCAGCACGTCATCCCCGAAGTCGAACTCGTGGTTGCCCACGACGGCGTAGTCCAGGCCGAGCGCGTTCCACGCGTCGATCATCTGCCGGCCCTTGAGCGCCTCGCCCTCCACCTCCGCCGACGACTCCACCGACGGAGAAATCGTGTCGCCCGCCATCAGCGTGAGGACGTTCGGGGACTCCTTCAGCGCCTGCTGGCGCAGCGTGGCCACGCGTGACAGGCCACCCCGGTTCTGGGCCGTGGGCTGGAACTGGTACACGTCGTTGACGTGGAGGATCGTGAGGCGCACGGTGTCCGCAGCCGGTGTCGGCGCGGCGGCCCCGGCGGAGCGGGCGGCCAGCACCAGCGCGAGCGGCAGGAGCGCAACCCAGGCGCTCACGGTCATCGACTTCGTCATCAGGGGTCGTTCTCTTGCAGGGGCACGGGGAGCGCCAGTCCCTCCCGGCGTAGCGCACTCGGCGCTTGAAGGCGAGGGGACCGGACATGGCGCAACGCGCCAGGGAAAGGGCGTCCAACCGACCGCACGACCCTCCTCTCTCAGACGGTGTAGCGCCGGCCCTGCACCAGGGGTTCGATGACGCTGGTGCTCGCGTCGAACGTGTCAGGGTAGTGGATGAGGCGCATCTTCGCGCGGGTGGCCTCCGGCAGCGCGGCCAGCTTCTCGTAGGGCGTGTGCACGCCGTAGTTGGTCTCGTGGATGACGAGGTCCGCCTCCGACAGCCACGCGATGAGGCCCTCGTCGAACGCGGTGTCCGCGCTGTAGCCCAGGCACCGGCCCCCGGCGCGGATGCGGAACGCGGTGGTGGGCACGTGGTGGTAGGTGAAGCGGCACTCGATCTCGAACGGACCGTGCTTCACCGCGCGCTCCAGGTGCAGCGGCGAGTGCGTGAAGTAGTCCTCGAAGTGCTTGTGGCTGGGGTCCGCGCCCTGCTGCTCGATGAGGCACTCCATGCCCGCGGCCAGGTGGCCTTCCCACAGGCGGCGCGTGACGCTCGGGTGCGCGAGCAGCTCCATCTTCCGCTGCAGCACGAAGAAGGAGAAGTAGGCCAGGCTCTCCAGGCCGGAGGCGTGGTCCGCGTGCAGGTGCGTGAGGGCCACGGCGCTGACGCGCTCCACGTCCAGCTCCACGCCGGAGGTCGCGGACGCCTCGCGCATCATCTTGCGGATGGGGTGCGGGCAGTCCAGCAGCAGCACCTGGCCTTCCGCCTCCAGCGCGAGGCACGACGAGTAGTACAGCGCGGAGAACGCGTCACCGACGCCGAGGGGGACGAAGGACAGGCTCATGGGTGGCTCCGGAGGGAAGGGGACAGCCGCTCGCGCAGCATCGCGACGACGGCGGGAGGGCAGTAGGCGGACACGTCCTCGCCGCGCGCGATGCGCTCCTTGAGGGCGCTGCTGGACACCTCGGCCAGGTGCGCCTCGGCGGGCAGGAAGAGGGTGGAGATTTCGGGCGCGAGCGAGCGGTTCATCTGCGCGAGCTCCGTCTCGAACTGCGCATCGGTGGCGCCCCGCACGCCGCGCAGGAGCACGCTCGCGCCAATCTCCCGCGCCAGCTCCACGATGAGCCCCTCGGTGTGTGTGACGGTGACGTTGGGATGCCGCGCCACCGCGTCGCGCACCAGCGCCACGCGCTCCTCCGCCGTCAGCAGGGTGCGCTTGTTGGGGTTCACCGCCACCACCACCACCACGTGGCTGAAGAGGCGCGCCGCCTGGCGCACCACCGACAGGTGCCCCGCGGTGACGGGGTCGAAGCTGCCGGCATAGAGCGCGATGGTCATCACGACACCCCACGAACAGTCCCGGCCGTGAGGGCCCGGAAGAAAGGAAGCCGCTGCGGCGGCACGAAGAGGCACGAGCGGCTCATGCGTCATCCCGGGCGCCGGGCCCCGCCGCTTCCAGGAGCCCCGCCGCCATGCGCTTCACGGTGCCCGCCGCGGAACCCGGGGGCACGAGCCCGGGGGCGCTCGCGGAGAGCACGAAGTAGCCCTGCACGGCGGCGAACAGCCCCGCGGCCAGCGGACGCGCCCGGCGCTTGCCCACCACCGCCGCGACGAGCGCCTCCAGCTGCTCCAGGTCCGCTCGCACCACCGCTTCGTAGGCGACGCGGACCTCCGGCTGACGGATGGCCTCCGCGCTGATGGTGACCCAGCCCGCCACCGCCGCCACGTCCGCGTCCGGCCCGGTGGCGAGGAACGCGTCCACGAAGGCCTCCACCCGCCCGCGCGCGTCGTCCGCCGGAAGCTTCGCCACCCGGGCCGTGAAGCGCTGCTGCGCCCGCGACGCGAGAGAGCGCACCAGGGTGAGGAGGATCTCCTGCTTGTCCTCGAAGTGGTAGTGCACGAGCCCCGGGCTCAGCCCCGCCGCCTTCGCGATCTCGGCCACCGACGCGCCCTCGTAGCCGCGCTCGGCCATGGCCTTGAGCAGCCCGGCGACAATCTGTTCGCGGCGCGCTTCGGTGTTGGAGGGACGGGGCATGGGCGTTTATTTCTAGGTTGTGTGACCAACTTATAAACAGCGCCAGCGCGGGCGTCAAGCCGACCCGTGGGCCGGGACGCCGCGTCGGTGGGGAAGGGCCTAGAACGACAGGACGGACGTCACCTTGTCGGGACCCAGCCGCTTCGCGCCCGCCAGGAAGTCGAGCGTGATGAGGAAGCTGAAGCCGACGATGTCGCCGCCCAACCGGCTGATGAGCCGGGCGGTGGCCTCGGCGGTGCCGCCGGTGGCGAGCACGTCATCCACGACGAGCACGCGCTCGTCCTTGAGGATGGCGTCCTCGTGCATCTCCACGCCGTCCGCGCCGTACTCCAGCGAGTAGCGCTCCACGATGGAGCGGTGGGGCAGCTTGCCGGGCTTGCGGGCGGGGACGAAGCCCGCCTCCAGCGCCAGCGCGATGGGCGCGCCCAGGATGAAGCCCCGCGACTCCACGCCCACGACCTTGGTGATGTGCTTGCCCCGGAAGGGCGCGGACATGGCGGTGACGACGCGGCCGAAGAGGCGCGGGTCGGCCAGCATGGGGGTGATGTCCTTGAAGACGATGCCGGGCTTGGGGAAGTCCGGCACGTCGCGCAGGGTGGCCTGGAGGTCGGAGACGAGCGTGGGGTCGAGGGACATGGAAGGGAGGCTCCGGGGGAACGACGGTCAGTGCGGGGGCGGGCGCCCGTACCGTCCCATGGGGCCCTGACACCTGGCCCCGGGGGCGGCCGGCCCGGCGTGCCCCTGGATGGGGGACCGCGGGGGGAACGGCCGGGTGGCGGACGGTCTGGGACGGGACCAGGACATTGCGGACGTTGATGATCTCACAGCTTCGCACTGGCGGATGGCCTCCGCCGGTGGACGCCATGTTTTTTTCCCACGCGCGGGGAAGCCTTCGCTGTGTTAAGCGAGGCGATTCCCCCGACCCGCCCATTGGAGTCCGGGGCCTTGCGAGCCGTGCAAACCACCGCTGACACCCGAGACCCTCTCTCCCCGCAAGACGGACTGTGGCTTCGCGCCTTCAAGGCCGAGGTCCAGCCCGCCACGTTCAAGAAAGGCCGTGAGGTGGCCGAGGGCCGCCGCGTTTTCGGCCTGACACGTGAGCCCGAACGCATCCGCGCGCAGGTCGCGGGGCCGTCTGGCGAGCGCTACGACGTGGCGCTCATCCCGGGAGAGGGGAAGGTAGTTTCCTCCTGCACCTGCCCGGTGTGGAACACCACCGGCCCGCACTGCGAGCACGTCGTCGCCGTGGCGCTCATCTACGCCGCGCGCTTCCGGCCGCCGCCTCCGCCGCAGAAGGTCGCGCCTCCGCCGCCTCCTCCGGAGGACGAAGGCATGCACCCGGACGACGAGGTCGAAGTCCCCCCTGACGCGCCGGGGATGGAAGGCGTTAGCCTGCCCGCGCTCGCGAAGGTGGAGAGCTGGCTGGGGCTGTCGTCCCTGCCGGACTACGAGTTCCTCTACCGGCTGACCCCCGCCAACACGAGCACCGGCGGCTCCAACGGCCGTCACTGGGTCGTGGACGTGCGCCGCCAGGACGCGCAGACCAAGGGGCCGGTCCACGTCAAGCGCCTGCTCCAGGCGGGCAGCCGCATCGCGCCGCCGGACGAGCGCATCTTCATGGTGCTGTCGCGCCACGAGCACCGCTACGACTCGCGCATCGTGCTGTCCGACGAGGACCTGTGCGAGGTGCTGGAGCTGCTGCGCCAGCGCCGGGTCATCTACCGGGGCACGCCGCTCGTCTACATGGACGCGCCCGTGCGGCCGCAGATCCATTTGGAATCGCGCCCGGACGGCGCCACCGCGCAGATTGAATTGCTGTTCCCGGACGGCGTGGGCTACCCGCTCAAGGACGTCATCGTGCTGGCGGGGCGGCGCACCTGGGTCATCCAGGCGCAGAACCTCCACCCGGTGGAGCCGGACTTCCCGCCGCGCCTCTTGCGCAAGTGGCTCCTGGAGCCGTCCATGGCCTTCCCGGCCGGGCAGCTGGACCGGGTGCTGACGTTCTTCGCCGCGCACCTGCCGCGCTTCCGCATGTCGCTGAAGGCGGACGACATCGAGGTCGACGAGGCGGTGGAGCCGCGCTTCGTGCTCACGCTCGAAGGCGCCGCCGAGCGCGTGAAGGTGCAGCTGGCCGCACGCTACGGACAGACGACGGTGGCGGTGTCCCCCACCGCGACGCACCTGGGCTACGCGAGCGGCATCGGCGAGGACAGCCGCAAGCTGTACCGCCGCCGCGACGAGGTGGAGCGCACCGCGGGCAAGCTGCTGCTGGATCAGGGGCTGCGCTTCGATGTGCCGACGCAGGCGTTCGAGGCGCTCGGCGACGTGGCGCTGGAGTTCTGGGCGCGCGGGCTCGCGAGCCTGCCGGAGGCCTGGGAGCGCTACGGCGTGCAGGCGCCCAAGGTGCGGCTGCGCCCGAAGCTCAAGCCGCGCATCCGCGTGGGCATGAGCGGCGTGCAGTGGTTCGACCTGGACGCGGAGTTCGTCACCGACGACCAGGCCGTGGACTTGGGCGCCGTGCGCATGTGGCTGGACTCCGGCCGCAAGTTCGTGCCCCTCAAGGACGGCTCCTTCGCGGAGGCCGACCCCGAGGAGATCAAGCGCGTGGCGGACCTGCTGGAAGAAGCGGGCGCCATGCCGGGCCGCACCCGCACGCGGCTGCCGCTGCACCAGGCGGTGGCGTTGGACCTGCTCGCGGACCTGGGCGAGTTCACCGAGGTGGAGTCCAAGGCGCGTCAGGCGATGCTCGCGCTGCGCGAGACGGCGGGCGTGCCCAAGGTCGCGGTGCCCGAGGGGCTCCAGGCCACGCTGCGCCACTACCAGGAGGCGGGCCTGTCCTGGCTCTGGTTCCTGCGCCGGCACGGGCTGTCCGGCATCCTCGCGGACGACATGGGTCTGGGAAAGACCATCCAGTCCCTGAGCCTGATGCAGAAGGTGGCCAACGACGAGGGCCGCAAGCCGTCGCTGGTGGTCGCGCCCACGAGCGTGCTCGCCAACTGGGAGCGTGAGGCGGAGCGCTTCACCCCGGGCCTCAAGGCCATGGTGTGGCACGGGCAGGACCGGCGCGAGCGGGCCGAGGACCTGAAGGACATGGACCTCGTGCTCACGTCGTACGCGCTGGTGCGCCGCGACCTGGAGCAGCTGTCCCAGGTGGGCTTCCGCTACGTCATCCTGGACGAGGCGCAGAACATCAAGAACGCGGACAGCGCCACCGCGCAGGCGTGCAAGTCGCTGCCCAGCGAGACGCGCCTGGCGCTCACCGGTACGCCGCTGGAGAACCGGCTGTCGGAGCTCTGGAGCATCTTCGACTTCCTGATGCCCGGCTTCCTGGGCAGCGCGGAGGGCTTCAGCGACCGCTATGAGCAGCCCATCCAGGTGGCCAACGACGCCACCGCGAAGGACCGGCTGCGCCGCCGCATCCAGCCGTTCATCATGCGCCGCCTCAAGACGGAGGTGGCCAAGGACCTGCCGCCGAAGACGGAGAGCGTCGCGTGGTGCGAGATGGAGCCCGGCCAGGCCGCGCTCTACCGCGAGGTGCTGGAGGAGAGCCGCCGCAAGGTGCACGAGTCCATCGAGAAGGTGGGCTTCAAGCGCAGCCGCGTGTCCATCCTCGCGGCGCTGATGCGCCTGCGTCAGGTGTGCTGTGATCCGCGCCTGCTCAAGATGCCGCCCGGAACGCTGCTGCCGTCCAGCGCGAAGCTCGAGCGGTTCATGCAGCTCGTGGAGGACCTGGTGGCGGAAGGTCACCGCGCGCTCGTCTTCAGCCAGTTCACGGAGATGCTGGAGCTGCTGAAGCAGGAGGCCGACAAGAAGGGCCTGAAGTACCTGTACCTGGACGGTCGCACCAAGGACCGCATGGGCAAGGTGGACGAGTACAACCGCGATGACGGACCGCCGCTGTTCTTCATCAGCCTCAAGGCGGGCGGCACCGGCCTCAACCTCACCGCGGCCGACTACGTCATCCACTTCGACCCGTGGTGGAACCCCGCCGTGGAGGACCAGGCCACGGACCGTACGCACCGCATCGGTCAGACGCGCGCGGTCATCAGCTACAAGCTGATCACCCGCGGCACGGTGGAGGAGAAGATCCTCAGCCTCCAGCGTCGCAAGCGCGAACTCGCCGCGGGCGTGCTCGGCACCGACGGCGACGACATGGGCCGCACGCTCACCGAACAGGACATCCAGGAGCTGTTCACCGAAATCTGATGGGCCCCAGGAGGTGGGGGGGAAGGTTGTGGTCCCAACGGGCCCGCCTTCCCACCCGCTCTCCCACCGTGCGCACGACCCGAACACCTGTGCAGTGTCAGCGAGACCTGCTAGGGTGTTCAGGTATCGGGGCGTCGTACGGACCGCGGAGGGCGCGCGTGCTGCTGGGTCTTCGGATTTCGAACGTGGCGGTGATTGAGGAGGTGGAGGTGGCGTTCGGCGCCGGCCTCACCGTCCTCACGGGTGAGACAGGCGCCGGCAAGTCCATTCTGGTGGACGCGCTGGGTCTGCTGCTCGGGGGCAGGGCGGATGCGGACGTCATCCGTGCGGGCTGCGAGGACGCGGCGGTGGAGGGCGTGTTTGCCCGGACGCCGGCGCTGGCCGCGCGGCTGGAGGAACTGGGGCTGCCGGACCTGGGAGACGAGGTGCTGGTGCGCCGGGTGCTTGGGCGCACCGGGCGCGGCAAGGTCTACGTGAATGGAGCGTTGGTGACGCTGGGCGTCCTGGGGAAGCTCACCCGGGGCGCGGTGGACATCGCCGGCCAGCACGAACACGTGAGCCTCTTCGACTCCGGGCTGCACCGGGTGCTGCTCGACAAGTACGGCGGCCTGGAGGAGTCGCTGGCGGCATACGGCCGCGAGTGGGTGAACCTGCGCGAGGTGGACGCGCGCATGGACGCGCTCGGCGGCGACGACGCCAAGGTGCGCGACCGCGCGGAGTTCCTGCGCTTCCAGCTGGATGAAATCACGCGCCTGGAGCCGGAGGCCGGCGAGGACGTGAAGCTGGACGCGGAGCGGCGGCGGCTGGGCAGCGCGCAGAAGCTCAAGCGCCAGGCCGCGGAGGCGGAGCTGCTGGTGGCGGGCGAAGCGCCCTCGGCGGTGGAGATCGTCGGGCGGGCGCTGGGGCTCGTGCACGAGTCCGTCAAGTGCGACGCGACGCTCGCGCCCGTGGCGCAGTCGCTCAGCACCGCGCTGTCGGAATTGGAGGAGGCCGCGCGCCGGCTCAACCGCTACGTGGAGGGGTTGGAGTCCGACCCCGGGCGGCTGGGCGAGGTGGAGGAGCGGCTGGACGCGCTCAAGCGGCTGTGCCGCAAGCACGGCATGACGCTGGACGGCGTCCTCCAGAAGCGCGGCGAGCTGGAGACCGAGCTGGGCACGCTGGAGAACCGGCGTGAAATCCTGGAGGAGCTGAACCAGGAGCGAAAGCGCGTGGAGGAGCGGGCGCGCAAGGCGGCGCTGTCCCTGTCGCGCGCGCGCAAGGCGAGCGCCGGGGCCTTCTCCCAGCAGGTGCGGGACGGCCTGGGCGGGCTGGCCATGGGCAAGGCCGCCTTCGACGTGCGGGTGACGGCCGGGGAGACGCTGCGTCCGGATGGCCTGGACGAGGTGGAGTTCTTCTTCAGCGCCAACCCGGGCGAACCGGCGCGGCCCCTGGCGAAGGTGGCCTCCGGCGGCGAGGCGAGCCGGCTGCTGCTCGCGCTCAAACGTGCACTGGCGGACAGTGACGCGTGTGGTTGCTACATCCTGGATGAGGCGGACGCAGGCGTGAGCGGCGCCATCGCGGACGTGGTGGGGCGGATGATTCGCGACGTCAGCTCCCACCGGCAGGTGCTCTGCATCACGCACCTGCCGCAGGTGGCGGCGTACGCGGATGCGCACCTGCTCATCCGCAAGAGCGTGAAGGGCGAGCGCACCGTGTCCCAGGTGTTGCCCCTGTCGGCGGGAGCCGAGCGCACGCAGGAACTGGCGCGGATGATGTCCGGCATGGAGGTGACGCGCGAGGCGCTGGGGGCGGCCGAGGCCCTGGTCCGCTCGGCCCACCGTTCGCCGCGAGCACGCCGGGAATCCGGTCCGGAGGGCACCAGCCCCCGGGGCCGGCTGCGCCGGACGGCCTGAAACCGGGCCTGAAAGGTGGGAGTGACCCAGGGGGAGGGGCATGACGCACTGCGAGTTTTCGTCCGCGTCCTTGCCCCCTCATTGGGGCTCACATAGCATCCGGCCCGTGTCCAGCACCGCAGGGCAGACCGCGGCCCCCCGCCATAAAGTCATCTCCGCTGGCCTGACGGACGTCGGGCGCAAGCGCAATCACAACGAGGACAGTTTCCTCATTGACGATGAGCTCCAGCTCTACGTCGTGGCGGACGGAATGGGTGGGCACGCGGGTGGCGGTACCGCGTCGCGCATCGCCGTCGAGACCATCGACAAGGAGCTGAGGCGCGCGCGAGAAGGGCGAGACAACCCCTTCGTCAGCGTTCCCAACCTCCAGGAGTCGCCCATTCCAGAGGCGCTTCGTTCCGCGGTGGAGAAGGCCTGTCAGGCCATCTTCCTCACCGCCCAGGACGACGCGCGGCTCTCCGGCATGGGAACGACCGTCATCTCCCTGGTGGTCCGCGACGAGCACGCCTTCTTCGCCCACGTGGGCGACAGTCGCGCGTACCTCATCCGCGGCGACCTCATCCAGCAGATCAGCGAGGACCATTCCCTGGTCAACGAGCAGATCAAGGCCGGGATGATCACCCCCGAGGAAGCCAAGCACTCCCGCTACAAGAACATCATCACCCGCTCCGTCGGCTTCGAGGAGGAGGTGCAGGTGGACGTCATGGGGCTCGTGTCCGAGCCCGGCGACGTGTTCCTGCTCTGCTCGGACGGCCTCGCCAACATGCTGGAGGACCGGGAGATCCACGACACCGTGGCCCGGGCGCCCAGCCTCGAAGAAGTGCCCAAGCACCTCATCGACCTGGCCAACGAGCGCGGCGGCGACGACAACATCAGCGTCATCGTCGTGCGCATGCAGGCCGGCTGAAGGTCCACCAGGCCCGGGCGCGTTGGAGCGCGCCCGGCCTCTGTTGACCTTGACACTCTTCAAAGGTGGATGATAGCTGCCCCAACCTTTCCATCCCTGGCAAAATGCCAGTGGGTGACGGTGCGGGACGGGTGGTCGGTGGGGGAGGTGTTGCGAGCGCGGGGGGTGACTTAGCTTCACGCGCCGGAAGTCCCACGTAAGAGCAGGGTTTCTCCAGGAGTGGTTCGTGGCCAAAAAGTCCTTCACGCTGATGGTCATCCCGGACCACGACGCTCCGGTGAAGCGGTACACCATCCAGCGCTCCTGGTTGGTGCAGGTGGGCATGGGCCTCATGTTGGTGGCGGGCCTGGCCGCGGGTGCGAGCATCCACTACCTGCAGGTCGCCGCGGACGCCTCCGAGAACCGCATCCTGCGTGAGGAGAACCTCACGCTGCGCTCCCAGCTCAAGTCGGTGCGTGAGCGCATCGAGCACATCGGGTCCACGCTGGACCGGGTGGAGCGCTTCGACCAGAAGCTGCGCGCGGTGACGCTGCTGTCGGACCCGCAGCGCAACCTGGCCATGGGCCCCACGGAGCCGGAGGCCGGCACGGCGGTGCCCGCGACGGACACCCAGTTCACGCAGCTGACCACCACGGAGACGCCCAAGGTGCTGCTGGGCCGCCTGGACCGGCTGTCCGCCGAGGCCACCCGCCAGGAGCTGAGCCTCCAGGACCTGCAGGCCTACTTCCAGGACCAGAAGTCGCTTCTGGCCTCCACGCCGTCAGTGTGGCCGGCGCGCGGTTGGGTGACCAGCGACTTCGGCCAGCGCCTGGACCCGTACACGGCGGACCGCGTGACGCACGCGGGCCTGGACATCGCGGCGCCGCACGGCAAGGAAGTCACCGCGCCGTCGGACGGCACGGTGGTGTTCGCGGGGCTGGAGGGCGGGTACGGCAACGTGCTCGTCATCGACCACGGCTACGGCATCAAGACGCGCTACGGCCACCTGTCCAAGATCCTCGTGAAGGCGGGCGACCGCGTGAAGCGGGGCGTCATCGTCGCGGCGGTGGGCAACACCGGCCGCTCCACCGGCCCGCACCTGCACTACGAGGTGCGCGTGAACGGCGTGCCGCAGAACCCGCGCAAGTTCATCCTGGAAGAGTAGCGTCGGCGAGTAGCGCTTCAGGCTCCTTCCGGCTCCGGGAGGAACGCGTCCAGGCGAAGGTGCCGGCGCTGCAGGCCGTGCGTCCGCCCGGTGCGCTCCATGATGTAGGCCCGCTCCACCTCCGCCCAGAGCAGCGGCCCCAGCACCTGCCAGTGGGACGGCTGGTGCACGGTCAGCTCCAGCAGCGCCACGGTGAAGCCCGGCACGTCGGTGGCAGCGGCTCCCGCCGGCAGCGTGGAGCGCAGGTCCTCCGTCAACCGCGCGCGCGTGGTGTCCGCGCTGTCCTCGCGCACGGCGAGCTGGGACGTGGGCAGGAGCAGCACCGCGAAGCCGTCCGGCTGGAAGCGCACGATGCGTGCGCCGGGGTACTGCGCGGCGAGCGACGCGACGGTGGCCTTGAGGAGCGCGTCGCCCGCGGGGAAGCCGAAGCGGGCGTTGAAGTGGATCATCTCCTTCACGTCCACCATCACCGCGCCCACGCGCCAGCCGTCGTGGTGCGCGTGCGTGGACAGGTCGAACTCCTCCTTGAGGAGCGTCCCCTGCGTCAGCGCCTGCACGTGCAGCGCCCCCGTCACCGCGTCGGGCTGGCCCCGGCGGCGCTGCTCGGCGGCGATGAGCTCCAGGGCGGCCGCCTGCGGCGCCTCCTGCGCGTGCCCGGGCCGGGCGGCCCGGGGGTGGAGTGCGACGAGGGCGGTGGCGGTGGCGTCATCGATGGAATAGGGCATCGTGCCCGGTGTGTAGCGCGGACGGCCGCCGGGCGCAGGCCCCTTCAGCGCATGCGATGCGCCGTCACGGTCACCTCGTCCCGGTCATGGTAGAGCTGGCGGACGGTGAGGCCCTCCCAGCCCCCGTCGTCCACGAGGATCTGCTTCACGCGCAGGAGCAGCGGGTTCTTGTCCTTCATGGGCAGCTTGATGTTGGCCACCAGGTTGCGCGCCCAGCGGCGCCGGCCCCACTTGGCCAACAGCTGCGCGACCTCCTGCGGCCGCCACGCCATGTCGCAGAAGAGCCAGTCCGCGGGCTCCTCCGGGGCGTAGGCGAAGGCGCTCTGCTGCACGTGCTGGACCTTGGGGTTCTTCGTGAGCTCCGGCATCAGCCGCGCCGGATCCACCGCCACCACCCGGGCCCCTCGGGCCACCAGCCGCTGCGTCCAGCCGCCCGGCGCCGCGCCCAGGTCCACGCAGACGTCGCCGCGCCCCGGCTCATGGGCCAGCCCGTCCAGGGCCTCCTCCAGCTTCATCGCCGCGCGGGACGGGGACTCGCCCGCGCGCTTCATCCGCCGCCGGCCGCCCGGCGCGAGCGACAGGGCCTCGCGGGCACTCACCGCGCCCGCCATCAGTACGCCATCCGGCGCCACGCACAGGCCCACCAGCAGGGCCCCCGCGTCGCGCGCCCGGTGGTCGTCCTCCAGCAGCCGGTGCGGGGGAATGGCGGCGCGCACCGCGGCCTCCAGCGCCTCGGCGCGTCCGGCCTGCGTGTTGCCGCGCTCGCTGTCCGGCGTGAAGGCGCGCAGCAGCCAGGGCACGTGGGTGGGCAGCCCGGACAGGGCGTCCAGGATGTCCTCCACGGGCACCTGGGCTCCACCGGGGGGCGCCCAGGTGGCGATGACCTTCTCCGCGGCGCGGCCGAAGGCGGGCGGCACGTCCGGGCGCCGCTCGGACTCCAGCAGGGCGGGCCCCAGCAGCCGGGGGTTGGCGTCCGCCCAGAGCAGCTCCTCGAAGAGGTGCGACTCGAAGCCCTCCCGGCACGTCCACAGCCAGCGCCCCGGTTGGGCGGCGAGCGTCTGTGCGGGCATGGATGGCACGCGCGCCCGAGGTG
>NZ_RAWB01000227.1 GCF_003612055.1 Corallococcus llansteffanensis
GTGGAGGGCGCGGCGGCGAGGAGGGCGGCCAGCAGCAGGGGCTTCATGGAGGGCTCCAGGGAGACGTGACGGGACGTGGCTATCGCGCACGCGGGGTGGACTCAAGCCACACGCGGTCGTGGGCCCTCCCCGCCGGACAGAGCGGACCTCCAGCGCCCTGGCCTAGAGTGGGCGCCCTTTCCTGGGAGACCCATGGCTCGCGCTGCTCGCTTCCCCCACCTGTTGCTCCTCCTTCCGCTCCTCGCGCTGTCAGGCCCGGTGGCCTGTGGCGATGAGCCGGACACGACCCCTGACAGCGGCACCCAGGTCGAGGACGCGGGCACGGAGGACGCGGGCACGGAGGACGCCGGAACGGGCGCGGAGGACGCGGGCACCGACGGCGGCGTGGCGTGCACCCCGAGCGGCTGGGCCGAGGGGACGGCGGACCTGGCCGTCATCTCCGACACGTCGCTGGACCTCCTGGTCCGGCTGCGCGCCATCCCCGGGCTCACCGTGGAGGAGAACCCCAACGGGGCGAGGCTTCCCACGGGCTACCGCTTCTTCATCATGACGTTCAACCAGCCGCAAGACCACGCGCATCCGGAGTGCCAGCGCTTCGAGCAGCGCGTGACGCTGCTGCACGCGGCGGACACGAAGCCCATGGTGCTCCACACCGGAGGCTACGGCGTCTCCGTGGCCGCCAGTCGTTCGGAGCTCACGCAACTGCTGAGCGCGAACCAGCTGTCGGTGGAGCACCGCTTCTTCCCGCCCAGCATCCCGTCTCCCGCGGACTGGAGCCACCTCACCGTCCGCCAGTCCGCGGACGACTTCCACCGCCTCACCCAGGCGCTCAAGCTCCTCTACACCGGCAAGTGGGTGTCCACGGGCGCCAGCAAGGGCGGCGAGACGGTGGTGTTCTTCCGCCGCTACCACCCGGATGACGTGGACGCCACCGTGGCCTACGTGGCGCCCATCGCGCGCCGCGACGACGACCGCTTCCCGGCGTTCCAGGCGGTGGTCGGCGGCGAGGCCCAGGCGGCCTGCCGCGAGCGCCTGTGGGCCTTCCAGCGCGAGGTGCTCTCGCGCCGGGAGAAGATGCTGGAGCGGTACCGCGCCTACGCCGAGCAGGAGAAGCTGACGTTCACGCGGCTCGGCTTCGAGCTGGCGCTGGAGCACGCGGTCATCGAGACCTACTTCGCCTTCTGGCAGTACGACGCCCCGTCGCGCTGCAACCAGAGCATCCCCGACACCACCGCCACGGATGAGGTGCTCTTCGCCGCGATGGACTACGAGGTGGGGTTGGACAGCTTCTCCGACAAGGGCGTCGCGGGCTACGACGCCTACTACTACCAGGCGGCGCTGGAGCTGGGCTGGCCCCGCCCCTATGAGGAGCACCTGGGCGCGCTCATCCACCACCCGGGCACCGACACCGGGGACGTGTACTCGCCGCC
The DNA here is from genome assembly GCF_003612055.1 of Corallococcus llansteffanensis. Classification (GTDB taxonomy): domain Bacteria; phylum Myxococcota; class Myxococcia; order Myxococcales; family Myxococcaceae; genus Corallococcus; species Corallococcus llansteffanensis. The sequence continues at coordinate 1,431 of NZ_RAWB01000227.1, forward strand.
CGGCATCCCGTTCGTCTTCCGGCCGGAGGCCATGCCGGACATCCAGGACTGGGTCTCCGTCCACGGCGAGCGCCTGATGTTCATCTACGGCAGCCTGGATCCGTGGACGTCGGCGGCCTACGTGACAGGCAACGCGCAGGACTCGTTCTTCTACACGGTGGAGGGTGGCAACCACGGCTCACGCATCACCCAGCTCCCCGCGGAACAGCAGCTCGCGGCGAAGGCGAACATCCACCGCTGGATGGGCATCGCCCCGCTGAAGCGCTCGCCGAAGGTCTCGCTCGCGGAGGAGCCGCCCACCTTCGCGCCGCACCTGCCGCCGCGGCTGCGCTCGGGCCTGCACCGCTAGGCAGAGGCACCGGCGCCCGCGCTTCGTTCAGCGACCCAGGGCGTACGGGCCGCCCTTCTCCACCGCGCGCTGGTACGCGGGGCGCGCGTGCAGGCGGTCGAGGTAGGCCGTCAGGTTCGGGTACTCGCCGAGCAGCCGGAACGCCTTCGCCGACTCCAGCACGAAGCTGTTCTGGATGTCCGCGCCCGTCAGCGTGGAGCCCACGAGGAACTCGCGGCCCTGGAGCGCGCCCTCCAGGTAGCCCAGGTGGTTCTTCAGCTCGGAGTCGATGCGCGGCCGCAGCGGGGAGCCGGCCTCGCCCAGCCGCTGCACGTAGAGCAGTTGCATGATGGGCAGCATCGCGGAGCCCTCCGCGAAGTGGAGCCAGTGCGTGTACGCGTCCTGGTCCTCGGGCGCGGGCGCCAGGCGTCCCTTCCCGTGACGGCGGATGAGCGTCTCCACGATGGCCCCGGACTCGGCCAGCACGCGACCGTCGTCCTCCACCACCGGCGACTTGCCCAGGGGGTGCACGGCCTTGAGCTCCGGCGGAGCCAGCCGCGTCTTCGCGTCGCGCTGGTAGCGGACGATTTCGTAGTCGACCCCCAGCTCCTCCAGGAGCCAGAGGATGCGCTGGGAGCGCGATTCGTTGAGGTGGTGGACCTTCAGCATGGAACAGGCTTACCGCAAGGGGGGCGCGAAGGGGACGCCCCCCTTGCGGCGGTGACTAGAACGCGACGCCGCTGGCGCGCTTGCCGGGCGAGCTGGTCGCGCTCGACACGGACGTGTGCAGCGTGAAGCTGCCGGTGGCGCTCGCGTCCGGGCTGCGGTTGGCGGACACGCCGTCCGTGCCCGCGAGCGACGAGGCGAGGGTGGCCGTGTCCACGGCCGTGCCCGACGCGTTCTTCAGCGTGACGGTGTCTCCGCTGTTGGACAGCCCCAGCGTGCCCGTGGACGCGGCCACCGCGCCCGCCGTGCCGGCAGGGATGCCCGCCGCGCCACCGAACACCACCACCGCCTTGCCCGCCGCCACGGTCGTGCCGCTGGCGAAGGTGTGGCGCACGCTCGCGCTGTCCGACACCGACCAGCCGCTCAGGTCCACCGCCGCGGTGCCGGTGTTGACCAGCTCCACGAACTCCCCGTTCACGTCCGAGCCCGCCTCGTTCAGCAGCACCTCGTTGATGAACACCTGGCCGGTGCCGCCACCACCGCCGGTGGTGATGGCGAAGGCGCCGTTGCTCAGGTCGTTGACGGAGGCGTCGCTCGCGTCGCTCACCCGCACCCAGGCGTTGGTGCTGGCGCTGCCGGGCACCGTCCACGTCACGCCGCCGGAGGACGCGCCCGTGCTCGCCGCCACGGACGACCAGGTGGAGCCGTTCAGCGAGTACTCCACCTTCACGTTGGAGACGCCGGACGAGCTCCAGGTGATGGTGTGCGAGGAGCCGCCCACCCAGCTCTCACCGCCGTTGGGAGACAGCACCGTCACCGCGCTGGAGGTCGTGCCGTCCCCCGGGACGAGGAAGTCCTTGATGACGCCCATGTGCTGCATGCCGGAGGCGCCGCTGTCGCCCGACAGCGCGGGAGAGATGTCCGACAGGGGCGAGTACACGCGCGTGTCCGCCACCAGCCCGTTGGCGAAGGTGCTGGAGCCGATGACGACCGACGTCTGGTAGGCGCGCAGGTCGCTGTCCACCAGCACGTGGTCATACGGCGAGTTGCGGCCCGCGTTGGTGTTGGTGTTGCCATTGCGGTCCGCCGGGTACGGCGACGCCGTCGACACCACCTGGGAGAAGGTGCTGAAGAGAGCCTCGCTGCGGCTGCCGCTGTTGAAGTCGCCGCCAATGGCCAGGAAGTCCCCCGCGGGCACGTTGGCGTTGATGAACTTCACCAGGTTGGAGGCCTCCGTGTTGCGGACGGAGGAGCTGGTCGTCAAGAGGTGCACGCTCACCACCCACAGGTCCTTGGGGCCCGGGATGTTGATGCGTGCCCAGGAGAAGTCCCGGTTGGACACCTGCGTGTCGTCCCACTCACCGGCCGCCACGATGGGGTAGCGGCTGATGATGCCGTTGGGAATCTGCGCCCCGGCCTCACGGAAGTACGAGAAGCCCGTGCCGAACGCGGTGTCGACGAAGCTGCGGATGTCCGCCGCAGAGTCCGTCTTGTAATTGAACTCCTGGATCATCACGACGTCCGCGTCGGTGCCCTGGAAGATGCGGATGCCGTGGCCCGGGTCGTAGTCCTGGCCGGTGCCGCTGCTCAGGTTGGCCGCCATCAGGCGCAGCCGCACGTTGGCCAGCCCGTCCTCGCGCGTCGCTACCTCCGGAGAGGCCTCGTCAGACGCCTCTGACTCCACCGGCCCGCCGCACGCGGTCAGCGCCGCGCACACCAACGTGAAGGACCACGCTCGCCAGGAACCGGCAGGACGCCGGAAGAGGTCTTGTTTCAGGCTCACGATGTTTCATCCTGCTCCCGGGAGAACCAGGAGCCGTAGGGGATTGGGACGTCACGGCAGCGCCGCGCACGCAGTATTCCGCGTACACGACGCCCTGCGCGTTTATCCGTCACAATCTTTGAAACGTTGCGTGAACCGGGCGTCAAGCACCCCGGGTCATATTTCACAATGTTACATGGCGGCGGTGGTGGACAGCGCGACGAAGGCGTAGCGGATGCCCTTGCCCAGGGTGACGAAGAAGACGAACGGCACGGGGCGGACGCCCACGAAGCCGCCGGCGATGACGAACGCGTCACCCAGGATGGGCAGCCAGGACATGAGGAGCGCGGGGGCGCCCCAGGTGCGCAGGTTCGCCTCGATGCGCTGCATGCGGGGGCCTTCCTTCGCCCTCCGCCGCGAGAACCAGCGCCCCACGGGCCCGCCGCCGCCGCGCGACACCCACTGGCCCAGGATGTAGAGCGTCACGGCGCCCAGCACGTTGCCCACGGTGGCCACGACGGTGGCCGTCACCGGCGGGGTGCCATTGTAGATGAGCGCGGCGAGCATCGCCTCGGAGGGCACCGGCACCACGGAGCCCGCGAGCATCGCGACGAAGAACATCCCGGGCAGGCCCCAGGTGGACAGTGTGGACGGCTCGGGCATGGGAGGTCCGGCCATACACCCGCGCCAGCCGTTCGTCTTGTCCCCCGTGGCGTCTCCTGCCCGCCGCCCTGCCCTCCGCCTTGCCCCTGGGGGCCAGGGGCTGTCCGCCTCCGGGGGCGGATCCGCTGGACGGGTTGTAGGCGCGGGTGGGGGTCCCCATCGTCCCAGGCATGCGACGACGCGCGCGGGAGCGGACAGGCATGCGGTCCATCGACACCGAGGACGAGCGGATCGCCTCCCTGCTCGTCGCCGACGACCCGGACCTGCCCTTCCAGGGCTCCCGGGACCTGGAGGTGCGGCTGCGAGACGGGCGCCGCTTCGTGCTCACCGTGCACACCCTGGAGGCGCTGGAGGAGCGACTGGGGGGCGCGCCGTCCTTCGTGGCGACCCGGCTCGTGGTGGTGCGGCGGATGTCGGATGGCGCGCTGATGCACGCGGTGCGCTCGGCACTGGACCAGGGCGTGGAGCGGTTCGGCACGCTCCAGCCGCTCATCGAAGAATGACGACGGCCCTGGACGCGGAGGTCTCGCTGTTCGCGCTCCCGCGGAGTGACGACCTCGCCCGTCCCGCGGCGCCGGCGGTGCTACAGGTCGGGCCTGCTTCCTCGCGGGGCTGGAAAGCCGACGCCGCGATGCGGCGGGAGCGGGACTTCCTCCGGGAAGCCAGAAGGCGTGGGTATGCTGCGCGCCCGATGGATGAACCCGGCCTGCAATATCCCGGAGAAGCCCTGCGCAGCTGGCTGCGCCAGTTCGCCAAGACGCCCGTGGCCGAGCCGACGTTGCGCCTGCTGGTCGTCCTGGCGGACACGGTGTTCTTCGCGAGCCTGGGCCGGGAGGAAGGCGAGGCCACGCGCGTGCGCATCGCCTACCACGCGCAGGGGTTGCCGGGCCTGCAGGCGGTGCGGGAGACGGTCTTCATCGGCGGCGCCCGGGGCCAACGGCAGGCGTGGGAGACGCTGCCGCTGGAGCCCAAGTCGAGCATCACCGACTTCAGCGTGGAGGCCTTGGTGAAGCTGGCGCCCGCCGCGCACCTGCCGCGCACGGCGGTGGTGGTGGGGCCGCGCGACGGGAAGCTGCGCATCCAGGGGCTGGCGCGACGGGTGGAGTACACGGAGTTCCACGCCGAGGGCGAGGAGGACGTCTTCATCCTCCACGCGCCCGAGCCGGGGCACCTGGTGGTGAGCACCCAGGGCCGCGAGGTGTTCCGCTACGAGCAGGGCGCGCCAGTGCCCCCGGGGCGGCGCGTGGCGTTGCACGACCTGCTCTTCCACGAGGACAGCGCGGTGCGCTCGGCGCTGCTGGAGCAGTGCGCCACGCTGGTGGAGTCGCTGCCGAAGGTGCAGCCGCTGATGGGCGGCAACCGCGAGTGGTACGTGTCCAACGCGGTGCAGGGCCTCATCCGGAAGATGGGGACGCTGCACCACGGCGGGCTGATTGCCTTCCTGCCCAAGCAGCACGACATGGAGCGCTTCCGCACGCGCGGCAAGTACAGCCTGCCGCCCGAGCAGGGCTCGCTGCTGCGCGAGCGGTTGAAGCGCTTCGTGCAGGCGCGGGCGGACCTCATCAACGGCGCGTGGCGCGCGGAGGCCGGGCGGGCCGCCGGGGCGGAGGCGCCAGAGGACCCGGAGCTGAAGAAGGCCGCCGCCGAACACGACGACAAGGTGACCGAGAGCGACTTCCAGGCGCTGGTGGAGAGCATCGGGCAGTTCACCGCGGTGGACAACGCGCTGGTGCTGGGGCCGGAGCTGGAGGTGCTCTGCGCGGGGTATCAGATCGCCATCCCGCGCAGCGGTCCGCCGCAGGTCTTCGAAGCGCGCACGCTCCAGGGGCGGCCCGGGCCGCACTACCCCATCAGCCAGCATGGTTCGCGCCACCGCGCCGCGGCCGTCTTCGCCAACCAGCACTCCGGCGCCATCGTGTTCGTCGCGTCCCAGGACGGCCCGGTCCGCTGCCTGCACCGGCCGCCCGGCAAGAAGAAGGTGCTGCTCTGGAGCCTCCTCCTCACGGAGGACTGAGCCCGCGGGGGAGCTCCCGGCACCTGGATGGGTACGCCTCGGGAATTGTCATGGTACAATCCGTGTTGCGTCCCATGACGCCTCCGTCCCAAGGAAGTCCATGACCCGCTCCACCTGGAAGCCGCGCCTGAAACGCTCCGGCGGGCCGCTGTATGCGGCGCTCGTCGACGCGCTCGCGGCGGACATCAGCGCCGGAAGGCTGCGCGCGGGGGACCGGCTGCCGACGCACCGGGAGCTGGCGGCCACGGTGGAGGCGTCCCTGGGGACGGTGACGCGGGCATATGCCGAAGCCGAGCGGCGGGGGCTCATCCGCAGCCAGGTGGGGAACGGGACGTTCGTGAGGGATTTGACGGAGGCGGACCCCTACTCGCCGCAGCTTGACCGGACGCGCATCGACCTGGGCCCCACGGCGGTGCCCATCGTGCCCGGGGACCTGGGGCACCTGTCGCTCGCCGCCGCGCTGACGCGCCTGGGGGGACGCGCGGACCTGGCCGCGCTCAGTGGCTATCAGGCGCACGCGGGCTCCGAGTCCCAGCGGGAGGCGGGGGCACGCTGGCTCGGGCTCGCGGGGGTGCCTGCGTCCACCGGGGAGGTCACGGTGTGCGGCGGGGCCCAGCATGGCACCCTGATGCTGTTGTCATTGCTGGCGACGCCCGAGGGCGTGCTGGTGGAGGACATCACCTATCCGGGGGTCCTCAGCGCGGCGGAGTGGCTCCGGCTGCCCACGCATCCGGTGGCGCTCGATGAGGACGGGCTGATTCCGGAGGCGCTCGCGGAGGCCTGCCGGAAGAGCGGTGCCCGGGTGCTCTATTGCACCCCGACGAATCACAACCCGACCACGGCGATCATGCCGTTGAAGCGGCGGCAGGCGCTCGTGGAGGTCTGCCGTGAGTTCGGCGTGACGATCATCGAGAATGGAGCGCTGGCGCCGCTCGTCGCGAAGGCGCCGCCGCCGCTCGTCGCGCTGGACCCGGGGCGGACGTATCACATTGGAAGTCTGTCCAAGGCGACCCTGCCCGCGTTGCGCGTGGGTTTCATCCGGGCCCCCGCCGAGGCCCGCCGGGCGCTGGAGCATGCGGCCGCGGCGACGGTCTGGTCCGGGTCGCCGCTGTTGAATGAGATTGCGTCGCAGTGGATTTCCGACGGCACGGCCGAGGCACTCCGCGACGCACGGCGGGCCGAAGCCACGGCCCGGCAATCCCTGGCGGCGTCCGTGTTGAAGGGCCACCCGTATATCGCGCATGCCACCGCGTACTTCCTGTGGATGCCCATTCCCGAGCACCGCCGGGCCACGGAGCTGGTCGAACAGGCCGCCGCGCGGGATGTGCTCCTGGGTCCGGGGCACCTGTTCGCGGCCCGGCCGGGCCATGCGCCCAATGCGCTCCGGGTCTCGCTGGGCGCGGCCAGCTCCCGCGCGGAGCTGGAGCGGGGGTTGAAGACGCTCGCGGAGCTGCTTGGCGCCTCATCCCCGACACCGCGCCGGATGACCTGACGTTCCCCTTCCCTCGCTGTCCCTGGAAGTGCCCATGACACCTCCTGTTTGCCTCCGTGGCGGCTTCGCGTCGCGTGCCCATGTCACGTTCCTGCTCCTGATTGGAATGGGTTTGTTCGCGCCCTCGAGGGTGATGGCGGATCCGCTCCAGGAGCGGCTCGACTTCTCCCATGCCTCGTTCCGGTTGCCGGATCGCATCCGCGACACCCTGAGCCCACCGCGGTGGCTGCCCGAGGGCGAACGGTTCGTGTACTGGTCCATGGTCGACCCGTATCGGGAGACCTGGGTGCTGGTCGATGCGCAGCGGAAGACCCAGCAGCCCCTGTTGCCACCGGAGGTGCTGCGCACCCAGCTCACGCAGCTGCTCGGGAAGCCGCCCACGGTGTCTGGCTTCATGCCCTTCACGCTCATGCCTGATGCGCGAGGGATTGCCTTTTCCGTGCAGGGAAAGGCGTTCACGCTGGGCCTGACCGACCGCCGCGTCGTGGCGCTCGCGCCCACGGATCCGGTCGCGCTGTCGCTCGTTCCCGGAAATGCCCTGTCGCCGGATGGCAAGGCGGTCGCGGAGCAACGGGAGGCCGGGTTCGCGGTGGTGGACGCTCAGGGGAAGGTCCGGGTGGAGCGCACCGGCACGGAGGACAACGCGTGGCGGGTGCCCGAGTCGGCGTGGTCGCCCCAGGGTCGGTTCCTGGCGGTCTGGCGCGAGGACACCCGGGGCATGCACCAGCTTCCGCTGGTCGACTACAGCACGGCGTTGGAGAAGGTGACCTGGGCGCCCTATTCCAAGACAGGCACGCCCCTGATGCGCGCGGAGCTGCACGTCATCGCGGTGGAGTCGGGGCAGGTGGTGGCCGTGCCGCGCGCGGAGACGGAGGGCTATGAATGGTTCGCGGGCTGGCGTCCGGACGGACGGGAGGCGCTCGTGCTCCAGCTCTCGCGGGACGGCAAGCGGCTGGACCTGGTGGCGGTGGAGCCGACGACGGGCCAGCGCCGGCACGTGCTGCGGGAGGAGCGCCCGGAGACGTTCGTGGGGGCGCTCGACTTCGCGGTGGAGGGGTGGTCTCGGCAGGTGAAGCCCCTGCCGGACAACCAGCACTTCCTCTGGATGTCGGAGCGGGACGGCTGGCGTCATGTCTATCTGTATGACTATTCGGGCAAGCTCGTGCGGCAGGTCACCCGGGGCCCGTTCCCGGTCCACGCGGTGTTGGGCGTGGCGCCCAAGGGAGACACCGTCTTCGCGCTGGCCTCCGCGGAGCGTGAGGCTCCGTATGACCGGCTTGTGTACCGGGTGGCCATGACGGGAGGAGACCTGAAGCGCCTGTCCCCGGAGCCCGGAGTGCACCGGGTGGTGATGTCTCCCTCCACGCGGTACTTCGTGGATGGGCACTCCACCCGGACGCAGCCGAGGGTCTGGGATGTCGCCTCGACGGACGGGCGGGCGTCCTTCCGCTACGCGAAGGCGGACGCGAGCGCGTTGGCGGCGTTGCACTACACACCGCCGGAGCCGCTCACGGTCAAGGCGGCAGACGGCACCACGCCGCTGTATGGCGTGCTGTACAAGCCGTGGGACTTCGACCCGAAGAAGCGCTACCCGGTGCTCGACATCATCTACGCGGGACCGTTCACGACGGTGGTGCCCTGGGGGTATGCGGGTAGCGTCGAGTCGTTCGTCGCCCATTCGATGGCACAGCTCGGGTTCGTCGTCATGGTGCTGGACGCGCGGGGTACGCCGGGGCGGAGCAAGGCGTTCCAGGACGTGAACTACGGGCGCGTGGGCCAGACGGAGATTCCGGACCACGTAGCGGCCTTGAAGCAGGCGGGCGCGAGCCGGCCCTATATGGACCTGGAGCGGGTGGGCATCCATGGCCATTCCTGGGGCGGCTACTTCGCGCTGCGGGGGATGCTGACAGCGCCGGAGTTCTTCAAGGCAGGCTACGCGGGAGCACCGGGTGCGCTGACGGAGGAAGCCCTCATCAACGAGCCCAACATGGGCCTGCTCGCGGAGAATCCGGAGGGTTACGCGGCGGGCTCCAATGAGGCGCTTGCGGGGAAGCTCCAGGGGGCGCTGAAGATGATGCACGGCACCAGCGATGTGAATGCGTCGCTGTCCACGACGATGCGGATGGCCCAGGCGCTGGTGCGCGCGAACAAGCACTTCGACCTGTTGATCATGCCCGGTGAGGGACACAGCCCCAACGGGCCCGAAGGTCGGTACTACCTGGACGACATCCGTCGGTTCTTCCTCCGGGAGCTGGGCGAGCCCCGCTGAGCGGGCCCGGGTTTGCTGTTAGCGTGCCGCCGCGGCGGAAGTGACTGCGAGGCGGACATGAAGCGGCTGGGGTGGGCGCTGCTGCTGGGAATGCTCGTGTCGGGCTGCGCGACGACGCGGGTCGTGAGCCTGGAGACGGACGACGGCGTTCGCACCGTCGTCACGCCGGTTGAAGCCGAAGGGGCCTCGCCCGCCGCGGCCCGGCTCGGGGATGACGAATTCAAGACGGCTGTGGAGACGCTCGCACGGGAGGTCCGGCCATCTGCCCATCCCCTGCGGGAGGCCCGCGAGCTGTTCGGGCTGCCCGAGCGGAGCGGCCTGTATGGCTTCAGGGCGCGGACCCGGCAGATTGTTCCCCTGGGCGAGCAGGAGGTGCGCGACCTGCACCTGCTGGATGCCTCCGACGACCTGACGCGCGGCTACAAGCGCTGGTGCGCCCACAAGAAGCAGGAGGGGGATTGCCTGCGGCTGCTGGAAGAGGGGCCGTTGTTGGGAAGCGACGGCCGCTATGCGCTGGCGATGGCGGTCGCGATGGATTCGGTGTGGCGCGAGACGTCCGAGGCCCTGGAAGACCTGGCGAGTCCCCAGGCGGTGCTGGCCACGGTGACCTCCGCCGTGACGATGTACCTGTTGCTCTGGGCCCTGCCGGAGCCCGTGTCCAAGGGGCTCGCCGCCCTGATGACAGCCACGGCGATTGCGTACCTGGGCGTGGACACGGTGTGGCGCATCCTGGACGGCTGGGTGACCCTGGTGCGCCACGTGGACCAGGCCACGACGTTTGTCGAGGTGCGCGACGCGGGTGAAGCCTACGGGGAGGTGCTGGGCGAGAACGCGGCGCGAATCTTCGTGATGCTGGCGACCGCGGCCGTGGGCAATACGGCGGGGCTCGCGACGAAGGTGCAGGGGCTGCCGGGGTCCGCGCAGGCCGCGCTCGCGGTGGAGACACAGGCGGGGTTCCAATACGTCGCCCTGGGAAGCGTGCGCTCCGTGGCGATGACGGCCGAGGGATTCACCGTGGCGCTCGCGCCCAACGCACTCGCGATGTCATCGCGCCGTGGGCCTCCGCAGCGCCATCATCTGGCCACCCTCCGGAATGAGAAGTCCTCCAACAACGGTGGGCCGTGGACACCGATCTTCCGGAAGCTCTTCAAGAAGGCTGGAATGGAGCTGAAGGACCCGGAGAACATCGTGGAGGTCCAGGGGCACCGGGGGCCGCATCCACGGGAATACCATGAGCTCGTGATGAGGCGGTTGAGCAGTGCCACAAGAACCTGCCGGACCGTGGTGCAATGTCGCGAGGCCCTGACGAGTGCGCTTCAGGATCTCGCCAAGGAAGCCAATGCCCCGGGAACACTCCTCAACAATCTTCTGACATCACGCAAGGCACGCTGAGTACCAACAATATGGCTGCTCGATTCTTTGACCTGGGAGCGGACGTTCAGGAGGGAAATTGGTACCTGGACGACCCTGCCGATATGAACTCGATAGAGGTCGACAACCCCTGGATGTTCGGAGAGGGAGAGCCGGTTCACCTGACAGACCGCCTCCGGGTTCCCATCCTTGAGCCTGGAAGGCCCCAGGATTTCTCGCTGGCGGGAGTGGGCCTGACGCCCATCATCCATGTCAAGCTCGCGAACGTGCTCATGGAGCAGGCTGCCGACGACGTGCAGCTCATCCCCGTCGACATCCCGAAGCAACCGGACCAGTACGTCCTCCTGGTCGCGACCAAGCTCATCCGCTGCATCAATGAACAGGCCTCCGAGGAGATCCGCTTCTGGGAAGCGAAGCACGGTCAGCCGGAGAGGATCGGCGAGTACCGCTCCGTCTACGGCATGCGCATCGACAAGTCGAAGGTAGGCGACACCCAGCTCTTCCGCCCCTGGGGCTGGAAGGTCGCCCTCATCGTCTCCGAAGACCTCAAGACCGCACTGGAGCGCACCGGCGCCACCGGCATGCACTTCACCGAGGTATAGCGCCCAAGCACGCACTCTTTGAGAGCTGTTACCGTGACGCCCTGACTGCGAGGCGGACATGAAGCGGCTGGAGTGGGCGCTGCTGCTGGGAATGCTCGTGTCAGGCTGTGCGACGACGCGGGTCGTGAGCCTGGAGACGGACGATGGCGTTCGGAGCGTCGTCACGCCACGCGAGGTCGAAGGGGCCTCGCCCGCCGCGGCCCGGCTCGGGGATGACGAATTCAAGACGGCCGTGGAGACGCTCGCACGGGAGGTCCGGCCATCTGCCCATCCCCTGCGGGAGGCCCGCGAGCTGTTCGGGCTGCCCGAGCGCAGCGGCCTGTATGGCTTCAGGGCGCGGACCCGGCAGATTGTTCCCCTGGGCGAGCAGGAGGTGCGCGACCTGCACCTGCTGGATGCCTCCGACGACCTGACGCGCGGCTACAAGCGCTGGTGCGCCCACAAGAAGCAGGAGGGGGATTGCCTGCGGCTGCTGGAAGAGGGGCCATTGTTGGGAAGCGACGGCCGCTATGCGCTGGCGATGGCGGTCGCGATGGATTCGGTGTGGCGCGAGACGTCCGAGGCCCTGGAAGACCTGGCGAATCCCCAGGCGGTGCTGGCCACGGTGACCTCCGCCGTGACGATGTACCTGTTGCTCTGGGCGCTGCCAGAGCCCGTGTCCAAGGGGCTCGCCGCCCTGATGACGGCCACGGCGATTGCGTACCTGGGCGTGGACACGGTGTGGCGCATCCTCGACGGGTGGGTGAGCCTGGTGCGCCACGTGGACCAGGCCACGACATTCGTCGAGGTGCGCGACGCGGGTGAAGCCTACGGGGAGGTGCTGGGCGAGAACGCGGCGCGAATCTTCGTGATGCTGGCGACCGCGGCCGTGGGCAATACGGCGGGGCTCGCGACGAAGGTGCAGGGGCTGCCGGGGTCCGCGCAGGCCGCGCTCGCGGTGGAGACACAGGCGGGGTTCCAATACGTCGCCCTGGGAAGCGTGCGCTCCGTGGCGATGACGGCCGAGGGATTCACCGTGGCGCTCGCGCCCAACGCGCTCGCGATGTCATCGCGCCGTGGGCCTCCCCAGCGCCATCATCTGGCCACCCTCCGGAACGAGAAGTCCTCCAACAACGGTGGGCCGTGGACACAAAGGTTCAGGGACCTTTTCAAGCAAGCTGGGATGGACTTGAAGGACCCTGAAAACATTGTCGTGGTCAAAGGCCATCAGGGACCTCACCCGCGCGCGTACCATGAGCTGGTGATGCAGCGGATAACCTCAGCCATGCAAGGCTGCCGTACCGTGGTGAGCTGTCGCCAGGCGCTGACAGGCGTGCTTCAGGAACTGGCCGAAGAGGCCTCTACGGCGGGCACCACCATCAATAGGCTCCTGACCTCGCCCAAGGGGCGCTAGATACCGCGCATGGCTGCTCGATTTTTCGAACTCTCGGAGGACGTCCAGGACGGCACCTGGCTTCTGGAGCCACCCTGGAACGAGCTACGTCATGAGGAAGAGGATCCCTGGATGTTCGGGAAGGGACGTCCTGTCCACGTCGAGGGTCGCCTGACCGTTCGTCTCAGCGAAGCAGGCAGGCCGCTGGATTTCTCCCTGATACCCGTGGGCCTGACGCCCATCATCCACGTCAAGCTCGCGAACGTGCTCATGGAGCAGGCTGCCGACGACGTGCAGCTCATCCCCGTCGACATCCCGAAGCACCCGGATCAGTACGTCCTTCTGGTCGCGACCAAGCTCATCCGCTGCATCAATGAGCAGGCCTCCGAGGAGATCCGCTTCTGGGAAGCGAAGCACGGTCAGCCGGAGAGGATCGGCGAGTACCGCTCCGTCTACGGCATGCGCATCGACAAGTCGAAGGTAGGCGGCACCCAGATCTTCCGCCCCTGGGGCTGGAAGGTCGCCCTCATCGTCTCCGAAGACCTCAAGACCGCACTGGAGCGCACCGGCGCCACCGGCATGCACTTCACCGAAGTGTAGCGCCCTACTCGCGCGCGAAGTTGCCCTCCCGCCCCGGTGCCGCCAAAGCCATCCCCAGCGCCGCGACGGTCGTGAGCCCCGCGGCGATGGCGAACTGCAGCGCGAAGTGCCCCCGCGCCAGGGACAGCGCCGCCACCGCCAGCGAACCACCCAACAGCCGCATCGAATACAGCGTGCTCGTCACGATGCCCCGGTACTGCCACGG